>NC_022349.1:3022978-3334467 GCF_000354175.2 Vibrio alginolyticus NBRC 15630 = ATCC 17749
GCAGAGCGTAAGAATCGCTTAGCGTCGGCTGAGGCTGGAAGACAAGCGCTTAAAGCTAACCCTGCGAAGTGGGCTGAGAAGTTCCAAGGACGCAAAGCTAATACCAAGCAGCATCAGCGTATCATTGAGTTGTTACTTGAGGGCAAGTCTATCCGTGGTGTCGCTCAGGAGCTTGGCTGTAATGCAAGTACCGTACAGAGAGTGAAGAAGAAGGCGGTTGAAGCTGGCACCGTGTTCTAAGTGTCGGCTGATTGAACAATAAGCACTCACTTAGCAAGCTCTTGCGTGACCATATTCAAGTTATTGTACTCACTAGTGACTACACATAACACAACCAAGTTGAGTTTCGGTATCTTTAGCTCACCTTAAGCACAAAGGAGCATTGATATGAACGACGTCTTAACTATTAAAGCCTCTAATCATCTTGATACTCAAACGCTGCTTACAACGCAAGACTCGCAGCTGCACCAAGAGGTGTGGGGGCATGTTAAAGCGTTAGTAGAGCTTGGTGTCTTTGAGGACGCTACAAATGGCATTGAGAATGTCTTAGCGCCTTACATGGCGGAGGTTAACGCCGAGCTTATCTAGGTCACTTGGGCGGGTGCAACGCCTGCCCTTGTCTGTTTTAGTTGGGTCAAACCATCGAGGTATCAACGCTCTCATCCCCTGCCTTTACGCTCTCTTTGAGTCTCAACGCAATGCCAATCGAATTACGACTGCCTATAGGGCGCAGCCCGATACGGTGAGTCTGACAGGGTGTTAATAACCTGTAATTACGACTGCCTATAAGAACAAACCCAATGCGGACTGTAGCCGCCAAACCACAGCAAGAAGTCACACATCAGAGTCACGCACTGAGTGGGCTTCAAGGCCATCACCTCGTAACCTCTCGGCTCATAGAGAGTGAGTCTTAATGCCTTGGGCAAGCAGAGAGACAAAGAGCAATACATGCACCAGACGCAAAGCTTAAGAGTTCTCTTTAAGGGAAGCTTTAAGCTTGTAAGACGTGCTGGTGTAGGGCGTGGATACTTAAAGTCTGTCTTTAAGATGTGATTGTGGTTATTAACAATAACAATCACTTACTTAAAGCTAACTCTAAGCTCAACTTAAAGTAGCTCTCATAGATACTTTAAGCTCTGCGTCTTCTATCTATCACCTCATATCATTCCTTTCAGCCCGCTTTACGTGGGAGTGTCATGACAACGGTAGTCAATCATTTCAAATCCCCTATTGGAGAGTTCCTAGTAGCGTTTAGCTTGTCTTTAAGGTTCTTCTTTGAGCTAGCTATGGTTCTCTCTTTATGTTTTCTCTTTATATAGGTGCGGAAACTAAATAAACCATGAAATACATAAACTTAATGTCATTTGACGATGAGGCATGGCTTGACGTTGAAGGATATGAACTACCCGACTTTGCAAGTGATGATACTACAGCGACATCTAGAAGCGCGACAGGACGACCAGCCAAAAGAGTATCGATACAATTGCCCCAAATGAATACGGACAAACCACCAGCTTGGCTTGATGATGTCGTCTCTGGTGTACTCAACTGCTACTTAGAGAGGAAGAGTACAAAAGGAAGTAGCGGCAAGAAGGCTTACGTGGATAAGTACAAGTTGATGGCCTTGCTACAGCAACATTCACGAGTGTACACGTCAAAGTCAATTCAAGAGCTACTTGGTGTCAAGGAAAGGCAGGCTCAGAAGTATATGGAAGTGCTTTCAACATTAAGCATCTTTGTTAACTCTAAGAATGAGGTGGTCAATCTATCTCAAGCTGCCTGATTGGCTCTCATCACTCCACAACTCACAAAAGGCCACCACAAGGCCACTTCACTTCAAACCCAACGCTTAACCGCAAAGCCATGCTGTCAGTTAGTCACTACGAGTCTTTCGTTGGTGTAGTTGGCTATGTGGGGCTTTCGGTGTGGCTTTACGATTAAGGACTTAATATGAATACACAACTTCAAACGACACATCTATTACACAACGCTCAGCACCCACTAAGTATCTATTGCGATGGTTCAGCACCAGACAATCAGCACGGGTGTCTTCAAGGGGGTGTTGGTGTCGCTGTTTACGACGCTCTTGGATATTGCATTCAGGAGTACTCATCCTCCGTTCGCAGGGCTGGTGGTGTCACCAGTCAAAGGGCTGAGCTTCTGGCTCTCATCATTGCCTTACTTGTAGCAGGTGAGGGGGACAATGTCTTTAGTGACAGTCAGTACTGCGTGCGGGGCTTCAATGAATGGCTTGATAGCTGGAAGCGTAACGCTTGGCGCAACTCAAGCAAGAAGCCTGTCGCTAATCAGGACTTATGGATGCTGATAGATGAGCTTAAAGCTATTCGTCCACGTGTTAGCGTTGAGCACGTAGCTGGTCACTCTGGTATCAAAGGTAATGAGCATTCAGACTGCTTAGCGAGACAAGCCGCCGAAGGTAAAATGTAAAATGAAAGGTAACACTTGGGTAGACGTCAGGTGTTACCTTTTAATTTGTACTAGTTAGATAGTGCATAGGGCTTTATGTCGAAGTCGAACGTAATGTTGTCCAATATAGGAGCTAATGCTGATGCGACATAAGCTTTACCATACCGTCCAAACGTTTCACTTCCGTCCCCATGACCCACATAGGCTGCTGCATGACTGCGGGATACGCCTGATTGCTTCAGGGCGTTGATGAAAGTGTGCCTGAAAGAATGGTAAGCCTTATGTTCGTTCTTGGCGTTAGGCAGCACTTTGTCACGGAAGCGAGCAAACCATTTGGATGGTGCTTGTCCATACCCATCTCTTCCTCTCTTAAGCTCAGGAAAGACGCGCTCATGAGTGAGGTTCTGTGCGTAGTCAACGAACCCTAGTTCAATTAATTTAGGGTGCAGTGGAATAGTGCGAATTGAACTCATATTCTTGGTTTTCTGGTCTTCTTGAGTATTGGTGATGGTCATAGTCCAAAGTCCGCTCTCATCATCTCTACGAACGTCACATACATGCAACTGACACAACTCGTTGAGACGAGCACCTGTATAAAGCCCTAGTACAGGTAGCCAGTAATAGTGTGGGTGTTTACTCTCACCTCCTTGGAAGTATGGATGCTGAAATAGGGTCTTTAAGTCAGACTCAGTGAACGCGCTACGCTCATCAGATGCCTTTTTCTTGGTCTTTACTTTGAGTCCTTTAAAGGCATTCTTGGACGCGTACTCATTCAACACGCACCAGTCGAAGAATGAGCTAACACCAGTCATTGTGTCATTTGCTGTGCTCACTGCCATCGGTGTCGGTTTGAGAGCAATGACATCATCAACAGGTAAGCCCTTAAAGCTCGACACTTTGTTGAGGTTCGCTGGTAACTGCAAGAGTTTATCCTTGAACATCAAAGCATCAGCACGCTTGAGAGAGTCAATAGGACGGTCGCCCAAGATGTATAGCATGAGTCGCATACGAGCCTTGTAGCTTTCAAAGGTCTTGGGTTGCATGTTGTCTTTTTCTCTATCCTTGAGGTAAAGCTCTACGCATTCAGATAACAGCAAGCTTTGATGTTCGCTCTCCGTCGGAGCTTGCGTTCCCCTTAGCTCATGAAGGTAGGTATCAGACGCATTAGGTAACTCAAGACGCTCTGCCATCACATCTGTGAGCTGAGTAGTTAATGAGGATAATCCTTGTATCGACTTTCTACAGCTCTCGGTGACAAGTTGTCTTTGAGTTTCAAATGGCTGCTCTACAAAGTACTCGTAGTGCTCTGACTCCATCGCACCCTCAATGATACGCCATGAGCGCGAAAGCTTGGCGTCATACTCACTCAATCTATTTTCGGCAAGGTCGCACATTAGTTCGCATAAATCATCTCTCATTGCCTCAATACCCGTAAAGACGCTCTCACGCTCTTTTAGTGGCGCAGTAAAGACTTGTGCGTGTGGTAAGCTCTGAGCTCCTACTAGGTTGTCAGACGTCGCTTGAGTGATTTCTTTGTGTTGAGCTTGGCTAGCTTTGACGTCAACGAGCACTTCAAGTGGGTTACTTGCGTAGCCTTTAGGTTTGCTTGTCGTTGTTGCAAGAGTCTCATGCTGCGCAAATAGGACGTCATGCTCTACAGATAGCTGACGCGCTCTAACACGAGCCTCTGCGACAGACTTGGTGCGCAGTGAGATTTTGATGGACTTTTTGTTGCCAAAGAATGGCTGAGAGTGGGTTGGGATACGGCGTTGATAGTACCAGTTACCGTTTGCCCGTTGTGTCATGTGCAAAGTGTCATCTCCGTCCATATGTAGAACAGGATGTACCTCAATTTCTCTTTTCATAGGCATGTATAAAAAGAAAGCCCCTGAAAAATCAGAGGCTTACATGATGTTTGGTGGAGCTGGCGGGAGTTGAACCCGCGTCCGAAAACCGTTCATCATTGGTACTACATGCTTAGTCGATCTTTAATTTCGCCACCCACCTGCGAACCGACACGCTAATGAATGACTAGCCTGAATTAAAATTCGCCGTTCATCTCTCAGGCGGGAGAATCCGGGCTAGCGCGTTTGGGTTTGATCCCTCGTTGATCCCCGTCTTACGTGCGGAAGCTAGGGCGAGAGAGCTCTTAGCAGGTTATTAAGCTGCTAGTGCGTAGTTTTCGTCGTTTGCGACTATTTTTTTGCGGTTTGTTAACGAGGCCTACCGCACCTCGGCATGCACCTCAGACTTCTGAATTCCCGTCGAATCCTAAATCAGCCCCAGGTAATATTCGCATAGTAACAGAAAAGCATTGGCTGTCCAGTACTATGCGTTTAAGTGGTCAAGATTAACGCAGCGCGCTCTTCATTACGCGTGCTTTTTCTCTTGCCCAGTCTTTTTCTTTTAGATCCGTACGTTTATCGTGCAGCTTTTTACCTTTTGCTACGCCAATTTTTAGTTTCACCCAAGAGCGAGACCAGTACAGTGAGAGGGCCGTTAATGTCATACCTTCACGGTTTACACGTCCGAATAGGTTATCCAGTTCACGACGACTCATTAGTAGTTTACGCACACGTATGGGATTCGCCACAACGTGTGTCGATGCCTGATTTAAAGGAGTGATTGTCATGCCACTCACAAAGGCTTCACCGTCACGCATAAATACGTAACTTTCAGAAATATTGGCTTTACCTTGGCGAAGGGCTTTCACTTCCCAACCTTGGAGCTCCAAGCCAGCTTCGATTTCATCATCGATGAAATACTCGTGGCGAGCTTTTTTATTCAGCGCGATAGTATTGCTACCCGCTTTTTGTTTCATTTTTTTCTTTGCCATAATAGCGTCATTATACGGGTTGGATATCGGATAGGAAATCCTTTTATTTGCGCAATCGTGGAATAAAAGTAAAATTGGCGAGTAGCTTTAAATCTGTACATGTATCGATAGGAGTATGTATGAAGCAAGTCAGCCGTTCTGCGCTTGTGTCTTTTAGCGCCGAACAGATGTTCAATCTGGTTAATGATGTTGCTAAATACCCTGAATTTCTGCCTGGTTGCTCGGGCTCTAGAATCATTGAGTCTTCGGGGAATGGTATGGTGGCTTCTGTCGATGTGGCGAAGGCTGGAATCAGCAAAACGTTTACGACTTCAAATGAGTTGATCCCCGGTCAGGCAATTATGATGAACTTGGTGGATGGCCCGTTTAAGACGTTGCGTGGTGGTTGGATTTTTACCGCGCTAGATGAACAAGCTTGCAAGGTTGAACTAAAGCTTGAGTTTGAATTCTCAAGTAAAATGATTGAGATGGCCTTCGGTAAGATTTTTAACGAGCTTACTAGTAATATGGTAAATGCATTTACTAAACGCGCAAAACAGGTCTACGAGTGTTATGAGTATTGAGTCAGATATGATTCACGTTGAGGTTGTCTATGCTCTTCCTCATGAACAGCGTGTATTTAACTTAGTGGTAAATAATCACGCAACGGTAGAAGAGATCATTCGACAATCCGGTGTATTGGAGTTGTACCCTGAAATTGATTTGTCCAAGAACAAAGTGGGTGTGTTTAGTCGTAACGTGAAGTTAGATGCGACCGTTCGAGATCGAGATCGAATAGAGATTTATCGTCCGTTACTCGCCGATCCGAAAGAGATTCGCCGTAAACGGGCGGAGCAGGCTAAAGCCGAGGGGAGTGCAGACCCAGTCACCGGTGGCAAGCCTAGTTCTGTACGTAAAAATAAGCAGGATTAATATAAACCCAATAGCTCATGTGAGTTACTCAAAGTTTGACTAACGTGATTTCTATATAATAAAAAACCTCCCAAACGGGAGGTTTTTTTGCAAAAGTCAGTTTACTGAATTTGCTCGTAAAATGCGTCACTTTTTGGAAAGTCACCACTGATGTCTGCGAGTGTGCCTTGGTCATTAAAGTTTACAATCAGATCTTTCTGTACTGGTTCGCCATGGCCAGGAGTATGATGATAGATGTAATACCAAGTGTTTGGATAGCCGTTTTCAATAAGCATTGGCGACCCTAATACGAAGCGAACCTGTGCTTTAGTCATCCCAAACTTTAATTTATCAACCGCACTTTGTTCTACATAGTTGCCTTGGTTGATATCAATACGATAAACCAGTCTTTCCAATACCGAACATCCTGTCAGCAATGTCATTGCTAATGGTACGGCAACTAACCACTTCTTTAATTGCATAATAATTTCTTAGTAACCTTTAAAATACTGCGCTGATAATAAACAAGCTCGACGCAGATGTAAAAAGCTATGCGTCGTATGGTAGACAATCTGACAACGAATTTTGAGTTGAGTTGCATTTATTCACCGATATTAGGCGGTAAATGTCACCACATGACGTATTAGTTAGGTGACGAAGAGCAAATTTCAATCGGAAGTAGGGTGATGGACGCTTTCAGCGGTGAGCAAAGCCTAGTGACTCGTTAGTCGGTTTTGGCGAATTCGCGTAATGCATCACCTGAAAAACGATAATACTCTTTTTCATGAATTAGTGTTGCACCAATTGAGCGGTAAAACTGACCTGCGGTAGGGTTACTACTTTCAGCTGTCCAGTCCAACCTTTGGCATCCACACTTGATCGCCAAAGATGCCAGATACTTCATTAACTTGAGACCAACCCCTTTTCCTCGAACCTTCGAAGATACGAACAGATCTTTTAAGTACATCTGCCCTGAGAGTTTTGGGGCAGGGAACATGACGGTATAAGATGCAAAGCCTACGACGTCATCATTATCGTAAACCGCAATGATATTAACACCAGAATGTTCAGAGAAGACTTGGCTCTTTAGATAATGGACCAGATCGTGTTTTGATGAAGCTTTTTCTTTGAAGTAGTAATGTTCTAACTCAATAAAAATAGGGATGAGATCTAAGCAGTTGGTTTTGTGTATTGCTCTGATATCCATATCTCATCCCTTGTCGATTTATTAAGCGGCGATAAGCAGTTCTTTTGCGTTTGCCAACGTTGAGTCGGTTATTTGACTACCACCAAGTAAGCGAGCTAATTCTGCCACACGTTGTTGTTCATCTAATGCGTGCATTTGGGTTTCGGTTTGGCCTGCTTTGGTTTGCTTAGCAACAAACATTTGTTGATGGCCGCATCCGGCAACTTGAGGGAGGTGAGTGACACACAATACTTGAGTAGATTCGCCAAGCTTGCGTAGCATTTTGCCCACTACGGCAGCTGTTGGGCCACTAATACCTACGTCCACTTCATCGAAGATTAAACTTGGTGTATCTACTTTCTGAGCGGTGATCACTTGGATAGCTAGAGAGATACGTGATAGCTCACCGCCTGACGCAACTTTTGCTATAGGTTGCAATGGTTGTCCCGGGTTGGTCGATACTAAGAAGCACACGCTGTCCATGCCAAGCGGCGATGGGTGCGTGTTGTCATTGCTAACTTCGATACTGAATACTGCTTTCTCCATGCTCAATTCGTGCATGCTTTGTGTGATCAGTTTGTTCAGTTCTTTTGCGTAACGGCTGCGTGATTTGTGCAGTTTTTCTGCTTGTGTTAGAAAGCTTTGGTACTTGTGTTCTACTTCTTGAGCAAGTTCATCTAAACGTTCATCGGAGCAATCTAACGCTTCTACTTGGGCCAGAAGATCTTGATGATGCTGGTAGAGTTCTTCTGGCATTACGTGGTGTTTACGAGCTACAGACATCACTTTAGAAAAACGTTCTTCTACATAAGCCATACGAGCTGGATCAACATCGATGCCATCTAAGTAGCTGCGTAATTCATTCTTCGTTTCTTCAAGTTGAATCATCGCTTCTGACAGCATGTTAGGTAGCTCAGATAGCTTTTCATCTAATTCGGCTAATTGAATTAGGGAGTGATTGGCCGATTGCAAAATACCAAGCGCATTGACTTCTTCACCTTCGTAAATAAGTTCGATGGCTTGCTGACAGGTAGTGGCGAGTTCACCACTGTTGGATAGTCGTTTATGCTCTTGCTCGAGCTCTGCAAATTCTTCTTCACCTAGCGATAACTCATTCAGTTCTTTGATTTGGTATTCAAGCAACTGTTTTTGCGCCTGGTTTTGCTGGCTATTTTCTTTTAGCTGCTTGAGGTTATTATCCGCCTGACGCCAATGCTGGTAAGCACTTCGTGTGCTTTTTAGTAGGTTTAAATGCCCAGCATATTGGTCGAGCATGGCCATTTGGTGCTCACTTTTCATCAATTGATGATGAGCGTGCTGCCCATGGATATTGATAAGTAGCTGCCCTAGAGATTTGAGTTGTGATAGTGGAACAGGGCTGCCATTAATGAAGGCTCTTGAGCGGCCTTCTTTTGTGATAATACGACGCAAAATACACTCACTGCCATCTAGCAGATCGTTATCTTCTAACCAACGTGTTGCATGTAAGTTGTTGTCCAATAAAAAAGCGGCGCTAACTTCGGTTTTCTCTTCACCTTGTCGCACCATGCCGGCATCGGCTCGTCCGCCTAAGCAGAGCCCTAAAGCATCGATAGCAATGGATTTACCCGCGCCTGTTTCACCTGTAATGGTGGTCATGCCCTTAGAAAGCTCGAGTTGTAAAGACTTAACAATCGCAAAGTTATTAACACTTAGATGAGCCAGCATTTTATTTACCTGTATAACTGAACAATACTGTATAAGAGAACAGTATATACTGTTTCTTTATACAGTAAAGTCAGGTAAGGAAAATTTTCTTTGTAGGCTGTTTTTTTGTGATGAAGTGGGAAAAATGAGCCGATGTGATTACAACGACTCATTAAAATTGAACAGGTTACGGACGAGTTGGGTTAATCGTTAGTGGTTCTAGTGTGACGACTGCATTCACACCTGCACCTGGGTGATCTACGTA
Organism: Vibrio alginolyticus NBRC 15630 = ATCC 17749; assembly: GCF_000354175.2. Classification (NCBI taxonomy): domain Bacteria; kingdom Pseudomonadati; phylum Pseudomonadota; class Gammaproteobacteria; order Vibrionales; family Vibrionaceae; genus Vibrio; species Vibrio alginolyticus. Next base: position 3,032,270 of record NC_022349.1, read on the forward strand.
TGAAGTATCTTGCATTAGAGTGTAGTAAACGTCGACGAAGTCATCATCATTCGTGAGTACACCATCGGGGATAGTGTCGATGATCTTGTTCGTGATTTGCGGAATAATCGCGTAAGCCTGAACTTCTGGATCTGGAATCGCTTTCAATACTTCTTCGGCAACTTGAACAAGGAGTTTTGCCAATTGTTTATAGTCTGTGCCGTCATCTTGCTCCATGAGCACAATGTCTGCCGCACCCCAGCGGTAACGAGACCAGTGAATAATGATCTGATTCGGATAGTAATCTTGGTTATCGTAGTCTAAGTATGGAAGCTCCACCAAATCGAGAGTAGGTTCATCACGACTTGGATTGACGCCCGTTACGATAGCGTAGATTTCTGCCTTGCCAGAGATCCAAGGTTCTTTGTCATCGGCTAGACGGATCTTTTTCAACTGCGTGGTTTGAATTGGAGCCGCTTCGCTATTTGACAATAGCGGTGTATTTTGGCGTTGTTCATCAGCAATATATGGTTGAACTAAAGCTGGTTGACCGAGTTTTTTCATCTCAGCTTGCATAGCTTGCAAGCCTGCTTTTAGCTCTGCAGAGCTATTGTTATCAACGACAAGCACAGGTACCTCAGGGAGCTGGTAAACATCGAGTTGATGGATGTTGCCATAAACATCAAATGCTTCGATGTATTGCCAATTCTCATCATCACCACTTGGTTCAAATGCAAATAATGGCTCGACCTCGCCACTTTGCCATGCTGTTATCATGGCTTCATTTGCCAAGCGAACTTCTAACAACTGATCTGAGTATTCAGAAATACCTTTCCAGCTACGAATTTGAGTGTCAGCTTGTACAAGCTGGCGGCTGAACTCTGAGTTAGGGTTTTGCTTAACAAATGCTGATACAGAAACGTTAGTCTGTTGCGGAGTAATATCTCTTCTCAGCATGGGTTCAATGGCAGCATAATTCTCACTCAATTGTTGAGCTAGGGCCCGTTTCGTCTTAGTGATATCTTCCGCTTTTGCGTTGGACACACTGTTGACTTGCGTTTCCTCTGATTGGCAGCCAATAAGTGCTAATGTACTGAGAACAGACAGAATGATGGTTTTCTTCATAATATGTCCTTTATTGATTGTATGAAATAGAGTTAATACTCTATTCATGGTGAGAATATCACCGGACATAGATCATTGAATTTGCTTTTCTATCTTTTGTGTAAAGTTTGCCCACAGGATCAAAATTTATAAGCTTCTCTTTAATGATGACAAATATCGTGTCGCCTCACTACTTTGTGTCTATTTCTTGTCTAAGAAAGCCAAAAGCCAGTAGCAATTGAGCTGCTGGCTTTTTTATTGAAGTTATTACCCTGAGTAACAAGTGTTAGAACAATTTACTAGACCAGCCAAGCTTATTCCGTAAGACGTGATAGTAGCTGTAGTCTTTTGGATGGATGAGCTTTAGTACATTTGGACTTTGATAGATGTGAATTTCGTCGCCAGGGGTAACTGGAAGTGAGACTTGTCCATCACAGCTAACTTCTTGTGTTCCACGGTTTTCTGGTGATACCACCAATTTAATTCGACGTTTTCCATCAACCACCAAAGGTCGACTCGACAATGTATGAGGGAACATTGGCACGAGTGAAATGGCATTCAAGCTAGGAGAAAGAATTGGGCCGCCGCCAGAAAGTGAATATGCCGTCGAGCCAGTCGGAGTGGAGACAATCAAACCGTCGGCCCGTAAAGAGAAGGCGAAGCTTTCATCAATATACACTTCAAATTCAATCATATGAGCAATTTGCCCTGGGTGAAGTACGGCTTCGTTTAGCGCAGCGTTATGGCTCTTTATTTGTCCGTGGCGGTGTACTTCCGCCTCTAAAAGAAAACGCTCCTCTTCAATGTACTCACCGTCGAGTACCGCTTGCAGAGACGCTTGGAAGTCGTCTGGGTTCAAGTCAGTTAAGAAGCCCAAATTTCCGCGGTTCACGCCTATAACTGGTACATCAAATCGGGATAAAATTCTTGCTGCACCTAGCATGTTGCCATCGCCACCAACCACAATGGCTAGATCGGCATTTTTTCCTAGTTCAACTAAGCTAGCAAACTGACTCTGTGGGATATCATCCAGTATTGCGGCAAGGCGATCGTCAATGAATACTTTATAGCCCTCAGAGGTCAACCATTGGTACAACTCTTTATGAGTTTGAATTGCTTGTTGATCTCTTGGTTTTCCGATAATCGCGATCACGTTACATGGATTTTTCATAGCATTTCCGCATTAAAGAGGCTTGAATCAGGAATCTTCATCCCCATAATAATGGCAAGTCACCTAAATATGCGAATTTTTATGTGGTTAAAGCCCGCAAAAACGCGCATGGCTTTAAGGGCATTATGTTGAATTCTGGAGATATCATGAGCAACGAAGAAAACAAAGTTACAGAAGAAGAGCTTGATCAAATCATCGAAGAGGCTGAAAAAGTAGAAGCTGAAGCACAAGAAGTTGAAGCTGAGCTTGAAGAGCTTGGTGATGAGACAGACGCTAAGATTGCTCAACTAGAAGCGGCACTATTGTCTAGCGAGGCAAAAGTAAAAGAGCAACAAGATGCGGTGTTGCGTTCTAAAGCTGAAGTAGAAAACATGCGTCGTCGCACTGAGCAAGAGATCGATAAAGCACGTAAGTTTGCGTTGAACAAGTTTGCAGAAGAGCTGCTTCCTGTTATTGATAACCTAGAGCGTGCAATTCAAGCGGCAGATACAGAGAATGAAACTGTGAAGCCGTTCCTAGAAGGCGTTGAACTAACCCATAAAACGTTTGTAGACGTTGTCGCGAAATTTGGCTTGAAAGCAATCAACCCTGAAGGTGAAGCATTCAATCCAGAGTTCCATCAAGCGATGTCGATTCAGGAGAGCCCTGATCATGAATCAAACACTGTTATGTTTGTTATGCAAAAAGGTTACGAACTAAACGGTCGTGTGATTCGTCCGGCAATGGTAATGGTTGCTAAGTAACTTTAACTCCCTGTTTTTTAAATATAAAAGCGCCCATCATTTTTGATGGGCGCTTTTTTGTTTTAAACATAAATGACTGCATCGAACTTCGTTGTATATCGATAAATGAAAATTTGATCCCCTTCATATTTTTTCCTATTGGTTAATTATTTTCCTATAGGAGATTTTCTCTCATCTCGCTGCGTGTTTATTAACGGAAAGGGCTATAAGTGATTGTAATCATTCGCTGTGTGAATGTTTGTTCTGCATAGGAATGTAAATATAGTCATTTTTTCTAAAACAATTTCGTTAACAAAAATGTAAATTATCACTTTATTTTGTAACTTCGGTGTGTATGATTTGCGACTAATGCTTTAAAAGTAAGCATATATAACTACAAAAATGTAAATAGTAAACACAGCATATCGGAGATTTATAATGGATAAATCGCTTTCTAGTAAGATTTTTATAGGCTTGTTTGCCGGCCTTGTGCTGGGGACAGCAATTCAGTACTTATTTAGCGGTATTGCGATTTTTGATACATACCTACTTGGAGCAGCAGAAGGTGTTGGCGGCATGTTCGTCTCACTGATCAAATTGCTTGTTGTTCCTTTAGTTTACGTTTCAATCGTATGCGGCATTGTTGACTTGAAAGATATCAGTGCATTTGGTCGTCTTGGTGGAAAAACTTTTACCCTTTACATTCTTAACACCATCATTGCGATTACGGCGGCTTTGACTGTCGGCTTGATCTTCCAGCCAGGAGCGGGCGCTAATCTAGCAGGAACGGTATCTGAGGCTGTACAGCTGACAACGACAGAGACGCCGGACATTTTCTCTTTAGTTGTTAACATTGTTCCTAGCAATCCTGTACAAGCGTTTGCTAGCGGCGACATGCTGCAAATCATCTTTATGGCAATTTTGACGGGGCTTGCAATTCAAGCTTTGGATTCTCGTGGTGGCCCAGCTATTCGCACATTCAAAATGGCAAATGAAATCATGATGAAATTGGTTGGATTAGTGATGAGTCTTGCACCATATGGTGTGTTCGCACTAATGATTCAACTAGGTGCAACGCTAAACGCCAATACATTAATGTCCGTTGCCGGTTACGTGGCTTTGGTGGTTGCGATGTTGGTGTTTTGGATCTTCTTCTTCTACCCAATGGCAGTGAGTATTGCGACAGGAACTTCTCCAAAGACTTTCCTACGTGCAACTCGTGAGCAGATTCTTTTTTCTCTATCTACCGCGAGCTCAAACGCGACTATCCCGGTAACGATGCGCACACTGACAGAAAAGCTTCAGGTCTCTAAATCGGTTGCTGGCTTCGGTGTACCACTGGGCGCAACGATGAATATGTCTGGTGTGTCTATCTATATTGCTCTAGCAACGATGTTTGTTGCGAACGCTTTTGGCCAGCCAATTAACACCGCAGACATCTTCACACTTGGCTTAACTATTCTTCTGTTATCTATTGGTGCTGGCGGCGTTCCTGGGGGCGGCGTGGTAATGGTAGGCGTTTTGCTTCACCAACTGGGTTTACCACCTGAAGGTTTAGCAATCATTGCAGCGGTCGACCGTATTAATGATATGTTCTGTACATCATCTAACGTTGTCGGCGACACGGCAGTGAACACCATTGTTGCAAAAACAGAAGGTGAGATAGGTAAAGAAGAAGGTGTTGATGCTGAGCCTGCTCAAGCGAACGCCTAATACCTTGAATCATTTATTTTAACCCTAATATTGAAGCGAGCTCTTATGAGCTCGTTTTTTATTTAGGAAGAGTCGGACATAAATAAATTTATCTGGGAAATGACGTTTTGTTGCGCTACAGCAGTGTGACGAGTTCCCAACTAATCAGAAAGAAACACATAAATTTCGAAAAAAGACGCTTTTTTTTAATTCTGCCCTTGAAAAGCATTTTGCCGCCCTTATCTATGTGGCATAGAGAAGCAAACATTGATTATTTTTGTTTGTGAGCAAGGGTTGAAACCCGATTCTCCTCCCCCCACATTGGGGTTATAACCAAACGAAAATAGAATTTATTCGGAGATAGCCAGATGGGTAAAATCATTGGTATTGACTTAGGTACTACTAACTCATGTGTTGCTGTATTAGACGGCGACAAACCACGTGTAATTGAAAACGCAGAGGGCGAACGTACTACTGCATCGGTTATTGCTTACACTGACGGTGAGACGCTAGTAGGTCAACCAGCGAAACGTCAAGCAGTAACTAACCCAGAAAACACGCTATTTGCAATTAAGCGTCTAATCGGTCGTCGTTTTGAAGACGAAGAAGTTCAGCGTGACATCGAAATCATGCCTTACAAAATCGTTAAGGCTGACAACGGTGATGCTTGGGTAGAAGCGAAAGGCCAAAAAATGGCAGCTCCTCAGGTTTCTGCTGAAGTTCTTAAGAAAATGAAGAAAACTGCTGAAGACTTCCTTGGTGAGGAAGTAACTGGCGCAGTTATCACAGTACCTGCTTACTTTAACGATGCTCAGCGTCAAGCGACAAAAGATGCTGGCCGTATCGCAGGTCTAGAAGTTAAACGTATCATCAACGAACCAACAGCAGCTGCGCTAGCTTACGGTCTTGATAAGAAAGGCGGCGATCGCACTATCGCGGTATACGACCTTGGTGGTGGTACATTCGATATTTCAATCATCGAAATCGATGAAGTTGAAGGCGAGAAAACATTCGAAGTTCTAGCAACTAACGGTGATACTCACCTAGGTGGTGAAGACTTTGATAACCGTCTAATCAACTACTTGGTTGATGAGTTCAACAAAGAGCAAGGCATCAACCTTAAAAACGACCCACTAGCAATGCAGCGTGTTAAAGAAGCAGCAGAGAAAGCGAAAATCGAGCTTTCTTCTACTTCTCAAACAGACGTAAACCTACCTTACGTTACTGCAGATGCAACTGGTCCTAAGCACATGAACATTAAAGTGACTCGTGCAAAACTAGAATCTCTAGTTGAAGACCTAGTACAACGCTCTCTTGAGCCATTAAAAGTAGCTCTAGCTGACGCTGACCTATCAGTAAACGACATCACTGACGTAATCCTAGTTGGTGGTCAGACTCGTATGCCAATGGTTCAAGCGAAAGTTGCTGAGTTCTTTGGTAAAGAAGCGCGCCGTGACGTAAACCCTGACGAAGCAGTAGCAATGGGTGCTGCAGTTCAAGGTGGTGTACTTGCTGGTGACGTTAAAGACGTACTACTACTAGACGTAACTCCACTGTCTCTAGGTATCGAGACAATGGGTGGCGTGATGACTAAGTTAGTTGAGAAGAACACAACTATCCCAACTAAAGCGAACCAAGTTTTCTCTACAGCGGAAGACAACCAGAGCGCGGTAACTATCCACGTTCTACAAGGTGAGCGTAAGCAAGCGATGTACAACAAGTCTCTAGGCCAATTTAACCTAGAAGGCATCCAGCCTGCACCACGTGGTATGCCACAAATCGAGGTTACGTTTGACCTTGATGCGGATGGTATCCTACACGTGTCTGCGAAAGACAAGCAGACTGGTAAAGAGCAGAAGATCACTATTCAAGCTTCTGGCGGTCTAAGCGATGAAGACATCGAGAAAATGGTTCAAGAAGCAGAAGCTAACAAAGAAGCGGACAAGAAGTTCGAAGAGCTAGCGACTGCACGTAACCAAGCTGACCAAATGATTCACGGTACTCGTAAGCAAGTAGAAGAAGCTGGTGAAGCGCTACCTGCAGAAGAGAAAGAGAAGATTGAAGCAGCAATTTCTGAGCTAGAAACAGCACGTAAAGGCGAAGACAAAGAAGCTATCGATGCTAAAGTTCAAGCACTAATGACTGCTTCTCAAAAGCTGATGGAAATCGCTCAACAACAAGCTCAAGCGCAGCAAGCACAAGGTGCTGACGCAGGTGCACAGTCTAAAGAAGACGACGTTGTAGATGCTGAGTTCGAAGAAGTTAAAGACGACAAGAAATAATATTTCTTAACCAGATGGCTGCATAGCCATCTGGGGTCGATAAGACTTCGTGTGCGGGCGTTTGGGGCAACTCTTACGCCCGTCTGTTTGTAAACGCTGTCTTTCTAGTTAAGTATGTTGCAGACAAGTGCACTTACCTAGAACGATACAAACACCAAGCGGTGAATCGATGCCGTTTGTAGTAATTAACTGGTGACGAAGAACATGTCAAAACGTGATTTTTACGAAGTATTAGGCGTAAGCCGTGATGCCTCAGAGCGCGATATCAAAAAGGCGTATAAGCGTCTAGCGATGAAATTCCACCCAGACCGAAACCAGGGTGATGATTCTGCGGCGGACAAGTTTAAAGAAGTAAAAGAAGCGTACGAAGTTCTGACCGACCCTCAAAAGAAAGCGGCGTACGACCAATACGGTCATGCAGCTTTTGAACAAGGCGGCGGTGGTTTCGGTGGCGGCGGCTTTGGCGGCGGCGGTGCTGATTTCGGCGACATCTTTGGCGATGTATTCGGTGACATCTTTGGTGGTGGTCGTCGTGGCGGTGGTGGCCACCGTGCCCAGCGAGGTGCTGACCTACGTTACAACATGGAATTGACGCTAGAAGAAGCGGTTCGTGGTGTAACGAAAGAGATCGAAGTACCGACACTAGTACACTGTGATACCTGTGATGGTAGTGGCGCGAAGAAAGGTTCATCTGCTGAAACATGTGGTACCTGTCATGGTCATGGTCAAGTACAGATGCGCCAGGGCTTCTTCGCAGTGCAACAAACCTGTCCTACCTGTCACGGCAAAGGTAAAATCATTAAAGACCCTTGTAATGAGTGTCATGGTCAAGGTCGTAAGCAGAAAACAAAAACACTTAACGTTAAGATCCCAGCAGGTGTTGATACTGGCGACCGTATTCGTCTATCTGGCGAAGGTGAAGCGGGAGAAATGGGAGCACCAGCGGGTGACTTGTATGTACAAGTGCACGTGAAAGAGCACCATATCTTCGAGCGTGATGGCAACAACCTATACTGTGAAGTGCCAGTAAGCTTTGCGATGGCAGCTCTAGGTGGTGAAGTTGAAGTACCAACCCTAGATGGTCGCGTAAGCCTAAAAGTGCCTTCAGAAACGCAAACAGGTCGTATGTTCCGTATGCGTGGTAAAGGTGTGAAAGGCGTTCGCGGTGGCGGTGTTGGTGATCTTATTGTTAAGTTGGTTGTTGAAACACCAGTAAACCTAAGCTCACGCCAAAAAGAACTGCTCAAAGAGTTTGAAGAGTCTTGTGGTGGTGAAGCGGCGACAAAGCACAAGCCTAAATCAGAAGGCTTTTTCAACGGTGTGAAAAAGTTCTTTGATGATTTAACCAGCTAAGACGTTAGTGAAAAGCACAAATACAAAGGCCTGCTAAAATGCAGGCCTTTTTGCATCTCGGTGTTCTTCCTAATTCCAGCAATCACTTGGTTCTTCGACATTTGTTGACGTTAAAGTAATCGTTTTAGAACCAGTCAAGCACTCGTCGTCGTCTTGTCCCAGAGCCGATTTTGCTGTTGCTGTAATGGTATAGGCCGTACTTGCAGAGCTCGCAATATCGAAAGAAAATCTATTTGTGTCTGAGTCACATAGAGTGCATGTGCCTCCAGAGAGAATATGACTCCAGTCGTACCCACCATCATAAGATGTCTCTAGCTCTAGCTGAATTCGACTAAGATCGCTCAAGGCAACCGTCCTATGAGACTTGATTACATGATTAGTGTAAGAGGGGTATGCGACTGCAGCAATGATCCCGACAATCACTACAGCTACCAGTAATTCGATCAATGTCATCCCTCTCAATCCTTTTTTGTAGCCGTTACAACGAGAAATTCGAATCATCACGAGTAGTTTCCTTTTCACTTTTCCGCCTATTTTTGGCAGGTGATAGCATCTGTGCAAGATGAATTACGGCCCTTTTGCCGTTTACATAGGAATTTGGGAAATGCCTCGCGGGTTTACGTTGTTGGAGCTTCTTATTACTGTTGCTGTACTGAGTATTATATTGGCGTTTGCAGCTCCAAGCTTTAGCCGTGTTTCACAAACTGTGCAAATGCAGCGATTAGCAACTGAATTAGCTGGTTTTCTAAGCCAAAGTAAGTCCGAGGCGGTAATGAGAAATCAAAAATTATATATTCATTTCTCTATGGCTAAAAACGTCGTTGTCAGTCAAGGTGCATGGTCTCTACAGTTAACTAACTCGTCTAGCGGCTCTGGGGGCGTAATTTTAAGCCTTTCCGGCTCTGCCTACTCTGAATTATCTTTGAAGCACAGCTACGAGAATCAAAAAATAAGCTTCGATGAGGTCCGTGGACGACCCCAAGGAGGAAATATAGAGTTTTTCCCAACTAATGCTCAAAACATAAAACTACAAGCAAAGCTCTCCAACCCTCCCGGAAGGATAAAAATTTGTAGTAACTCTGGAGCTAAGTTATATGATTACCGTCAGTGCTAACAAACGCTATCAAATAGGTAGCTCTTTAATCGAATTGATGATTAGTTCTTTAATTGGGTTAATTGTCCTTAGTGTAGTGGGCTCTATATTCTTGAGTTTACAAAAAACAGCAAAGGAAAAAAGCTTAGGGCTAAATTTATTGCAAGGTCTGAATATCACTTTATCTGTTATGAAAGAAGATATTCAAAGAGCAGGTTATGATGGTGGGAACGGTAGTTCACTCAAATTATCCGGAGCTACAGGAACCATAATGCTGAGCGGCGCCTCTTCTGTAGGGCTTGTGTATTTTAAAGAGGACTCAGCTGCCAATGAAGACTATCGAAATATTAAGTATGAGAAGAGAGATACTCGGTTTTTTATATGTGAAAAAGGTGTTGTGTCTCAAACACAAATATTATCTTTTGATGGTATAGATTTTTGTCGTTCTCTATTTGATGATGATATTTTCCAAGTTACCCAATTCACCGTTAGTTCAGAAACAGTGACTAATGGAGGAAATGTAAGTTCGGTCACGAGCGTTAAGTTAGGTTTGAAAACGATTGATGGAGCCTTTAGTGAAGTTGCGGAGTTTTCTATCAAACAAAGGAATTGGCAATGACATCTAAATATAGCTATTCCGGTTATACCACTTTGCTTGTGACTTCTATACTTTTATTACTTGCTTTAATTGCATCATTAGCATCATCCAAAGGTGTATTTTTTCAAATAAAAGTTGCGCAAAACGAAATAAAATCTCGACAAGCACATTGGTTAGCGGAAGGAGGTGTTGAATGTGCATGGGCGCAATTTAGAGTTAATAATATTGTACCAGCCGTAATAACAGATTGTGGCTCAGGGCTTTGGACGATTCCGAGTTTTACGAGTACTTCCAATGGGTATTTGGTTACTTCTAATGTTGGATTTACAAGCATTAGTAAGGAGATTATTTTGGGAGGTAACTTGAGTTATGGTGCAATGCAGTCTAGTGCAGACATTTATTTTCATTCTAGTGCAACGTTCTCTACTCCAGACCCAGGGGAATTGAGCAGCGATGGGTGGGAGTGTATTGCGTTAAGGTATAAAAAGCGCTTTTACTCCTCTTCAGTTGATAATAAAGGCGTAATTCATGGAGAGTCTCCCTATGCCGATTTTAACAACCCTACAAATAAAGATTGTGCAAACACGACGGCAAACCGTCATCTCTCATCTAGTGTTGGCGGGGTTGATGCTGGTGATGATTTTACTCAAGATACAGATTTAAAGCCATTTGAATCCTTCTTTGGAGTAAAGGCTGAAGAGCATAACGATGTCCGAGATAATGGTGTATTTCATGTTATGACGGGCTCAGTGGCTGATGGTATACCTAATTGTGGTGCTGCTTTAACAGCAGAAATTCAGTCAGGGAAGCATCATTTATGGGTGGAAGGGAGCTGTGAAATCAAGCAATCGGAATACAATGATTTAGTGAATGCTACATCATCGACCAATGGCGTAACAGTGCTCATTCATGATGGTCTTTTCTCCGTGATGGGACCACCGAGCTCCGGCGCTACATCAAATAAGTTTAAAGGGGTCTTGTTTCATTTCAATCATGATTATACCCCGACAACAGCGGATTGGGTTGGGTTCGAAGCCAATGCTCACCTAAATCATGTGCCAAGTGTTGTTGAAGACTCATACAGGACAATAGCTTCTTATTATCAGCATGGTTCTTTTACGGTATCTGGTGGTCAATATTTTGATAGTGAAGATCAGGCAGCGGTTTTCTTCGATTCTTTGGACTTTAGATACAATAAAGATGTGATAGACAATTCAAGGAATGCGCATGCAATTCCTAGATGGAAAAAAGGCTCCTGGAATGATCTCTAAACAAAAAGGTTTTAACCTTCTTGAAGTTCTAATTTCTTTTCTACTTATAGGTGTTGGGGCACTAGGTTTAACTAAGCTAAACGTGTATTTAGAACGCGAATCCGAATATGCCATAAAAAGTATTGAAGCACTTCGTCTAGCAGAAAACCAGCTCGAATGGTTCCGGACGCGTGGTGCTTCTGCGGCGATGTCTACCATCACACCTGCAAATTTTGCTTCTATTGCAACAGGCTCTTCTGTTACTGGATCTTATGTCGTCGAGTGGGAAGTTCCAGCTGCCACGGTTTCAGGAACACTGAAAACTATCACCATTACCTCTAGCTGGAAGGATAGAATTGGCGAGACGCGATCAGTGCAGCTTAAAACGATGATCTCACAATACAGTGAATTCGAAAACTAAGTTCAATTGCATACATGGGCTGGGACAAATGCGGGTGTAATTCCTGTTTAATACCGGATTTGTCACGGTTAATAAATAGTTTTTGAACTGTTAATTGAGTTGATGTGCTACTGTTTTTATTATGTTTAATTGAAGTGGTGTTTTTGCAAAATATGTCTCCAATTATGAAAAAAAATCTAGAACCTTGTGCTTTCTCCATTAGTGTTTACTAGAATACTCGTTGGATAGTAGGTCGTTATAATTATTCAAATAGGCCTTGGCACCAACATCATTCACTATGGAGTTACCATGAGTAACCAAGCTGTAAATAAGGCACCATCATCGAAGCCGAGCGGGATGGAGCGCTTTTTAAACTTTATCGAGAGGACAGGTAACAAAATTCCTGATCCTGCGATTTTGTTCTTCTGGGCATTGATCATTACTTGGGCGGCGTCAGCACTTTTGTCGAATGTATCATTCGATCTTCCAAACCCTCGAACGGGCGAAGCTCTTAGTATCACCAACTTACTTACGGGCGAAGCGCTAGCAAGTTTCCTTGCTAACATGGTGACGACGTTTACTGGCTTTGCGCCACTGGGTATCGTACTTGTCGCAATGCTAGGTGTGGGTGTTGCAGATTCTTCGGGCTTTATTACGACGGGTCTTAAGAAGATGCTGAACTTCACGCCAGCTAAGCTTCTTACTCCAATGCTTATTTTGGTTGCCATTGTATCGCATACTGCGGCAGATGCAGGCTATGTTCTGGTTATTCCTCTTGGCGGTATTATCTTCCATGCGGCAGGTCGTCACCCTTTAGCAGGTATTGCGGCAGCATTTGCAGGTGTATCTGGTGGCTTCTCTGCAAACTTTATCCCTTCAGGTATCGATCCGCTATTGGCTGGCTTTACGCAAACTGCGGCGCAGGTTCTTGATCCTGAATATGTGGTTAACCCATTAGCGAACATCTTCTTCACTGGCCTATCCTCTATCATTATTGTGGGGATTGGTTGGTACGTGACAGAGAAAATCATCGAGCCTCGTTTATCAAAAATGCCAATTGATGATGATGCGGAAACCGCGCCAAACCTAGGTTCATTTACTGAACTGGAATCAAAAGCATTCCGTTATGCAGGTTGGGCAATGATGGCGGGTATTGCTTTACTTGTTGCAGCGTTAATTCCAGAAACATCAGCACTTCGCTCGCCTGAAGGTGAAATTACTGCCTTCTCAGCACCGATAATGAAGTCTATCGTGCCGTTGATCTTTATTCTGTTTATCATTCCTGGTTACGTTTACGGTAAAGTGTCTGGAACGTTCAAGACCAGCAACGACATTATCAAAGCGATGGCTGATACTATGTCAACCATGGGCGCATACATTGTTATGTCGTTCTTCTGTGCTCAGTTCCTATCTGCATTTGCTCAGTCAAACATCGGTACGATGCTAGCGTTGTATGGCGCAGAAGGCTTAAAAGCGATGAACCTACCAGGTGAAGTGACCATCATCGGTATGATCCTTCTAACCGCGTCTGTAAACCTACTTATTGGTTCGGCATCGGCAAAATGGGCTTTAATTGGTCCAATCCTAGTGCCAATGCTAATGGCGGTTGGTATCTCGCCTGAGCTGTCTCAGGCGGCTTACCGTGTGGGTGACTCTGTATCGAACATCATTTCGCCTCTAATGGTATTTTTCCCTCTTGTTGTGGTTTACTGTCAGCGTTATGTGAAGTCGGCTGGTATCGGTACGCTTGCGTCACTAATGATGCCATTCTCGATCGCAATGCTGATCGGTTGGTCTATCTTCCTAGTTGCTTATTGGATGGTAGGTATCCCGCTAGGCATTCAAGCTCCTTACACTTACACAATGTAAAAACGTGTAGGGTGTGAAAGCCGCTAATTGGCAGCCAAAAAGCGCAGGTCTTCGATCTGCGTTTTTTTGTTCTCGTAAAACGAACATCGATAGGTCTTGTAACTAGTTTTTTGGAGTTGCAGACTTTGTCCCGTGATGTGTTGCTGTAGTGAAACCGAAGTTGGTGATAAAATTCCTGACTTCAATCGTTTTTTGTTTCTTTGGAGCCTCCTTTGTCTAACCATCCGTTTTCCCCTCAAGATGAATTGTTTATGCGCAGAGCGATGGAGCTTGCTGAGCAAGCAGAAGCTGAGGGGGAAGTACCTGTTGGCGCAGTGCTTGTCAAAGATGGTGAAATTATCGCTGAGGGGTGGAATCGCTCTATTGGTACTAATGACGCTACCGCACATGCTGAGATCCAAACGCTGCGTAAAGCAGGCCAAAAGCTAGAAAATTACCGCCTTCTGGATACGACGTTATATGTAACACTTGAGCCATGCCCAATGTGTGCCGGAGCCTTATTGCATAGCCGCGTTAAGCGGGTTGTTTTTGGAGCGCCAGATTTAAAAGCTGGAGCAGCAGGAACAGTGCTTAATTTGTTTGAAAGTCAAGCCGCTTACCATTACGCCTTAATTGAAAAGGGGCTGCTAGAAGATGAGTGCCGTACTCAGCTACAAGCGTTTTTTAAGCGCCGCCGAAAGGAAATTAAAGCGAAGAAGCAAGCACAAAAAGCATTAGAAAATGGAGAGAGCGAACAAGGTAGTAGGAGTTGTGAGGGCTAGCAAACACCTACAACGTGGTAGATGTTTGCTTGGACGCACTAGTGATTGACTAAATGTACAAAAACACGATTACGTGAACTTACTTTCTTTTTCATACATGTCAGTTTACGTTTACGTCGGATAGCAGCTACTGTGTTATTTAAACGCTTTGACTGCACTCTACGTCTTCTCATATTCAAAACCTCCTGCAGACAAGACTTTTACCAGTAAAGTGCGGCTCATCGATGCTTGGCAATAGGCTCGATAATCGCACTAAACATTGTATGGTTTAAACGTTCTTCATTTGACTTCTGCATTGCACAGAGCCAGCAAACAATTTCAATACGATGCTTAATAATAGGAGTGACGTTATTTCGGCAGAGTGTAGCCGAAAGCGCCGCTTCATCAAGTGAGCTAAACCATGTGGTTGTAAAGTAATCTGTTACAAAGCAATCAGTTTTACTAACGATGAAGAAAAGGCGACCAACCAAAGGAATGGTTGAGTGTGGTTGGTGTCACTCAGAATATTGGAGTCTAGATAAGTTTTCGTTAGGACTCAACAAAAATGACGAGCTTCATAGGCTCGTCATTTTTTAGTTTACCGCGGGTTTATTCTTCAATGCTTTCTTGTTCGGTGTCTTCTTCAACCGTGACGTCAGAAGCGCCAGAGACTTGTTCTACGACGGTCTCTACTGCGCCCGATATCAAAATGTCGGGGTTGAGCGGCGGAATCACTTGCAAGTCATCGCTATTCTCATCAATCGCTGGCTGTTGGCTGACATGACCAATGATGGATTGGTAGTAACGTCGAATATTTTCTACGTAATTACGCGCTTCATCGCCTCTGGCGTACCCATAGCGAGTTTGGCTGTAATAGCGCTTCTGACGCAGTAAAGGCAGCCTATCTTTTACATCGGCCCAAGCGTTCGGATCGCCACCTTGTGCTTTGGTGAGTCGTCGTGCGTCCATCATGTGGCCGTAACCAATATTGTATGAAGCTAACGCAAACCATATTTTTTCATGCTCGTTGATGCTATCAGGCACGCGACCTACAATGCGACGTAAGTACTCGACACCACCACGAACAGATTGCTCAGGGTCTAAACGGTTTGTTACCCCGACGCTTTTCGCTGTTGGCAGAGTAAGCATCATCATCCCCCTAACACCCGTTGGCGATTTTGCTGTTGGTTTCCAATGTGACTCTTGATAAGCCAATGCTGCAATTAAGCGCCAGTCGAACTCTTCGCTGTATTTTTGGAATAAAGGTGCCCATTTAGGCAATTTGTCATCCAGAGCTCGAATGAATGCGCGAGTATCAACGTAGTCAAATGCTTCAATATGACCAATGTACTTTTCTTCGAGGGTGGACAGTTCTCCTGATTGTTTGATGTTACCGAAAAACTCTATCAGCATCGCATACAAACTTTCGTCTTCAGAGCGTCGAGTAAACCAAGATACTGGTTGATCTTCTGTAAGTTCAAACGCGAGCGCAAGATCGGGGTAAAGGCGTTGAGCAAGGGAAAGTTCCACCGAATCAGTCACAGTAAAACGTAACTCACCCGTCGATACGTATTTGAGTAAGTCTCTCGTGTCAGCATCACCAACAATTTCAAACTGAAGTTCTGGATACTGCTTCTTTAACGCTGTTAGGGTCGGAACATATTGCGATTGTTCAACGATCTTTAATGTTTGAGCGCCTGCATTTGTATCTTCGTCGGACTCGTCGTCTTTCGAGGCTTGGTATTCAATGAGTTGTTCGATATCACGTGGTCGAAGTTGCCCTTTTTTATATACCACTTGTTGGCTTACATAATAATAGGCAGGGCCTGGTCTAAATCGTTTGACTGCTTGTGACGTTTGATTTAAACCCGTAGCGATGATATCGATATCTCCTTTCTTAAGAGCAGGAAAAAGCTCAGCCTGGCGAAAGGCTGGTTTAATCTCGAGTTTGACGCCGAGCTGCTCCGCAAACTGACGCGCCAATTCGTAATCCAACCCTGCGGGACCATCGGGACCTATGTAGTAGGAAAGCTGATTGTTTAGCGTGCCAACACGAAGCACACCACGTTCTTGAATTTTTTCAAATTCACTTTTGGGCTCCGACTCAATCTGGCAAGCAGAGAGTAAAAGAACAGAAACTAAAATTAGAGCACTGCGCTTGAGCCGGTTGAAGTGACTTATTTGCATTAATAGGTACATCTTGGAAAATTTCTATTTGCCTTTATATCAAAGCGAGCTCATGGGGCAAAGTGAATCACACACTTATAACGTGACATTGTGTGTTTTATCGACATTTTAGTTGTAATTCAAATTTGACAAAAAAAATGACGCAAACGGTTGCTTTTGGTGTTACATCACAAAAACAATTACTATATAATGCGCTCGCAATGACGAGGTGGAATCGGCATAGGTTCGACAGGGCTTATTTTAAGTGTCTGAATTTATTCCAATATCACCTTAATCAATTGCATAAGAGACCTAAGCACATGAGAATTTTGCGTGGCTCCCCAGCTCTTTCTGAGTTTCGTGTTAATAAACTACTGGAACTTTGTCGTGAACAAGATCTGCCTGTAACTGGCATTTATGCCGAGTTTATGCACTTTGCCGATCTAAAGTCAGACCTTGATGACCAAGAGTTAGAAAAACTTGAAAAGTTACTAACTTACGGCCCAACCATCGAAGAGCATGAGCCTGAAGGTCTTCTACTTCTTGTCACGCCTCGTCCTGGCACTATCTCGCCTTGGTCTTCTAAATCTACCGATATCGCTGTTAACTGTGGTCTGGATAAAGTGAAACGTCTAGAGCGTGGTACGGCTTATTATGTCGAATCTTCAGTTGTTCTATCAGAAGCTCAAGCTGACGCTGTTAAAGCGTTAATTCACGACCGTATGATGGAAACAGTATTCACAGAATTTGAAGCCGCATCAGCATTATTTACTGTTGCAGAGCCTAAGCCTGTCGCACATGTTGATATCTTAGCTGGCGGTCGTCTTGCGCTTGAAGAGGCAAACGTTTCCCTTGGCTTGGCACTCGCAGAAGATGAAATTGATTACTTGGTAGAGAACTTTACTAAGCTTGGGCGTAACCCAAACGACATTGAATTGATGATGTTTGCTCAGGCGAACTCAGAGCATTGTCGCCACAAAATTTTTAACGCAGATTGGACTATCGACGGGGTAGATCAACCTAAGTCTTTGTTCAAAATGATCAAAAACACTTTTGAAACGACACCTGACTATGTGCTGTCTGCATACAAAGACAACGCAGCCGTTATGACAGGTTCTAAAGCGGGGCGTTTTTTCCCTGACCCTAAATCTCGTCAATACACGTACCACCATGAAGATACGCACATCTTGATGAAGGTAGAAACGCACAACCACCCAACGGCAATCTCTCCGTGGCCGGGCGCATCGACTGGCTCAGGCGGTGAAATTCGTGACGAAGGCGCGACGGGTATCGGCGGTAAGCCAAAAGCGGGTCTGGTTGGTTTTACAACCTCTAACTTACGTATTCCTGGTTTTGAACAGCCATGGGAAACCGACTTCGGCAAGCCGGGTCGTATTGTGAATGCGTTAGACATCATGCTTGAAGGTCCTCTTGGCGGCGCGGCATTCAACAACGAATTTGGTCGTCCAAATCTATTGGGTTACTTCCGTACTTACGAAGAAAAAGTCACTTCTCATGCGGGTGAAGAAATTCGTGGTTACCACAAACCAATCATGATTGCTGGTGGTATGGGTAACATCCGCGATGAACACGTACAGAAGAAAGAGATCCCTGTAGGTGCGAGCCTAATCGTACTTGGTGGTCCGGCAATGAACATCGGTCTTGGTGGTGGTGCGGCATCTTCCATGGCATCTGGTCAGTCAGCAGAAGATCTGGACTTCGCTTCGGTACAGCGTGAAAACCCAGAGATGGAACGTCGCTGTCAGGAAGTGATCGACCGTTGTTGGCAGTTAGGCGACGATAACCCAATCGCATTTATCCACGATGTGGGTGCAGGCGGTATCTCTAACGCATTGCCTGAACTTGTCGACGACGGTGAGCGTGGCGGTAAGTTCCAATTACGCGATGTACCAAACGATGAGCCGGGCATGAGCCCACTGGAAATCTGGTGTAACGAATCACAGGAACGTTACGTTCTAGCGGTAGCGCCAGAAAACATGGAAGCATTCGACGCAATCTGTAAGCGTGAACGCGCACCGTATGCAGTGGTGGGTGTAGCGACAGAAGAGCGTCATCTAACGCTAGAAGATTCTCACTTCGACAATACGCCGATCGATATGCCAATGGATATCCTGCTTGGTAAGCCACCGAAGATGCACCGCGACGCAACCACACTAAAAGTGGAAAGCCCTGCCATTGTTCGTGATGGTATTGAGCTTAATGAAGCGGTGGATCGCGTACTTCGTCTTCCTGCTGTTGCAGAAAAAACATTCCTAATTACTATCGGTGACCGAACAGTAACGGGTCTGGTTGCTCGTGATCAAATGGTTGGTCCTTGGCAGGTACCAGTAGCAAACTGCGCAGTAACAGCGGCAAGCTACGACACTTACCATGGCGAAGCAATGTCGATGGGTGAGCGCACGCCAGTGGCATTACTAGACTTTGGTGCATCGGCTCGCCTAGCAGTTGGTGAGTCACTAACGAACATTGCGGCAACAGACATCGGTGATATTAAACACATTAAACTGTCTGCGAACTGGATGTCTCCAGCGGGTCACCCAGGTGAAGATGCGGGTCTTTACGAAGCAGTGAAAGCGGTGGGTGAAGAACTGTGTCCTGCTTTAGGTTTGACTATCCCAGTTGGTAAAGACTCTATGTCGATGAAAACCAAGTGGGAAGAAAACGGCGAGAGCAAAGAAGTCACATCTCCACTGTCGCTAGTTATCACGGCATTTGGTCGTGTGGAAGACGTACGTAAGACCGTGACTCCACAACTACGCACTGACAAAGGAAATACTTCTCTAGTTCTTGTTGACTTGGGTAACGGCAAAAACCGCTTAGGTGCGACAGCATTGGCACAAGTATACAAACAGCTGGGTGACAAACCTGCTGACGTAGATAATGCAGAGCAGCTAAAAGGCTTCTTTGATGCAATGCAAGCGTTAGTACGTGATGACAAGCTAGTGGCTTACCACGATAAAGGCGACGGCGGTCTGTTTGTTACACTGGCTGAGATGGCATTCGCGGGTCACTGTGGCGTAAAAGCGAACATCGCAGAGCTGGGTGACGATGCGCTGGCCGTTCTATTTAACGAAGAGCTAGGTGCGGTTGTTCAAGTTAAGAATGATGATCTAGATTCAGTTCTATCTACTCTGGCGGCAAACGGCTTAGAGGCATGCTCACATGTGATTGGTTCTGTTGAAGCTTCAGACGACTTTGTTATCACTTCTGGTGATGCAGTTGTGCTTGAACGTTCACGTACCGAACTACGCGTTATCTGGGCTGAAACAACGCATAAGATGCAAAGCCTACGTGATAACCCAGCGTGTGCAGACCAAGAGCACGAAGCTAAGAAAGACAACTCTGACCCGGGTCTAAACGTTAAGCTCAGCTTCGACGTAAATGAAGACGTTGCAGCACCGTACATTGCGAAAGGTGCTAAACCTAAGATGGCAATTCTACGTGAGCAGGGCGTTAACTCCCACGTCGAAATGGCAGCAGCGTTTGACAGAGCAGGCTTTGAAGCAACCGACATCCATATGAGCGATATCCTAACAGGCCAAGCGGTACTGGATGAATACCATGGCCTAGTAGCTTGTGGTGGCTTCTCTTACGGCGACGTACTAGGTGCGGGTGAAGGTTGGGCTAAGTCTATCCTGTTTAACGCACAAGCTCGTGAACAGTTCCAAGCCTTCTTCAACCGTGAAGAGACGTTCTCTTTAGGTGTATGTAACGGTTGTCAGATGCTATCAAACCTGAAAGAGCTGATCCCAGGTGCAGACTTGTGGCCACGTTTTGTGCGCAACGAATCTGAGCGTTTTGAAGCGCGCTTTAGTCTAGTTGAAGTTCAGAAATCTGATTCTGTATTCTTCGACGGCATGGCTGGTTCGCGTATGCCAATCGCGGTTTCCCACGGAGAAGGACGTGTAGAAGTACGTGATGCAGAGCACCTAGCAGCGATTGAAGCATCAGGTACGGTTGCGGTTCGTTACGTGGATAACCTCGGTAACCCAACACAACAATACCCGAACAACCCGAATGGTTCGCCAAACGCGATTACCGGTTTAACAACAGCAGACGGTCGCGTAACTATCATGATGCCTCACCCAGAGCGCGTATTCCGCACAGTTGCAAATTCTTGGGCTCCGGAAGGTTGGGGTGAAAATGGCGCTTGGATGCGTATGTTCCAAAATGCCCGTAAGAATATCGGTTAATTAACCAAAGGTTAATGTAGCTTAAGTAAAGCGTTGGTTGAGAGACCAGCGCTTTCTTTTTTCTTATCACTCTTTTTTTCTTCGTCGCTCTTTCTAGTGACTTGGCGAAACGTTGCTTTGTTCTGCCTCTTCTTTGTCATCTATTATCTAGCGTAAAAAACTTGCAGCGTTTAGATTACTTTTATGCTCTAATACCGCGCTTACCAAGGGATGGTGTTAAACAGCTCAGCTTAGATGGAGTTATCAAGTTGACCGAATCCCTGATTGATCCCTAAATCCCTTAGGAAATGAAAGAAATGTCTAAGAATCCAAAATTTGCTATCCGCGTCACTGAAAAACGTAACGGCTGGAGCGCAGAAATCACTCGCCAAGTGACATCTCGTAAGACTGTAGTATCAAAGCGTGAAACAGGCTTTGACAGCGAAGAGAAAGCACAAGCTTGGGCTGAACAAGAACTGGCTGGATTTATCCAAAACCAAGTGGTTCGTAACGAGCGTAAAGCAGCGCAACGTCAAGAGCGTGAAGCAGAACAACTAGCGGCAAAAGTTCGTAAAGAAGAAGCCCGCAAAGCACATGAAACCGAAGTAGACACTGACGAAGAATAAGTTTAAATCGGTGAGATGGTGACGTTACCCATCAAACAAATAGTGAAAATGCCCTGAGTTTTGTCTCAGGGCATTTTTTATTTATATCGGCTAAAAACAATCCGATGATACGGACAGGCTAAACGTGCCGTCTTCAGGGGCTGCAAATTGTTTATTGCCAGGAAGAAGGTGAGGGTTATTAGCATAAGTGCGATTTGTCGATTTGACCTTTGCAGAATGTCTTTCCGGTAAATCAAAGTGTTGTAAGCCGTCAGATAGATCGTTTGCTTCACCGTAGTCGAAATGTGTTGCGACGTCTTTGGGCTGCTTGGCGTAACGACAGTGATCCGGCTTACCATCTTCGTGCCAAGTTAAAGAGTTAGTTTTTGCATCTAGATTCAGGTTATTTGCTGTTGGCTGTGCGTAAAAATCTTCTGAAACTTGGTGCTTGCTTTGTTCTTGTAAGTAGTCTGCAATGTTCTCAGAAGCTTGCGCTAGGCTACCTACAGGGAAGAAGCAAATCAGAAGAAGCCGTGTTTTTAGATTGTTCATAATGTGTATGCAAGCAAAAGGAAATGATAATACTGATAAATAAAACGGCGTGCAATTATGGCCATTGGATACGATATAACAGGGCAGTTAATGTCTGCCCTGCATCTTTTAGGTATGGTTAGTATTGATAAGTGAGGTGCAGTTTGACTTCGCGACCAGGCGAAGGCACGCCATTAGATAGGTATGCTTCGTAGTAACGATCGGTTAAGTTTTTCACAACCGCGCCAACGCTCAAGCCTTCGACTTGTTGTATTTCCCAAACCACGTAAGCGTTTTGTAGCGTGTATTGCTCACTTGGCGATTTCACTTTTAAATTATTACCGCTTGCCTTGGTTTTGGTTTGCGCATCATACCAGCGGACTTCCCAGCCCGTACGTAAACCAGGAATCCATTCGTAACCTAAACCCAGATTAATGTTTAATGGCGGTACATCAGGATGATCATCATCTGAACCTGTAGAGTCAGATAGGCTACCTTTGTTTTTGCCGCGAATGTAACTTGCTGAGAAATTACTGTAGAAATCTTCAATCCGGTATTGTGAAATTAGCTCAAAGCCATAGTTTTTAAAGCCATCTAGGTTTGTATTCCAGCTTTGTAACTCAGTAGTATTTTTGTCGAGGTTATCGCCCGTTCGTATATCAACTGTGTCGCTAACATCGTTATAGAACATAGTTAACTCTGTTGCGAGGTTATCGCGAGAGTTCACCAGCCCTTCCGTTAAGTTGATAACGCTTGCTTGATAAGCATGGATACGAGACACGTCCAGATTCAAAGCAGTAGCCGTAGCGGTAGCTCGCGCATATTGCACTGAGTAGATGTTATCAACGGTTGGTGCTTTTAAAGCGTAGGCGTAGGAGGCGTTTAAACGCGTATTATTGCTCGCATCAAAGTCGATATCCAAACGTGGGCTAAAGCCTTTATGCGTCGTTTCACCGTAGTTATGTCCGGCAGCTGGATCATTATAATCCGGCGCAGCGTTCCCTTTTCCTTCACTCTTGATGTATTCGTAACGCAGAGAAGGTGTGATTGTTAGGCGGTCTGTTGCTTGATAGTGATCAGCAATGTAAGCGGCATAAATTGACTGCGTGCCAGATGGTTCGTAGTAAGGGGTGTACCAACCGTAGTTTTTCGCTTCATTACTGTCGTATGATGCGTTGAATACTAACGAGTCTCTATCGGTTTTTTGATATTGAAGCCCAGTGACTAGAGTGTGGTCTCCGAATTGCGCTTGGTTAAACACATCAACGTAATCACGCTCGTAACTCAGCCATGACTCATGACCGTAACTGCCAACAGAAACGAACATTTTCTCGAATGCTACGTCAGGGCGAACCCAATGACGATCGTTTTCGGAACGTGCCATTTTGATATTGAAATCAATATACGGGTTAGTCGGCATGTAGTGGTAAGAGATGGTCGTGGTGTTGTCCGTGTATTTGTTATCGACGGTGTAAGCGTATTGGGCTTTTTCTAATGAGCCGTATTTCTTGATATTGTATTCGGTGATGTTAGGCATTTTTCCGCGGCGGTTAGCCCAAGGTTTACGACCTTCATCTTTGTAGCGAGTGTGGCTAATTTCAAACTCGTGATCGTTGTTTTCATAACCGACTTTTACGAGCATGTTTTCTTGCTCATAACCTGAGTAATCCAGCGTTTCACCACCACCGACTTTAATGTCATCAGAATCTTTTACCGAGCCATTCGCTAGAAAATAAAAACCAGCATCGTTTTTACCATAGAGTGTTAGCGTGTAGGCATTCTCATCGCCGTTGTTGTTATATGCACTTGAGATGCGAGCACCAAAGTTTCTTTCGCCGTACAGGAGATCATCGACATTTTTGGTTTTAATGCGAATGGAGCCACCAAACTTCCCGTTGAGTGCTCGATAGTCGTGCGCGCCCTTGATAATTTCTGCTTCGCCAATTAAGAACGGATCAAAAAAGAAGGTACCGTAGCGGTATTGTTGAAAGCCAATTGGAGCGCCATCGACAAAGACGGCGATATCGCTTGGATCATCAAAACCACGAATGTTAATACGTTCGCCACCAGAACGACCGCCACCATCTATTGATGCACCGGGAACGGCATCGATCATTGAGGCAAAATTAGAGTACTGTTGCTCTTCAATCTCTGACCAATTAATGGTGGTTTGCGCAGGCTCAGCAATGGTAATGGGTTTGGCATAACGAACGCCTATGACTTCAAGCTCTTCATTTGGCGCTGTCTCGGCATATGAATAAAGAGGGAAGAGCAAAGCCAGTGAAATGAGATTTACTTTGAATGGATGACTTATTAATCGTTTCATATTGATGATTTATAGTGTTTTTATGAAGCTCGGATTATAAGAACATTATTACGATTAATAAATGATAATGAGATTAATTATCAAATGTGTTTTTGCGACGGATTGTAAAGTTTTTTATCCATTCGTGGAAACTACGATAAGTATCGTTAGCGTACATAAAACAAAAAGCCCAGCATCATGGACGCTGAGCTTATTGGCTTTAAACAAGATAGTGCGAGCACTGTTGCTCCTTTGAGCTAATCAGGCGCCTACTTGATAGGAATTACTGAGTTTCTAACGGTATCTGTCCGGTTGTCAGCGGCTCGGCATCGAATTCAGTGAGGCCTTCAATATAGCTTTCGACTGCTTGCTCTAAAGCATTATCACCTTGGTTAAAATAGGCAAGGTGGAAAATTGCATCGCCTTCGTTCACCAATGGTAATGTTTGTTGACCGATAACCAAACCACGCTTCGGGGCTTTTAGTTCTATCTCATCATGACCAAGAGGAGAGCTAATATAAGCGAGCGTTTCCCCCTGTTCTACTTTGTCTCCCAGATTAACGACAGTACGCAAAATGCCGTTACCTGACGCGCGAACCCAGCTAGTGGACTTCGCTATGATAGGCTCAGGCAGCTTTTTCCTGCTCGCACGCAACATACCAATGGCTTGCATTACGCGCCGAACCCCGAGTACACCAGCGCTTATCGAAAGTGGATCAAAACGCAATGCTTCGCCAGCTTCGTAGGTGAGCACTGGAATATCGCATTTTTCTGCTTCACTGCGTAAAGAGCCATCACGCAATGCTGAATCAACAATCACTGGCGTCGCAAATGCTTGAGCAATACGCAGCGTTTCTGGGTTGCTTAAGTTTGCGCGGATCTGTGGCAAGTTCGTGCGATGAATTGCCCCTGTGTGTAGATCCAAAATGTAGTCACAACGCTTGGCAATGTTGTTAAAGAACCCGTGTGCCATACGAGATGCAAGTGCGCCTTTTTCACTGCCAGGAAAGCAACGGTTGAGATCTCGTCGGTCGGGCAAGTAACGAGATTTATGGATGAAACCAAAAACGTTAACGATAGGTACTGCAATGACAGTGCCTTTCAGTTTTTGTGGATCCAGTTGGTTAATGATCTGACGAACGATTTCTACGCCATTAAGCTCATCACCATGGATAGCAGCATTCACCATTAACACTGGTCCTTCTTGTTTCCCATGGATGATTTCCACAGGAATAGATAAAGGCGAATGTGTATATAGCTTCGCTGCTTCAAATTCGATCTCTAATCGTTGCCCTGGTTGTATTTGATGTCCTAAGAGCTCAAACACTTTGCTTTTTTTACTTCTGGCCATAAACCATCTCTGTCAAATGCGTCATCAGCAATGTAACAATTGCTGCAAAATCGCACTAATCATTCTCATTAAGGACACGACAAATTACTTTAATCGTCATGCGTGAAATTTTGGTATGTGTGAAGTTTTTGTTTTCAATATGATCTTTTCTATCAGTTTAATACATAACAAGACATAGAGAAGAGAGCGCAATAATAGCCTTAAAAAATGTGACTGTATTAAAAATAATACTGTTCATGGAGGACAAAAAAACGGACTTTTAACCCTACTTTTTATCCGATAATATCCGCGCCGAATTTGAGGTTTCACACTTTCTAACTAGAGGTTTTGATGAAAAAGGCAATTGCTAAAATTGGTGCATTGACTGCGGTAGCAGTTTCACTTTCAGGTTGCGTAGGTAGTAATGCCGTGACAGGTTATGTCATGGGGTTTAACTTGAAAGCTGTTGACAACCGTTACGCTCGAGGTGGTCTAAATATGCTTTTAGCGCCTGTTTATGGTGTCGCGATCGCAGCGGATTATATCGTGTTTAACTCTCTAGAATTTTGGACGGGTAAGAACCCGTTAAATGGTAAGCCACATATCTTCGATACAAAGGTAGATACTTACATTGATGTCAATCACCAGTTAGATAAGTCGTTAACGACGGCACCAATCGCACCATTAGCGGATAACCGTGTCATTGAGCAGGGGCGAATGCAGAAAATCGATGAGAACACTGTTCAAATGGATATTACTTACAGCAACGGTGAAAAGGCGACACTCATGGGTGTGCGCGATGGTGAGTTTGTTACTTACTACATTGATGGTGAAGTTGTTGCACAAACCTCAATGGATGAATTAGCCGCTTACGCGCAAAACCGTGTGTAGTTGGGTTCAACTAAACCAAAAAAAGGGTGCCGTATGGCACCCTTTGTCGTTTTTCGTGATTGAATTATGCTTTCTCTGGAATCGCTTCTAAAAGCGCGACCATCTGATCCCAGTACAACTGAACAGTATCAATCTTCACTTTCTCATCTGGAGAGTGAGGGAATTTTATTGTTGGACCGAAAGAAACCATATCCATGTGTGGGTATGGTTCTTTAAATAGGCCACACTCAAGACCAGCATGGATGACCATGATGTTCGGCTTATGACCGTAAATGCCTTCATACATATCACGGAAAATTGCCATGATCTCGGAATCTGCATCTGGCTTCCAGCCAGGGTAAGCGCCTGAGAACTGAATTTGTGCGCCTGCTAGCTCAGTAATCGAGCGCAACATGCTTTCCACTTGGCTACGGCCAGAGTCAATGAGAGAACGAATCAAGCAAAGCACGGTGACTTTATTTTCTTCTGTGCTGATCACACCAACGTTTAGAGAAGTTTCAACAACGCCTTCCACCTCATCACTCATACGGATTACGCCGTTTGGACAAGCGTTAAGTGCCGCAATGAATCGTTGCTGATCGGCGATTGAAAATACTTGCGCGTCAGTCGTGATCACTTCATTAAAGGTTACGATACCTGTTTCGATTTTACCCAATTCAGTTTTAAGCAGCTCAGTGTAGTGGTTGAACAGCTCAGCAAGCTTGTCTTGGTTTTCGACAGGAAGCGCGACAGTAACAAACGCTTCGCGAGGGATTGCATTACGTAAGCTACCGCCACGGAATTCGACTAAACGTAAATCAAGCTCTTGAGCATGACCGGCAAGGAAACGACCAAGTAATTTGTTGGCATTACCGCGACCTGTGTGAATGTCACAACCTGAGTGACCACCTTTTAGGCCTTTCAGCGTCAGTTGGCGTGTTACAAAACCTGCAGGCGTTGATTCTCGAGAAATATCGAAAGTCATGGTGCCATCAACGCCACCTGCACAACCCATGTAGACTTCGCCTTCTTGCTCAGAGTCTGTATTTAGAAGAATCTCACCCTCTAACCAACCAGCTTCAAGGCCAAATGCGCCAGTCATGCCTGCTTCTTCATCAATCGTCAGCAGAACTTCGAGTGGACCGTGCTTAATATCTTTAGATGCCAATACAGCAAGGCAAGAAGCCATACCAATACCGTTATCTGCACCAAGCGTCGTGCCTTTCGCAGTTACCCATTCGCCATCGATGTAAGGTTGGATTGGATCTTTGGTGAAGTCGTGTTCAGTGTCTTCGTTTTTCTGCGGCACCATGTCGATGTGTGCTTGAAGTACAACAGCCTTCTTATTTTCCATTCCTGGTGTCGCGGGCTTTTTGATGAACACGTTACCGGTTGGATCACGGCGAACGTCAAAGCCTTGCTCTGTTGCCCAGTTGATAATGTACTGTGCTAATGCTTCTTCATGTTTCGATGGATGAGGGATAGAACAAATCTTATCGAAAAACTGCCAAAGTGGAGCAGGTGATAAGGTACTGATCTCAGAATGGAACTCAGACACGGAGGACTCCTTTTGATGTGCTTTGCCAAATATATACCGTAAAAATATTATCAAGGTAGCATTAAATGCTAGACGATTTGGCCTTCAAATTGCCGTTAGCATACCACCAGATAAGGAGTACGAGTAGTCGCGATCACAAGGATTTCTCTCAGAACTGTCACAGTTTGTGAATACAATAACAAGCACTATGTGTTCTCTATCATATATTCTGAAAGTGGCTTTATTTTTTAATTCATAAAATTGTAATTTAATTACACATAAACTTTGATAAAGGTCAATTTGTGCATTTTTTGTGATTCCAATCACTAAAATGCTTGTAATTAAATTTCTTGGTGGTATATTTGTAACCAGCTTCTGAGAGAAGAATGAAATGCTCAAAGGATGAGTCCGTTTTATCGCCTCCAAGGAACCGAGAAATCAACGAATGTTTAATTGATTTAAAAGGTGATAGTTATGAAAGGTTTACCAAGTACAATGTTCTGGAATAGCAAGTCTGTTTACACCGGTAACTTTGTATACCCAACAAGCTTTGGCTACTAAGTGAAGTCAACGCATGTGACTCGAACAGTTTGTTCACCCCTATAAATTGGAATTTTTTTTCAGTGATAGTGCTGACATGATTCACCGCCACCCAAATTGGGTGGCGTTTTTTTATCTCTATTTTCTCTTCCTGACTCACTTATTGCCATCAAAGCCTTCTTCTATTCCCCATTCTTCGGTTTTATCGACTTTTCCATCAAATCTGTTAGATACCATGTTTAAAATGGGCCTTTTTCATCTGAAAGTTTAGTACATTGCTCAGTTTTTATTCTCTTTTAGAGAACTGTGTTATCTGGGTTACCTATTGTTTTATAAGAATATATTTCTTTGCTTGCTATGATAGATTAGAGAATGTGTTTCATATCCAAAGAAAAAAAACGCATTAGAGTGAAGATTCTATCTAGAATTTGCTATTTGATAACTTTATAATTCCCGCCAATCGATTACGCAACCGTTTACTTTTTTACCTTTACAGGATTCGATCATGCTCGAGAGGCTTTTTAAACTCAGTGAAAATGGCACAAATGTGCGTACTGAGATCATTGCAGGTGTTACGACCTTCCTAACTATGGCTTACATTATTTTTGTAAACCCAGCGATCCTGTCGGATACCGGTATGGACCGTGGCGCCATTTTTGTCGCGACTTGTCTTGCTGCCGCAATCGGCTGTTTTATCATGGGATTTGTTGCCAATTACCCAATCGCACAGGCACCAGGAATGGGCCTGAACGCATTTTTTACTTACTCTGTTGTATTGGGAATGGGTTATACGTGGCAAGTTGCGTTGGCGGCTGTATTTGTTTCTGGCCTTCTGTTCATTCTT
Organism: Vibrio alginolyticus NBRC 15630 = ATCC 17749; assembly: GCF_000354175.2. Classification (NCBI taxonomy): domain Bacteria; kingdom Pseudomonadati; phylum Pseudomonadota; class Gammaproteobacteria; order Vibrionales; family Vibrionaceae; genus Vibrio; species Vibrio alginolyticus. The sequence goes on from NC_022349.1 coordinate 3,061,444, forward strand.
TTAAGCGTATTTAAGATCCGTGAGTGGATTATTAACTCGATCCCGCATTCTCTACGAACAGGTATTTCAGCTGGTATTGGTCTTTTCTTAGCGTTTATCGCATTAAAAAATGCAGGTATCGTCGTTGATAACCCAGCGACATTAGTTTCTATGGGAGAGATCACATCATTGCCATCTGTATTGGCCGCGATTGGCTTCTTTCTTACGATTGCACTGGTTCACCGTGGTGTGAAAGGTGCGGTGATGATCGCCATTCTTGGCGTTACAGCGCTTGGTCTTCTATTTGGTGATGTGCAGTGGGGCGGTATTATGTCAACGCCACCAAGCATTGCGCCAACTTTCATGCAACTGGATTTCTCTGGTTTGTTTGAAGTAGGCATGATTTCCGTCGTATTTGCTTTCCTATTTGTCGATTTATTTGACACCGCAGGTACGCTCGTTGGCGTTTCTCAAAAAGCTGGTCTAACTGATGAGAATGGCAACATCCCTCGTTTAAACAAAGCGTTACTTGCAGACTCAACAGCAACGTCAGTAGGTGCATTACTTGGTACCTCTAACACGACATCTTATATTGAAAGCGTTTCTGGTGTAGCTGCGGGTGGGCGTACTGGTCTAACAGCCGTGGTTGTTGGTGTACTCTTCCTACTTGCTCTATTGTTCTCACCACTTGCGGGTATGATCCCTGCTTATGCAACGTCAGGTGCGCTATTCTATGTGGCGATCTTGATGCTGTCTGGGCTAGTAAGCATTGATTGGCGTGACCTAACTGAAGCGTCCCCAGTTGTTGTGACTTGTTTAGTTATGCCGCTAACATTCTCGATTGCAGAAGGTATCACGTTAGGCTTTATCGCATACGCAGCGATCAAGTTATTCAGCGGTAAGGGCCGTGAAGTGTCGATGAGTGTATGGGTGATGTCAGCCATCTTCATCGTTAAATACCTCGTCGGTTAATTTCTCGAGCAAAAAGCCAGTGTGGATTTATTCACGCTGGCTTTTTCTTTTTTACGTTGTTCACAGAAGACGGTTTTTCTGCGGAATAGGTAGAGAATTTTGATATCACCGTTGGTATTAGCGGTGTGTTTCGGTAGAATAATCGTTTGCGCAGCTTGAAATCCTCGTCTCCAAACATTTTGGAGAAGTTAGTGAGCATTCCGCTTTTGAGTGACTTCGCTAGATTTTGAGGATGCATATTTTCAAATTATTAGGTTATTACAATGAGTAAAAAATTCATTATCACTTGGGATGCAATGCAGACTTACTGCCGTGAACTGGCTGAAAAACAAATGCCAGCTGAGCAATGGAAAGGAATTTGGGCGGTAAGCCGCGGCGGTTTGGTTCCTGGCGCTATTTTGGCTCGTGAACTTGGTATTCGTTATGTTGATACAATCTGTATTTCAAGCTACGACCATGATCATCAGCGCGATATGACGGTACTAAAAGCACCTGAAGGTGATGGCGAAGGTTACCTAATCGTTGAAGACCTAGTAGACAGTGGTGATACAGCGCGCAAACTACGTGAGATGTATCCAAAAGCGAAAATGATCGCTGTGTGTGCGAAACCATCAGGCAAAGAGCTGCTGGATGATTACGTTGTAGATATTGCTCAAGACACTTGGATCGAGCAGCCTTGGGATATGTCAATCCAGTATGCTGAGCCAGTAAACCGCAAGCAAAAATAAGCGCGGTTAAAGAATATTGAGAAATGCCCCTTTATAGGGGCATTTTTTTATTATGATATTAAATCATGCTAATAGCCTAGGGTTCTTCCTATGTCTGAAGACGTCAGTAAAAATCTTTCCGAAACTTTGTTCGTGAAACATAAGCAAGCAAAAGAAACCTCCGCGCTTACCCAGTACATGCCGACCAGTAAAAAAATACTTGATGAACGAGAAGCGCAAGGTGATCGTGCTTGGTATCGTCATTTGCGTCGCTTGCAATGGGCTTGGCAAGGATTGTCTCCGATCGAAATGGAAGGCGTACTGTCTAAAATTGCTTCATCTTCTCACTCGCGAACCAATGATGATTGGTTAGACACTGTAATGGGTTATCACAGTGGTAACTGGACATTTGAGTGGATCAAGCTTGGTATGGATCATCAGAAGCGAGCAAATGAAATGCAAGGAGAAGAGGCAGCGGATGAACTCTTCACTGCTTCTTTGTGTTTTAGTATTGCAGGCTACCCACATTTAAAAAATGACAATTTGGCATCGCAGGCTCAAGTACTGGCAAACAAAGCGTATTCTGACGGCGCAGAAAAAACTAAGTACACCATCAAGCAAATTGAAGTGCCTTACCAAAATCGCAAAATCATCGCGAACCTCCATTTACCAAGAACGGATAAACAGTTGCCTGTGGTCATGGTGAGCGCTGGTTTGGATACTCTACAAACCGACATGTGGCGTTTGTTCCGTAATCGTCTTGCACCGCGAGATATTGCGATGTTAACCGTAGACATGCCTTCAGTAGGGCATAGCTCTCATTGGCCCTTGACCGAGAATTCAAGTTGCCTACATCAAGCGGTATTGAATGAGCTTTACTCGCTACCTTGGGTTGATCATCACAAAGTGGGGTTAGTTGGGTTTCGTTTTGGTGGTAATGCCATGATCAGACTCTCTTTTGTCGAGCAGGAAAAGATCAAAGCTTGTGTCGCTCTAGGCGCACCCGTACATGATATTTTTACTTCCCCTCAGAAGTTACAAAAAATGCCGAAGATGTATTTAGATCTTTTGGCTTCCCGTTTGGGGAAAAATGCGGTTGATATTAATAGCATGGCTGGTCAGATGATGGCGTGGTCATTGAAGGTTCAGGGCTTCCTGAGCAGTCGAAAAACCAAAGTGCCTATTTTGGCTTTGAGTCTTGAAGGCGATCCAGTGTCGCCACACAGTGATAATCAACTTGTTGCTCTATTTAGCCAGTATGGTAGAGCAAAAAAAATCAGTTCCAAAACAATTACAAAAGGATATGAGCAATCCCTCGATTTAGCCATAAAGTGGCTAGAAGATGAATTATTAAGGTGACAATTCTCCTAAATTAGTTAAGAGTGATATATCTGAGCAAAAAACAAGCTCATGATAATTAAAAATAATAATCATTCTTGGGTGTTTACTTTTAACTATGAAAACGGAGATTCATATGTCAGAGACGACTCAGGGCCCGACTCACTTTCGCTTGATGTCAAAGTTGAAGGCGATAGGGCCTTACCTGCGCGAACCACAATCGCAAGAAGGGCGCTATTATTTTGATTGTTTATCTGTATGTGTAGACGACAAAAAATCGCCTGAGAAGCGTGAATTTTGGGGCTGGTGGATGGATTTGGAATCCATCGAGGGAGGCTTTACTGCTAAATATCATATTGGCAAGTACAACAAAGAAGGGCAATGGGTATCTGAAGCCCTTCCCAAAAAAGTGGTAGAGGAAGTGTATCTCACGCAGAGCACATTCCATCAAAAGCTGGTTGATACTTTAGAAGAACACTTCAAATTAGAAGTCGAATATCACACGGAGTCTTTCGATTTCGCTTAATTTGGTTGTTTTCATTTAATACCAAACAAAAAGGTGCGAAAACGCACCTTTTCTCTTGTTAATTCCCTATTTGATTGTTAAAACATCCTCTCTTTATTTGTTTTTCACTTCAGAAGACATCATGACAACGAATCAACAAAATGCAGTTGTTTCACAACCACAAACTGTCGTTGTGAAACTGGGTACAAGTGTGCTGACAGGCGGCACTCTGGCACTCGACCGTGCACACATGGTTGAGTTAGCACGCCAGTGTGCTGAGCTTAAAAAACAAGGCCATTCAATCGTAATGGTTTCGTCTGGTGCGATTGCAGCAGGCCGTGAGCATCTTGGTTACCCCGCATTGCCCAACGAGATGGCGAGTAAGCAGTTACTTGCCGCGGTGGGGCAGAGTCGCTTGATTCAAACATGGGAGTCTTTGTTTGGTATTTATGGTATCAAGATCGGCCAAATGCTACTAACCCGTGCCGATTTAGAAGATCGTGAGCGATTCCTTAACGCGCGTGACACTATTAATGCGCTCGTTGCGAACGATATTGTTCCTATCGTAAACGAAAATGATGCCGTTGCGACTAGCGAGATTAAAGTTGGCGATAACGACAACCTTTCCGCTTTGGTAGGCATTTTATGTGGTGCAGATAAGCTCTTGCTTTTAACGGACCAAAAAGGTCTGTTTACTGCTGACCCTCGTAGAGATCCGAACGCAGAGCTTATCAAGGAAGTAAAAACCATCGACGATACGCTGCGTAAAATCGCAGGTGGAAGCGGTACAACATTGGGTACTGGTGGTATGGCAACGAAGCTGCAAGCCGCAGACATCGCTCGCCGCGCAGGTATAGAGGTTATTATTGCTGCTGGTAGTGCGCCGAATGTTATCTTTGACTCTTTAAGTGCTGAACCTCAGGGCACGCGCTTCCTACCTTGCGCTGAAGCCTTAGAGAACCGTAAACGCTGGATTCTAGCGGGACCTGCGGCATCGGGCGACATCATTATTGATGATGGTGCAGTCAATGCTGTGGTCGGCAAGGGCAGTAGCCTACTTGCTAAAGGGGTCATCAAAGTTAGTGGTGACTTCGCACGAGGCGAAGTGGCGCGTGTAACAAACGCTCACGGTAAGTTGGTGGCTCGTGGCATCAGCGCCTACTCAAGTGATGACCTAACTAAAATTACGGGTAAGCACAGTAAAGATATCATCTCTATTTTGGGTCATGATTATGGCTCTGAGGTGATTCACCGCGATGATTTGGTCGTCATTCAGGAATAGAATTAGAGGGAAGCAAAGTGGATTTAACGAATATGGGTAAAGCTGCTAAAGATGCAGCTTTCGAATTAGCGACAGCGTCAACTGCGCAAAAAAACCAAGCATTAGCCATCATTGCTGATGAGCTAGAAGCAAACTCTGCTGCTATTTTGGCGGCAAACGCTAAAGACATCGAACTTGGCCGTGAAGCGGGTTTAACCGATGCGCTGCTCGATCGCCTTTTGCTTAATGAAGAACGATTGACTGCAATTGCGAATGATGTTCGCAACGTCATTAGCTTGAACGATCCTGTAGGCAGCGAAATAGACAGTAAGGTACTGGAAAATGGGATGTCACTGTCTCGTCGTCGCGTGCCGCTTGGTGTCGTGGGCGTAATTTATGAAGCGCGTCCAAACGTAACCATTGATATCGCAGCGTTGTGCTTGAAAACCGGCAACGCAAGCATTTTACGTGGTGGCAAAGAGACCTTTTTCTCGAATATGGAATTAGTGAAGGTTATTCAGTCTGCGCTCGCAAAGGCGAACCTTCCAGCCGCTTCTGTGCAGTACATTGAAAAACCAGATCGTGAGCTTGTTTCTCAATTGCTTAAGTTGGACGATTACGTCGACATGATCATTCCACGCGGTGGTGCTGGCCTACACAAAATGTGTAAAGAAAACAGCACGATTCCGGTGATTATTGGTGGCTTTGGTATCAGCCATATCTTTGTCGACGAATCCGCTGATCTAGAGAAATCCCTGAATGTGGTTGAGAACTCTAAAGTTCAACGTCCATCTGCGTGTAACTCATTAGATACGCTGCTCGTGCATGAAAAAATTGCAGTGCAATTCCTACCAATGATCGTAGAGCGCATGAACGATAAAGTGACCTTCGTGACAGAGCCTAAGGCAAAAGTACTGATGCCTCAAGCAACACAAATTCGCGATGCTGTTGAAGGTGACTTTGATACGGAATGGTTGAGCTACACTCTTGGTGTAAAAGTTGTGTCTGATGTGAAAGATGCCATTGATCATATGCGTGTCCATAACGCGAGCCACTCAGATGCGATCATGACCAATAGCTTGGAAAACTCAGAGCTGTTCATCAATTCTGTCGGTTCGGCGGCGGTTTATGTGAATGCTTCAACGCGCTTTACAGACGGTGCGCAATTTGGCCTTGGCGCAGAAGTCGCAGTATCTACGCAAAAGCTACATGCACGCGGTCCGATGGGCTTAGAAGAGCTAACTAGCTACAAGTGGGTTGGTAAAGCGAACTACTTAGCACGCAGTTAACACATTCGACGAGATCTTGAGTGAAAAAGGGGCCTTTGCGCCCCTTTTTGTTTTGTCTAACATACCAATTCCGCTACACTACATGAGCTTTTATTTCGGTTTGAAAGCGTTATACCCAAATAGCTTTAATAGAGTCCGTATAACCATGAACGCGTGGTTATCCGTGATTGCTCATGAGGTTATTTTGGTATAGATATGGAGGTGATATGCATTGTCCTTTTTGTTCCGAGAACGATACCAAAGTTATTGATTCCCGCTTAGTGGCTGATGGCCATCAAGTTCGACGTCGCCGTCAGTGCTTGGCGTGTAGCGAGCGTTTCACTACGTTTGAAAGCGCAGAGTTAGTGATGCCTAAAGTGATCAAATCGAATGGCAACCGTGAACCATTTGATGAAGATAAAATGGTTGGCGGTATTCAACGCGCTTTAGAGAAACGCCCAGTGAGTGCCGATTCTATAGAGTTAGCGATCAGTATGATCAAATCACAACTGCGTGCGACGGGTGAGCGAGAGGTTCCGAGTGAAATGATTGGTAATTTAGTCATGGACCAGCTCAAAGAGCTCGATAAGGTGGCTTACATTCGTTTCGCTTCCGTTTACCGCAGCTTTGAAGATATTCGCGAGTTTGGCGAAGAGATTGCCCGCCTAGAAGACTGAGTAGCTCATGACTCAACACACTCTTGAAAGAGCGTTTTCTGATTTAGATTTCGCCATGATGTCACGAGCTATTAAGTTAGCGAAACGTGGCATTTATACCACCGCCCCTAATCCAAATGTAGGGTGTGTCATCGTTCGTGATGAAGAAATTGTCGGTGAAGGTTATCACCATCGTGCTGGTGAGCCGCATGCCGAGGTGCACGCGATGCGCATGGCGGGTGAAAAAGCAGTTGGTGCAACCGCTTATGTGACGCTAGAACCTTGCTCTCATTACGGCCGTACACCGCCATGTGCCGAAGGGCTGATTAAAGCCAAAGTGGCACGTGTGGTTTGCGCCATGGTAGACCCAAACCCGAAAGTTGCAGGTCGCGGCATCCAGATGTTACGTGATGCCGGAATTGAAGTACAAATCGGCTTGTTAGAGCAAGATGCCCTTGCCCTTAACCCTGGTTTTATAAAGTACATGCGTACAGGCATGCCGTTTGTTCAATTAAAAATGGCAGCCAGTTTGGATGGGCAAAGCGCACTCAGTAATGGTCAGAGCCAATGGATCACCTCCCCAGCGGCCCGCCAAGATGTGCAGCGTTATCGAGCGATAAGTGGTGGCATTCTTTCTACTAGCAAAACGGTGATTGATGATAATGCATCACTCAATGTGCGCTGGGATGACTTACCTAATAGTGTTCAAGCGCAGTATTTACAAGAAGAGCTTCGTCAACCAGTACGTGTAATCTTAGACCGTCAGAACCATTTAACTGATGCGCTCAAGCTGTTCCATACCGATGGAGAACGAGTTATTGTTCGCTCTGATGGAGACTGTATCCCTCTATTGGACAGCGCTGACCAAATTGACTTATCAACGACATTAAAACGTATCTCGGATGAGCACCACATCAATCACTTATGGGTTGAAGCTGGAGCTACGCTAGCGAGTGCGATGATAAAGGCTAATCTTGTAGATGAGCTCATTGTTTACCTTGCGCCAAAACTCATGGGCAGCGATGGTCGGGGGCTTATCGGTGCTTTAGGGTTAAGCGCTATGGCTGACGTCATAGATTTAAACATTACAGACGTTCGTATGGTTGGGGTAGACATTCGCATCACCGCCACCATAAAACGTAATGAAATTAGATAAGAAATAGTATGTTTACAGGAATAGTAGAAGCAGTGGGCAAGTTAGCTGCGATTACGCCGAAGGGCGAAGACATCACCGTCACGGTTGAAACGGGTACGCTTGATATGTCAGACGTTAAGTTAGGCGATAGCATTGCGACCAATGGTGTTTGCTTAACGGTAGTTGACTTCGGAAGCCACTATTACAGTGCTGATCTGTCATTAGAAACCTTGAAGAAAACTGGGTTTGCTGATTACCAAGTAGGCGATAAGGTGAATCTAGAAAAAGCCATGTTGCCAACAACGCGATTGGGTGGACATATCGTTTCTGGCCATGTCGATGGGGTTGGTGAAATTGTCGAACGCAATTCAGTTGGCCGTGCGATAGAGTTTTGGGTTGCAATGCCTGCGGAAATTAGCAAGTACGTTGCAGAGAAAGGCTCGATTACTGTTGATGGTATTAGCCTAACCGTCAACGACTTACGTAAAAATGCTTTTAAGCTGACGATCGTTCCTCATACGAGTGAAGAAACTACGATTGACCAGTTTCAAGTGGGGCGCAAAGTCAACTTAGAAGTTGATGTACTTGCGCGTTATATGGAGCGTTTACTGCAAGGACAACAAGAAGATAAGGCCGAGTCTCGTATCACGATGGACTTTTTACAGCAAAACGGTTTTGCATAAGTCTTGGGAGTGGCTGCGTGAGGCATGCGATAAAGAGCAGACTCACAGAACACCGCGAGATTCATTGACTTGCTTAATGCAAAGCTCAAACTATTGACCTAACTAGCATTCACTGCAACGTAATTTTTCATTGCTGTCGCAATAACAAATTTAGAATAACGGGATAACAGACTATGCCAATCAGTACGCCACAAGAAATTATTGATGATATTCGCGCAGGCAAAATGGTCATCCTAATGGATGATGAAGACCGCGAGAATGAAGGTGACTTGATCATGGCTGCCGAGCATATTACGCCGGAAGCCATCAACTTTATGGCAACTTATGGCCGTGGCCTGATTTGTTTAACCATGACCAAAGATCGTTGCGAAAGTCTAGGTCTGCCACCAATGGTGCAAGACAATAATGCGCAATACACCACCAACTTTACTGTTTCGATTGAGGCAGCAGAAGGGGTAACGACTGGTATTTCAGCCGCAGATCGCGCACGTACCGTTCAAGCAGCAGTCGCGCCAAACGCTAAAGCTGCGGATTTGGTGCAGCCTGGTCACATCTTCCCTCTCGCAGCTCAAGACGGCGGTGTACTGACTCGCGCAGGTCACACTGAAGCTGGCTGTGATTTGGCTCGTCTTGCTGGTTTAGAGCCAGCATCGGTGATTGTTGAGATCTTAAATGACGACGGCACGATGGCTCGTCGCCCAGATCTAGAGATCTTTGCAGAGAAGCACGGTATTAAATTGGGCACTATTGCCGACCTAATTGAGTACCGCAATAACACTGAGACAACGATTGAACGTGTGGCAGAGTGCAAGTTACCGACAGAGTTTGGCGAGTTCACGTTAGTCACGTACAAAGACACCATTGATAACCAAGTGCACTACGCAATGTGCAAGGGCGATTTGAAAGAAAAAGCGCCACTGGTTCGCGTTCATCTTCAAGACGTTTTTACCGACTTACTACGTAGCGATCGTAATGCAGAGCGCAGCTGGACACTAGATAAGGCAATGAAACGCATTGGTGAAGAAGGCGGTGTGCTGGTTGTTCTTGGCCATGAAGAATCGACCGATCTACTTATTCATCGCGTGAAGATGTTCGAAGCGCAAGACAAAGGTGAAGCCCCAACGCTTGCTAAAAAACAAGGCACGTCTCGCCGTGTTGGCGTTGGTTCACAGATTCTTGCGGATCTCGGTGTACATGATATGCGCCTTCTGTCATCGACCAACAAAAAGTACCACGCGTTAGGTGGTTTTGGTCTGAACGTTGTTGAGTACGTCTGCGAGTAACAACCGAACAATAAGTTCCTAGTCTTTGACGTGCTTAACTCGTCAATGGCTAGGAACCGGTGATTTGCCTCCAATTTCCATTAGATATTGCTCACAAATTTGTGCTAGAATCCGGCGATTCTCACTTGATGAACATATTTCACTTATAAATAGAGTTAAAGGAAAGCTTATGAAAGTGATCGAGGGTGGCTTCCCAGCGCCAAATGCAAAAATTGCTATCGTTATTTCTCGTTTCAACAGTTTTATTAACGAAAGCCTACTTTCTGGTGCGATCGATACACTAAAGCGTCACGGACAAGTAAGCGAAGACAACATCACGGTTGTGCGTTGTCCAGGTGCCGTAGAACTACCTCTAGTAGCTCAGCGTGTTGCTAAAACTGGCAAATTCGACGCTATTGTTTCTCTAGGGTCTGTTATTCGCGGTGGAACGCCTCACTTTGACTATGTTTGTAGTGAAATGAACAAAGGTCTAGCACAAGTGTCTATGGAATTCAGCATTCCAGTAGCATTTGGTGTTTTGACTGTTGATACGATCGATCAAGCGATTGAACGCGCAGGAACCAAGGCTGGTAATAAAGGTGCAGAGGCTGCACTAAGCGCACTTGAAATGATTAATGTACTATCTGAAATTGATTCCTAATGGGGGCCAGTGTGAAACCAGCCGCACGTCGTAACGCACGTCAATTCGCTCTACAGGCGATCTACTCATGGCAAATTACTAAAGAGAATGTTGCCAAGATTGAAGAACAGTTTTTGTCTGGCGACAAATACGATGAAGAAGAACTTCATGCATCTGAGCCAGCGCTTGCTGCTCCAGAGACAGACGTAGCTTACTTCCGTGAACTATTAAGCGGTGTTGTACTTAGCCACGCTGAGCTAGATAGCAAAATTCGTCCATACATTTCTCGTCCTATGCAGGATTTAGATATGATGGAACTTGCTCTTCTTCGCCTTGCTATGTACGAGATGACTCGTCGCGAAGATGTTCCTTACAAAGTTGTTATCAATGAAGCGATTGAACTTGCAAAAGTTTTCGCAGCAGAAGATAGCCACAAGTTTGTGAATGGTGTACTCGATAAAGCAGCACCTCACATTCGTAAGAAATAACGATTTCTTCAATGAAAAGGTCAGCACATGCTGACCTTTTTTGTATCAAAAGCTTTTACATCAAAAAGTAAGTGAATTATGTCTGGTGAATTTAATCTGATAGACAAGTACTTCGTCGGTCGTCAGAGCCAACGTAAAGATGTCCATCTAGCCGCTGGTGATGATTGTGCTTTGGTCAAAGCGCCAGCTAATGTTCAGATTGCGATTAGCACGGATACATTGGTAGCTGGAACGCATTTCTTAGTCGACGCGAACCCAGCATGGGTCGCACACAAAGCATTGGCTTCTAACATCAGTGATTTGGCGGCGATGGGCGCAACGCCTGCGTGGGTGAGCTTTGCATTAACGATGCCTGAGCCAGATGAAGAATGGCTTGCTCCTTTCTGTGATGCATTTTTCGAACTGGCTGATTACTATGGTATTCAGTTAATAGGCGGTGATACCACCAAAGGGCCATTGTGTCTGACACTCACGGTGCAAGGTTTTGTACCTGAAGACAAAGCGCTCACGCGATCCGGAGCCAAGCCTGGGGATTGGGTATATGTAACGGGAAACCTTGGCGATGCAAAAGCTGGCTTGGATGTGATTCTAGATGACTCTCTGCGCAGCAGAGCCGGCGCGGAAGCACTAGAGCGAGCTCATTACCTTAGTTCTCCGCGTGTGCTTGCTGGACAAGCTCTTGTTGGCTTAGCCTCGTCGGCGATAGATATTTCAGATGGTTTAATCTCTGATATTAAGCACATTTTACAGCGATCTCAGGTTGGGGTGAGTATTGATGTCTCTCAGCTACCGATCTCTTCAGAATTAGTCCAGTTTTTAGATGATAAGATCAGCGCGCAGCAGTATGCTTTAGCAAGTGGCGAAGAATACGAGTTGTGTTTTACCGTGCCGGAGCAAAATCGAGGCTCGTTACAAAGCGCTTTATCTCATACTGGCTGTAAGGTCACATGTATTGGTCAAATCCGACCAAATGGAACCTTCGAGCTGCATGATAACAATCAACCACTTGATTGGGACTTAAGTGGCTTCGACCACTTTAAATGATCTGAGCTAAGCTCTAGCCAAGAGCCTGTTACTATTGAGTAACTCGCAGGCATGACGATTGAAACCAAACTAGCAGTATAGGTTTAAGGATATGACCAACCCTCTTTCTCTGATTTCATTAAAGAACCCGTGGCATCTATTGGCGACGGGTTTTGGCAGTGGATTATCCCCGTTTATCCCTGGAACAATGGGCACACTGGCGGCCGTGCCTTTCTTTTTGTTGTTGGCACAATTACCATTTACGGCGTATGTCATTGTTGTTCTGATTTCGTGTGTGATCGGCATTCAAATATGCCAAGTGACGTCTGCAGACATGAAGGTGCATGATCATGGTTCAATCGTATGGGATGAGTTTGCGGGCTTTTGGATTACGATGAGCATTGTACCTGCACTGAATATTCCACTCACTGAATGGAAGTGGTTGATCACTGGCTTCATCTTATTTCGTTTTTTCGATATGGTAAAACCTTGGCCAATTGGGTGGCTAGATAAGCGAGTTCACGGTGGGCTGGGTATTATGGTTGATGATATCGTGGCGGGAATTATGGCTGGTGTTGCCCTGTTTCTAGTCGCAAAATACGCTGGCTGGATGAATTAAACCATGAACTAAACACTGGACGTAAAAAAGGGATGCCATGAGCATCCCTTTTTACATGCTATTTTGCTAAATAATCCAAGATGGATTTTTCAATTCCTTTTGCATCGAGACCAAGCTCTTCATGCAGTTCATCTTGTGTTCCCTGATGAATAAACTCATCTGGTAAACCTAGGTTCAACACAGGTTTAATGATTTTATCTTTCATCATGAACTCAACGACACCAGCACCAGCACCACCCGCGATAACATTTTCTTCTAACGTCACGAGCACGTCATGATCTGCGGCTAATTGACGAATTAATGCTTCATCGAGCGGCTTCACAAAGCGCATATCAGCAACAGTGGCGTTAAGGTATTCTGCCGCTTCTAGCGCGTTACCCAAGAAAGTACCAAAGTTCAGAATAGCAACTTTTTCACCTTGGCGAACCATGCGCCCTTTACCGATTTCTAACGCTGTAAACTCAGTTTCGATTTCTACGCCCATGCCGCTACCACGAGGGTATCGAACCGCACTCGGGCCAGCATGTTTATGGCCAGTGTAAAGCATTTGTCGGCACTCGTTTTCGTCGCTTGGCGCCATGATCACCATGTTCGGAATACAGCGCATAAAGCTCAAATCGAACGCACCTTGGTGAGTTTGACCATCTGCGCCAACGAGACCTGCGCGGTCGATCGCAAACATCACTGGTAAGTCCATGATCGCGATGTCGTGGATCAATTGGTCATAACCACGTTGCAAGAAAGTCGAATAGATAGCAACGATTGGATGATCGCCCGCAATTGCCATGCCTGTTGCCAGTGTCACAGCGTGCTGCTCAGCAATCGCCACATCAAAGTATTGGTCTGGGTACTCTTTTGAGAAACGCACCATACCTGATCCTTCGCGCATTGCTGGCGTAATTGCCATTAGCTTAGGATCTTGGGCCGCCATGTCACATAAAAAGTCACCGAAGATCTTTGAGTAAGTTGGCTTACCGCCACTGCTCTTCGGCAGACAATTATGCGTTGGATCGAATTTAGGAACACCATGGTAGCCGATAGGATCTTTCTCGGCAGGCTCATAACCTTTGCCTTTCTTGGTCATGATGTGTAGGAATTGAGGGCCTTTGAGCTCACGCATGTTTTTTAGCGTTTTGACGAGTTCATTGACGTCGTGTCCATCAATCGGGCCAATGTAATTAAAGCCGAACTCTTCGAACAGAGTACCAGGCACTACCATGCCTTTGAGGTGTTCTTCCGTACGGCGAACCAACTCTTTAATAGGTGGAACACCAGACAACACTTTTTTACCGCCTTCACGGATAGAAGTGTACAAGCTGCCAGAAAGTACTTTCGCAAGGTGGTTATTCAGGGCGCCGACGTTTTCTGAAATCGACATTTCGTTGTCGTTCAAAATCACCAACATATCAGGATGAACGTCGCCAGCGTGGTTCATGGCTTCGAATGCCATGCCTGCTGTAATTGCGCCATCACCAATCACACTGACAATTTTACGGCCTTTGCCTTCTTTTTGTGCGCTGATGGCCAAGCCAAGACCTGCACTAATCGATGTCGAAGAGTGGCCGACAGATAAGGTGTCATATTCACTTTCTTCACGCCAAGGGAAAGGGTGTAGACCATCCTTTTGGCGAATTGTTGGCATTTTATCGCGACGTCCGGTGAGGATTTTGTGCGGGTAAGCCTGATGACCAACATCCCAGATCAATTTGTCGATAGGGGTGTTGTAAACATAATGCAGAGCGACAGTTAGCTCTACGGTGCCTAAGCCAGACGCTAAGTGTCCGCTAGATTGGCTCACTGAATTTAGCAGATACGTTCGCAGTTCATCACACAGATTTGGTAATGTTTCTTTCGGAAGAAGACGTAATTCTTCCGGTGTATTTGCTAACGCCAGTGTTGGGTACTTTGAAATATCAAGAGTCATATAAATGCGCGCTTATAGTGTTAATTTTTGCGCTCGATGACATATCGGGCGAACTCTTCGAGTAACTGAGTATTGTATGGGATAGCTTCCAATGCTTGAAGTGCTTCCTGTAACAGAGTGTGAGCTTTCTCTATGGCTCCCTCTAAACCCAGCAGGGAAGGATAAGTGCTCTTATTCAGACCTTGGTCGGAACCTTGAGGCTTACCCAGTGTTTCTGTGTCACTGATGATATCAAGAATATCGTCTTGAACCTGAAACGCCAAACCAATTGCTTTTGAGTAGCGCTCCAAGTGAGGTAGAACCTCGATACCTTTCTCACCAGCAGCTAATGCACCTAATTTTACCGCACAATCAATCAGAGCTCCGGTTTTTTTACGGTGTATCTCTTCCATTTCTTCAAGAGAAACTTGGCGATTTTCCGCGCCTAAATCTAAGGCTTGCCCTACACACATGCCGCTGGCACCAGAAGAATGCGCTAATGCTTTGATCATGTTGATGCGTTGAGCTTCTGCCGCCGGGCTTAATTGACCATCAGCAATGATAGTGAAGGCAAGGGTTTGTAGTGCATCACCTGTCAGTATTGCGGTTGCTTCATCAAACTTAATATGACAAGTTGGTTGACCTCGACGCAGTTCATCATCGTCCATGGCTGGCAGATCATCATGAATGAGTGAGTAGGCATGTATACATTCGATAGCAGCGGCGGGGGTGTCTAAGTCTTCAGGTTTACAGCCGAGCATTTGACCTGTGATGTAAACAAGAAAAGGGCGAACGCGTTTTCCACCTAGCAAAAGGCCGTATTTCATTGCTTGAATCAATGGCTGCTCTTGATATGGAAGCTGATCGAGCCACAAATTCAATTGCTGATTGTTTCTTTGTTGAAAAGACGTCAATGTCTGTTGCATCACATTGCTCACTACTGATTGTTATTCTGAATCTGGTTTGAAGTCACTCAGTGGTGCTTCATCATCTTCACTAAGAAGAATGCTCACGCGCTGTTCGGCGTCGCTTAATTTAGTTTGGCCTGCACGAGCTAAGGCAATGCCTCGTTCAAACTTACGCAGGGCATCATCTAGAGCAAGATCGCCATTTTCTAATTGATCAACCAAGCTATCAAGCTCTTCAATGGTTGCTTCAAAGGTCATGTTTTCTGGTTTCTTGACCGCCATCTTTTTTCTGCCTTAATCAAGCCTCGGGTAAGATG
Source organism: Vibrio alginolyticus NBRC 15630 = ATCC 17749 (assembly GCF_000354175.2). Taxonomy (NCBI): domain Bacteria; kingdom Pseudomonadati; phylum Pseudomonadota; class Gammaproteobacteria; order Vibrionales; family Vibrionaceae; genus Vibrio; species Vibrio alginolyticus. The sequence continues at coordinate 3,077,108 of NC_022349.1, forward strand.
CACGAAAGTTACCTTAGCCTAGTAACTTGGTCAAATTTAACCTTATATAATTGTCACAAAATTAGCGTTCAACGAGTCTAAGCGGTGAAACCCCATATTTTGGTTGAGGTTGTTAGGTGTAATTTGTGATCCATTAGCTAAGATTTTTCTAAAAATTCTGCGCGAGTTGTCGATACAGGTAATAATCCGCCCAATGGCAGTATTTGAGTATAGCGTGAGGAGTGCTTTGTGGATTTAGCAACCCTATTAGGTTTGATTGGTGGTTTTGCATTCGTCATTATGGCGATGGTGCTTGGTGGCAGCATCGGCATGTTTGTCGATGTCACGTCGATCCTTATTGTCGTTGGTGGCTCAATATTCGTCGTGTTGATGAAGTTCACAATGGGACAGTTTTTTGGTGCGACAAAGATTGCTGGCAAAGCCTTCATGTTTAAAGCGGATGAACCCGAAGACCTGATCGCAAAAATTGTGGAAATGGCCGATGCGGCGCGTAAAGGTGGTTTTCTTGCTCTTGAAGAGATGGAAATAAACAACACATTCATGCAGAAAGGCATTGATCTACTGGTTGATGGCCATGATGCCGACGTTGTGAGAGCGGCACTCAAAAAAGACATCGCGCTTACGGATGAACGACATACGCAAGGTACTGGTGTATTTCGCGCCTTTGGCGACGTTGCTCCTGCGATGGGAATGATTGGCACCTTGGTTGGTCTTGTTGCGATGCTTTCAAACATGGATGACCCTAAAGCGATTGGACCAGCAATGGCCGTTGCACTCTTGACCACATTGTATGGCGCGATCCTGTCCAATATGGTGTTTTTCCCTATTGCGGATAAACTTTCTCTTCGCCGTGACCAAGAAACGCTAAATCGCCGTTTGATCATGGATGGCGTATTAGCGATTCAAGATGGCCAAAACCCGCGAGTGATCGATAGTTACTTGAAGAACTACCTCAATGAAGGTAAACGTGCCCTTGAGATTGACGAGTAACTTGGAGAGTCGTGATGGATGATGAAGATAACAAATGCGATTGTCCGCCACCTGGCCTCCCGTTATGGATGGGGACATTCGCAGATTTGATGTCGCTGCTGATGTGTTTCTTTGTTCTTCTGCTCTCGTTTTCTGAGATGGATGTACTGAAGTTCAAACAAATTGCAGGATCAATGAAATTTGCCTTCGGTGTGCAAAATCAGCTTGAAGTGAAAGACATTCCCAAAGGCACTAGCATTATTGCCCAAGAGTTTCGACCGGGTAGGCCGGAACCTACTCCGATTGATGTTATCATGCAGCAAACCATGGACATCACTCAGCAGACGCTCGAATTTCATGAAGGGGAGTCTGAGCGAGCTGGTGGCACAAAACGTGATGAAGGCAAGTTAACGGGTGGGCAATCGCCAGAAACGTCAACTCAAAACAATGAGTCTGCCGAAGCGGACATGCAACAACAGCAATCTAAAGAGATGTCGCAAGAGATGGAAACCTTGATGGAAAGCATCAAGAAAGCCTTAGAGCGAGAGATTGAACAAGGCGCCATTGAAGTTGAAAACCTCGGTCAGCAGATTGTTATACGTATGCGTGAAAAAGGTGCATTCCCTGAAGGATCGGCCTTCTTGCAGCCTAAGTTTCGTCCTTTAGTTCGTCAGATTGCAGAGCTAGTAAAAGACGTGCCAGGCATTGTTCGAGTATCTGGCCATACAGACAATCGACCGCTAGATTCGGAACTTTATCGTTCTAACTGGGATCTCTCTTCTCAGCGCGCAGTATCAGTCGCGCAAGAGATGGAGAAAGTGAGAGGCTTCTCTCATCAACGTTTAAGAGTACGAGGCATGGCGGATACGGAGCCCTTGTTACCGAATGATTCTGATGAAAATCGCGCGCTTAACCGACGGGTTGAAATCAGCATTATGCAAGGCGAGCCTCTCTACAGTGAAGAAGTGCCGGTAATTCAATAACTAGGCTTTAGTTTTAAGTCAGTAAAGAGATAAGAAAGCGAGCAGATTGCTCGCTTTTTTTGTTTTTCCAATCCGCTTGGGTGTATAATCTTGCGCCTTAAAAGTGAGCTCAGACTACTTTTTGTGACTGAAACGCGGTTTTACTGCGTATGAAGTATTGAAGTTGAGTGTCACTCTTTGTTGATTGCGAAACTAACCTGCGAATTAGACTATGAAATTTATTGTAAAGCCCCATCCAGAAATTTTTGTAAAAAGTGAATCTGTGCGTAAGCGCTTCACAAAGATTTTAGAGTGCAACATTCGTAACATCATTAAGAGCCGCACGGAGTCTGTCGCGGTATTTAACCGTCGTGATCACATTGAAGTGACCTCTGAGAGTAACGAATTCCACGCTGAAGTTCTTGAGGTTTTGACTCATACACCAGGCATTCACCACGTACTGGAAGTGAAGCAAACTGAATTTAAAGACTTGCACGATATCTTCGAGCAAGTGCTAGAACTCAACCGTGCTGCACTCGAAAATAAAACCTTTGTTGTACGTGCGAAGCGTCGTGGCAAGCATGACTTTACCTCCATTGAACTAGAGCGTTATGTAGGCGGTGGTTTAAATCAAGCGATTGAAAGCGCTAGTGTTAAGCTACGAAACCCAGACGTGACGATCAAGGTAGAAGTCTCGAACGACAAGCTAAACCAAGTATTGTCTCGTCATAAAGGCCTAGGTGGTTTCCCTCTGGGTACGCAAGAAGACGTGTTAAGCCTGATCTCGGGTGGTTTCGATTCTGGTGTTTCAAGCTATCTTCATATCAAGCGTGGTTCAAAAGTACATTACTGCTTCTTTAACTTAGGTGGTCCAGCACACGAAATCGGCGTTAAGCAGGTTTCTCACTACCTATGGAACAAATACGGTTCTTCAGCAAAAGTACGTTTTATCTCAGTTGATTTCGAGCCTGTGGTTGCGGAAATCCTAGAGAAAGTCGATGACGGCCAAATGGGCGTGATCTTGAAGCGTATGTTCATGCGTGCAGCAGGCATGATCGCTCAGAAGATGAAGATCGAAGCATTGGTAACAGGTGAAGCGCTAGGTCAAGTATCGAGCCAAACGCTAACCAATCTACGCCACATCGACAACGTAACAGACACGCTGATTCTGCGTCCGCTTATCAACTGGGATAAAGAAGACATCATCAATCTAGCACGTGAAATCGGCACAGAAGATTTCGCGAAGACAATGCCAGAATACTGTGGTGTTATCTCTAAGAAGCCAACCGTGAAAGCGGTGAAAGGCAAGCTAGAAGCTGAAGAAGAGAAATTCGACTTTAGTATCCTTGAGCAAGTGGTTCAAGAAGCTCGCATGATGGACATTCGTGATATCGCGAAAGAGTCTGAGCAAGCCGCACCAGAAGTAGAGCAAGTTCAAGCGGTAGAAGAGCACGCGGTTGTGCTAGATATTCGTAGTCCTGAAGAGGAAGACGATAACCCACTTGAAATCGAAGGTGTGGATGTGAAACATATCCCTTTCTACAAGCTGGGTACACAGTTTGGTGACTTAGACCAGTCTAAGACATACCTACTTTACTGTGACCGCGGTGTGATGAGCCGTCTGCAAGCGCTTTACTTGCAAGAGCAAGGCTTCAGCAACGTAAAAGTTTACCGTCCATAGCTGACTGTTAAAATACGTTAAAAGGCGCAAATTGAGACATCAATTTGCGCCTTTTTTGTTTTTGATCGCGTTACAGACAACCATTACTTAGCATAATGTTGAGGCTTATCGCAAAGCCATACACTTTGTGTTGATATAACGATAATTAATCCGAAAGAAGAGTAATAAAGTGATATTGCTGCCAGATATGCGGATGAGATTTTTGATAGATAAAAAAACACCGCCTAATTTAGGCGGTGTAACAAATTTGACAGACAGGTCAAAAATAAATACAGGAAGTATATGTTTTGTCACAGGGAGTGTGGACAAAACATTATGGTAGAAATCTACCTAACTCGAAATACGAGTTTGCAAACACAACATCGCAACAACGAAGCCAATTGATTTCCAAAGAAATCAAGCCGTTCAGGCCCGTGTTGCGGGGTGAAATATAGAATTTATCTGGCTGTTCGACAACGGACATTTTATAATGTTTCAGATTAAAAAAACTAATCCTATTAGAGGTCCCATATGTCTCGCAGATTGCCTCCATTAAATTCGCTTCGAGTCTTCGAAGCGGCTGCTCGTCATCTCAGTTTTACACGAGCAGCAGAAGAGTTATTTGTTACTCAAGCCGCGGTCAGTCACCAGATTAAAGCGCTTGAAGAGTTCTTATCATTGAAGCTCTTCCGTCGACGTAATCGTTCTTTGTTGTTAACAGAAGAAGGCCAAAGTTACTTTCTCGATATCAAAGATATTTTCACCTCGATTGCGGAAGCGACAGATAAGGTGTTGGAACGTAGCGAAAAAGGGGCATTGACGATTAGCCTACCGCCGAGTTTTGCTATCCAATGGCTTGTACCTCGTTTGGCCGATTTTAATGCTCAAGAGCCCGATATCGATGTTCGTATTAAAGCCGTAGATATGGATGAAGGCTCACTGACTGATGATGTTGATGTGGCGATCTACTATGGCCGTGGGAACTGGCCAGGTTTGCGAGCAGATAAATTGTACCAAGAGTTTTTGATCCCACTTTGTTCACCTTCATTACTTTTGGGTAACAAACCATTAGAATCTTTAAGTGACCTCAAATTACATACTTTGTTACACGATACTTCGCGTAAAGACTGGAAGCAGTTTGCTCGTCATTACAACATTGAAGGCATCAACGTAAACCACGGTCCTATTTTTAGTCACTCAACGATGGTGCTACAGGCTGCTGCGCACGGTCAGGGGGTCGCGCTCGGTAACAACGTACTCGCCAAACCTGAAATGGAAGCCGGACGACTCATTGCACCATTCGACGAGGTGTTGATATCTAAGAATGCATTCTATGTGGTGTGTCATGAACAGCAGGCAGATATGGGCCGAATCGCAACGTTTAGAGATTGGATGTTAGCAACCGCGAGAAAAGAACAAGAGGAAGTATTGGATGAATCACTGGATAGCTGAGGGACCTGAAAACGGACCGCTGTTTATTTTTGCTCACGGCGCAGGTGCGGGGATGGAGCATGACTTCATGACAGCTGTCGCCAAAGGATTAGTGGAGCAAGGTATTCGTGTAGTGCGTTTTAATTTCCCTTACATGGTGAAACGTTCGGAAGATGGCAAAAAGCGTCCGCCCGATCGCGCGCCAAAGTTGCTCGAAGCATACAGCGAAGTGATCGCTCACTTTACTTCTTCTCCCGTGGTTATTGGTGGTAAGTCAATGGGCGGTCGTATGTCGAGCTTGTTGGCTGAAAATGAGCTGGTGGCGGGCATTGCCTGTTTAGGGTTTCCATTTCACCCGCCAGGAAAGCCAGAGAAATACAAAGGCGAGCACTTAGCAACCATTGAGAAACCTACGCTGATTCTTCAAGGGGAACGAGACACCTTTGGTAAGCGTGAGGAATTCGATGATTTCGTCCTTTCGTCACAAGTAACGGTGAGCTTTTTACCTGATGGTGACCACAGCTTCAAACCGCGCAAGATCTCAGGTCATACTGAAGTAGGTAACATTACACTCGCGATAGAGCAGTTAGCGGCGTTTATAAAAGAGGTGTACAGTGAAAAGTAAGTGGTTACTCTCATTCTCTGGATTGTCTGGGCTGCTTTCGGTCGCTCTTGGAGCATTTGCTGCTCATGGGCTAAAAGCGACACTGGCCCCTTATTTGCTCGGTGTATTTGAGACCGGAGTTCTGTATCAATTTATTCACACGTTGGCGATTGTGTTTTGTGCCATTCTGTTTCTGCTCAATTTGGGACAAAAAGCACAAAAATATTTTTTCATTGCGGCGATTTGCTTTATTATCGGCATCTTTTGTTTTAGCGGCAGTCTTTACGCGCTGGCGCTGACGGGCATTAAGTGGTTTGGGCCAATTACTCCTGTGGGAGGATTACTGTTCATGATTGGTTGGTGTCTGTTCTTTTTTGCTGCGTTCAATATCAAAGAGGTCTCCAAGTGAAACAACTAATGCTCTATTGCCGTTCTGGCTTTGAGAAAGAGTGTGCTGGTGAAATTCAGGACAAAGCGACACAGTTGGAAGTGTATGGCTTCCCTCGTGTGAAGAGAAACTCAGGTTATGTTGTCTTCGAGTGTTACCAAGATGGAGATGCCGACAAACTTGCGAGAGGTTTAGACTTTAAGTCTTTAATTTTTGCTCGACAAATGTTTGCGGTAGCAGCTGAGTTTCAATCGTTGCCAAGTGATGACCGCATTAGTCCAATTTTGAATGAACTAGCAGACATTGAAGCATTCCCTCGTTGTGGTGATTTGAGAATTGAAACGCCAGATACAAATGAAGCGAAAGAGCTACTGAAATTCTGCCGTAAGTTTACCGTCCCAATGCGTCAAGCGTTGCGCGGCAAAGGCTTAATGCTGAACAAAGATAACGCGAAAAAACCAGTACTGCACATTTGCTTTGTTGAGCCTGGCCACTGTTACGTTGGTTACTCTTACACTGACAACAACTCACAGTTCTTCATGGGTATCCCTCGCCTTAAATTCCCAGCAGACGCTCCAAGTCGTTCAACACTTAAACTGGAAGAAGCATTTCATGTCTTTATTCCACGTGAAGAGTGGGATGAGCGTTTGGCACCAGGTATGTGGGGTGTGGATTTAGGTGCATGTCCAGGCGGTTGGACGTACCAATTAGTGAAGCGCTCAATGTTCGTTCACTGCGTTGATAACGGCATGATGGCAGACAGTTTGATGGAAACTGGCCAGATCAAACACCATATGGTGGATGGCTTTAAGTTCGAACCAGACCGCAAGAACGTAACATGGATTGTTTGTGACATGGTGGAAAAGCCAGCTCGTGTTGCTCACCTGATGGGACAGTGGCTGTTAAAAGGTTGGGCAAAAGAGGCCATCTTTAACCTTAAGCTGCCAATGAAAGGGCGTTATGACGAAGTGCTGCAAGACCTTGAAAATCTGAAGCAGTTCCTCATTGATAATAAGGTAAAGTTCAAGCTACAAGCTAAACATTTGTATCATGATCGTGAAGAGATCACGATTCATATCCAATGTCTGTCGAATATTTCACCTTACTAACTTTATTCCCTGAGTCTTTTGGGGATAGTGATGACCCGTCCTGATATGGGTTGACACTTTTTAACTAAAACGCTCGATGTACTTCATCGGGCGTTTTGTATTTTAAAGCCGTATGAGGCCTCATTTGATTATAGATATCTACGGACTCTGCTACCATCGTCCTTGCTTCTTTCAGATCTTTCGGTTTCTTCAGCAAGAGCTCCATTTTGAGTATCCCATTTACACGCTCAGCTAAAGCATTCTGATAACAGTCATACCCGTCAGTCATTGAGCAAGTCACTCTATGTTTCTTATGGATATCTTGATATTCCCTCGAACAGTATTGTGAGCCTCTATCTGAGTGGTGTATTAGCTTTTCTTCACTCTGCCGTTGCCTGAGAGCTGAGATAAATGCCCGCTTAACTGATTGAGTTTTCATGTTGTCATCCACATAAAAACCAACAATCTTCCTTGAATAAGCGTCTGTAACCAAGCTGAGATAACTCTCTCCATTTTGAGTTGGCAAGTAAGTAATATCAGCAACCCACAGTTGTTCTGGCTTCGTTGGTGTCAGCCCATCTTTCACTTTGTTTGGGTGACAGAAAAATCGATGACGGCTGTCAGTCGTTCGGTGATAGGCTCGTCTTGCTCTCACTAACAGCCGATGCTTTCTGAGAAGTTCAAAGAGCTTATCGCGACCTATTTGAATGCCCTTTGTTGCTGCTAAGAACTTCAGTTTACGCGTGCCAATGCGTGGCTGCTTCAGCCTGACTTCACGGACAAAGCCAATGACAGCATGCTCATGATGTTCACAACGAGATTGAGTTTGGCATTGCTTATAATAAGCTTGGCGAGAGATTTGTACTAACTGACAAAACTTCGTAACGCTCAAACCTACAATGGTTTTCTCTTGGACAACGCTTCTTTGTGCTTTTTTGTCACTCTAACACCATAGTCACGTTCCATAACGTTCACGACAGCTTCAAAGAAGTCGGCTTTGAGTTGAGCATCTTCGAGCTGCTTCTCAAGCTCTTTAATACGTTGCTCTGGTGTAGGAGGTAAATTGAACTCGGCCATAGAGTCTCCTTTGGACATAAAGTTAGGTGTCCCTTTAGACCAATCTAGTCGACCATGCTTACGAAGCCAAACCAAAACCGTAGAGCAACCTTGGATGCCATACTTCTCTTGGGCTTGTTTGTAAGTGAGGCTTCCTTTTTCAACCTCATCAACTACAGTGAGTTTAAAAGCGAGGGAGTAATCGCGCTGAGTTCTTTTAGTTGTTGATTTCATAACACTCTCCAATTTTTTTGGGGGGAAAGTGTCAACCTTATTTAGGACGGCACATGATTAGAATAGAAAAAGCGCCTTCAAATGGCGCTTTTTTAATATCTGAGGGTTTCATGGTGTGAAACTACCATCGGGCACTACTCCGCTTTGTTTGGCCCTAAAAAGCGAATATCTTGCAAGTTAAAGCCTAGTTCTATATCGCACTTTAAAGCGGCGACGCGTTTACATAAACGAGCAGACTCAATGTGCTCATCCAATTTTTTACGGTATTTCGGTACGAGATCTTCACTAGCGTAGGCAGCTTCAATACTCTCAAACTGAGTGAGAATCTCTTTCGCTGCTTTCGGGCCAATTCCAGGTACGCCCGGAACCTGGCTAGAGCTTATCCCTGTCAATCCCCAGTAATCCGCTAGTTGACTTGGTTTTACGCCGAACTCTTTTTCGATAAATGGTTCATCTAACCAACGATGTTGGAAATAATCACGGATTTGTAGGGTAGGGGAAAGTAGCTGGCAGTAACCTTTGTCAGTCGAAACGATGGTGACTTTTTCACCATGGCTGGCCACTTTCGTTGCGAGTGTAGCAACCAAATCATCTGCTTCATCGCCTTCAGACAGCAATGAATCAATACCTTGCTCCCACCACGCTTGTTGAATCGCATCTAACCCTTGCAGTAGTGGCAGAGGCATTGGTTTTCGGTTTTGCTTATAGTCAGGGAGAATTTCAGCGCGCCAACCTCTGTCTTGTTCGTGGTGATCAAAAACTGCGATGATGTGTGTCGGGTTGGCCTCTGACAGAATGCGAGTGAGGGTTCTTTGCGTTGTGGTTATAGTTCTTGCTATGTCGGTTGGATCTGGTTGTGCTGAGTGCACTCGGCGGATCAGGTTTAGGGCATCAATGATAACAAGATGAATAGACATAATGACTTAGCAATAAAAAAGGGGCGTAATGCCCCTAGTGTAACGAATGCTAGCCTGACTATCGACCACCAATTTCCGGGTGAGCGATTCGATAACACGGTTCGTAGTCTGAACCGCCAGGTAATTTCATTCGGTGCTGTTCGACAAAGTCTTTTAGCAACTTATCGAGTTTTTTCATGAGGACTGCGTCGCCATGAATGGTGAAAGGCCCTCTACGTTCTATTTCTCGAATGCCTTCAGCCTTTACGTTACCTGCCACTATGCCAGAGAAGGCTTGACGCAAGTTGGCCGCTAAAACTTGCGGTTCTTGATCTAGGCTTAAATCCAATTGTTCCATCGACTCATGAGTAGGCTCGAATGGCAGTTGGAAGTTTGGCTCAATTTTCAATGACCAGTTAAAGCTGTACGCATCGCCTTTCTCTTTTCGGTGAAGGCGTACCGAGTCCATGGAGCGTTTCATAATACGAGCGACTTCTGCCGGGTCGTCAATGATGATCTCGTAGTGCTTTTGCCCTTCCTCACCAAGTGTGTCGCGAATGAACTCATCAATAGAGCGGAAGTACTCTTCACTCTCTTTTGGTCCTGTTAATACGATAGGCATTGGTTGATCGGCGTTATCCGGGTGCATCATGATGCCAAGAATGTACAGTAGCTCTTCCGCTGTGCCCGGGCCTCCTGGGAAAATAACGATACCATGAGCCATACGGACGAAAGCTTCCAAGCGCTTTTCGATGTCGGGCATGATGACCAGCTCATTTACTATTGGGTTTGGTGGCTCGGCCGCAATAATCGAGGGTTCGGTTAAACCAAGATAACGTTGCTGAGTATAACGTTGCTTTGCGTGCCCAATTGCTGCACCTTTCATCGGCCCTTCCATTGCGCCAGGGCCGCAACCTGTACAGATGTTAAGTTCACGCAGGCCCAGTTCGTTACCCACTTCACGTGTGTACTGATACTCCACTCCATTGATAGAGTGACCACCCCAACATACGACAAGATTCGGTGCGATACCTGGAGTTAATGCTCTGGCATTACGAAGAATGCCGAACACGAGGTTCGTAATGTGAATTGGGTTAGTAAGGTTGAGCCGTTGGGCGTCTGCCAAATGCATGTTTACGTAAACGATATCACGCAATACGGAGAACAGATGCTCTTGGATACCTTTAATTATTTCGCCGTCAACAAAAGCGTGCTCTGGCGGATTAGTCAGCTCAAGCTTAATACCACGCTCACGACGCACGACGTTGACATCAAACGATTGGTATTTATCGAGCAGTTCTTTCGAGTTATCGGTATGGCTACCGGAGTTCAACACCGCTAATGTGCAATTACGGTACAGCTGATAAAGTTCACTCGAGGCTGTGTTCTTTAAGCGCTCTACTTCTAGTTGAGATAGCAAGTCCATGCTACCAGCGGGGCTTATATGGGTAATCATAACGCCTCCTTGTGTTGCATTAATTTGAGGGAAAGTACCAACTTACCTTTTTGGTGTTATACGTATGGTTTGATGAAAGGTAGTTGGCCGATTTGGTTTTATGGTTATCAACTCCCAAGCAACCTCAAGATGATACATTTGCCTTCTATAAATACATCATCTTGAAGTGACTTGGGTTTTTACAGCTTAGCAGACTAAAAGGGAAGAAATGTGATAACTCGTTGAAAATTGGTGGTTATAAAGCGTAGATTGCACCAAATTTGGTTTGTTTGCTCGCTTTTTGTACGAATCTTAGCTCCAGTTAAGCTGGTTTGTTCCACGTTTTTTAGCGTCCGCAAGCATCTTGCCAAGACGATCGAGCACATACTCTGGCGTATCGGACTCTTTGAAAGACGTCGATACAGCAGCTAAGGTAATCATGATATTTTGCTCACGGAACTTAAAGGGTAATTGGCTAATATCACGCTGGATATGCTTAATAAGATCCAGTGTGTATTCTTCAGATTGTTCCGGGACGAGTAGAATAAACTCCTCGCCACCAAAGCGAGCCACTGTTTCCGTTTCTGATACGCGCTTGTTAATAGTACGAGCGATGATCTTCAGCGCTTTATCGCCAGCCGTATAACCATAGCTATCATTCACCGCTTTGAAGTTGTCTACATCAAACAGCACAACACGAAGGTTTTGCTGAGAGCGAATCCAACGGCGATACTCTAGCTCTAGTCGATCGTTAAATGCAGTGCGGTTATAAACTTTAGTCAGCGAGTCGAGCAACATACGCTGAGCTTGGTCATCTAAGCGTCGACGATAATCTTGCGTAGTTTCAAATACCGCTTCGAGTTGGTTCTTACTGTAACTTAACCGCTCTTGCAGCGCTTGCTCTCGCTCTTCCGTCATTTTCAGTCGCTCTGTTAGCGACGCCATTTTTTCGAGAAGAGGCGTGATTTCTTTTTTCACAACCGCGATATCTTGAGCTTGATTAAGTGACTTTTGGCTTAATTCAACCAAGCTGTTCATTTCTGTGTTGAGCTCTTGGCGGTGTTCAAAGTAGGTATGATGCTGGTCGACGTTCTGATGAACGGTTTTTAGGTTACTTGCGAGAGAAGTGTTCAGCTGATCAAGGAATTGGCTAGACGCCTCGCGCTCGAACTTTGTTGCTTCGACAACCAATTTCAGCGTTGAGAGCGTAAGCTCAATGAGAGACTCGGCACTCACGCCAAGGAGCAACTTAGCGCGAATATCCAGCAATCTATCGCCTGATTCTCCCTCGAAATCCAGCTCTGTAATAGTATGTTGGAGGTCGCTGGCTAAGCACTCAAGCTGAGATCTGTCGGGATTGCTTTCAAATTCACTAAGATGTAGACGTGAATTAGACGTGATGATTTTCAGAGCGCGTTCGTAAATACTCAGTAGCTTAGTGGCTTGATCAGCTTTATTGCTGGCGTGAACTTCAGAGAAACTCATCAGGTTCCGTAGTTCACGTTTTAACTGCGCAGGTAAGCCCGTGACACGTTGCAGTGTTTCACCACTGTGCTTGATTTGTTCGTCAAGGTAACCGTTTTGTTTATCCATCGTCTTCGACTGCTGTTTGAGCATCCTCTCTAATACCGCTAAACGCGGGATAAGAGTGCTGATATCTTTTTGATGTTGCAGCTCTTGTTGGATTTCAAATAGGTAGTTGGATACCTGAGTATTCGAACCCTGGCAAGCTGAAGACAATGATGCCACAACGCGTTTAAGAACTTGTTGTTCACGTTTGAATTTGAGTGAAGTATCACGATGAGTCAGTCTGAGTTGGTCAAGTTGACAACTCAGCTGATGCAGCTGCGACTGAATATCGGATTCCAAGATTCCCATGAAGTGACTACGGTTAAGTCCATGTACTACTGACAATTATCTGATAATAACAAAAAACTTTATAGCGTCATTAGTTATTACGTTCAACAGGCGTTTAATTATCCATTTTTTAATATTTTCTTGATGTCGTCCTCATTCTTGTAGGACGAATGGATCTTGATCAGGCCTTGGCTAATGGCATGTTGACAGGCAGTTCTTATGTTACCTGTTGCAAAGCTAGCAGCAGGCGCATTATCGATGGCTTTTAAGAACACCCAGTGGCTTTGCTTATCCTTCAAGCTGACTTCTCGTGCGATGTGAGTCGCAAGCAACAACAGATCGAGTAATTCCTCATCGTTAATTGCAGTGTAGGCTCGGGGTAAGAACGGATAATCACTGATGCCCATACGAATAATACGATTGACGTTGTGCTGCTGTGCGAACTCATCCACCCAAGTCTGGAATTTTTCGAACATGACTTCGGCAGAAGCATCACGGTCAGCGTTCGGTTCTATGTAGAGTAAGTTCGCATCTGAGAAATGGTAAAGACGCGACGGTTTTTCTATTTTTTCCGCAAGGAAGTCGCCAAATGCCCGTTCTAGTTCTAGACCTGCCTTATAGCCGTTATGGACGTACATGCTTCGTAAGAATGGCAAATCGATCATAACAAAGCGTAGGCGATCATTAAGTGGTTCGTGGATCAATTCACCCATTTGCCATTGCTCGAAAGTTTCGCTCGACTTTTTCAATGAGCGAGAAAGCTTAACATTCAGCATACGCAAGTTACGTAAACGAGAGCGAGAGTGGGTGAAGAGGTCGTTACGCAGTTTTTCGATTTCACTTGCTTGGCGCTGCATAATGACACCACGGCGCATAATGAACAAAAACATGACCAAGACAGTAATAAACAATGCAAATGAGATTTTCTGGAATTTACGATGCTCTCTTTCCACTTGCTCTAAGCGTTCTGATTGACCGATGTAATGGATGGTTTGTTCGGCAAATTCTTTTTGCTGACGGAACGCATCCTCACTGATTTGGTTAAGCTGCTTTTGTTCTAGACGAACGAGGTTGGTGTATTTTTTATAAGCTTGCAGAGAAAGTTTGTATTCGCCTGCCTGCTCGTAACCCAAACCAAGTAAACGGTATGACTGCTGCTTAATGAAGTTGTTATTTTCAGGTGACTTTTCAGCAAGCGCTAACGCCAGCTTTGCATTAGTAATGACGTCTTTACTGTCATTTTGATGATAAGCCAGACCTGACTGAAGCAGGGCAGCCTTTGCTTCAAGCTTAGGAATATTGGTGTATTCTAAAAGCTCTTTAGAGCGGTCTAAGTACTGCTCTGCTAGCGCGTAGTTATAGAGTTGTAGGTAGGTAGCCGCCAAGCTTAAGCGAATTTTAATGATTCTATTGATGTTCTTACTGGTACTTTCATGGTCAAGCACGTTGAAGTAATGCACTAACGCAAGGTTAAACTTACCCTGATAAAAGTAGATGTCGCCCATTTGCTCTAGGACGTCCGCTAGGATCGGAGAGCTAGGGTAAGAGTCATAAAAATCTGCGGCTTGAGATAAGTATTCGATCGCTTTGTCGTACACTCGTCGCTCCTGGAAGAGCCTAGCCAAAAGGCGATTCACTTTTGCTAACCTTGCACCACTGTTACTTTCAATAGATTGCCAATAACCGTATAGCAGTTCTGACAAAGCCAAATTGTATTTCTTGCTATTGAGGTAGAACTCGCCGACGGCTGTGTAGTAGTCGATCAAGGCTAACTCAGAGCGGCTATCGTCAAGCATGGTCTTTGCTTCAGAGTACAAGTTTTCCGCTTTAATGATATCGCCACTATGTGAAGCGAGGAGTGCTCTTTGCATCACTAGTCGGTAGCGAACACTGTCGGTGCGTTGTAATACGGCATCGGCTTCATCGAGCTGTTGTTCAATTTGGTTAAGCGTATCTTCCGCTTTTGAGTAGTTTTCGTCGTACATCCAAATCATTTGGTTGCGCATCAGTTGGAGATCTAAGTCCATGTACGGCAATTGATATTCTTGCGCTAAGCGTTCCGCTTTATTTAGGTGCTCGATAGCCGAACGAACATTACCCATGGCGTAATCTGCCTGAGCGATAATCTTGTGCGCTTCGATGGTGCTGCTTGGTGTGCGAACGCTACGATCTGTTTCGTCGCGAGACATGGCTGAAGGGCTGTCACTTTCTTTGCGTTCTGTTAGTTCACGCTGTGACAAATAGTTGGTTGCCGCTTGTTTTGCTTGTGATGGCTCTATTTCCGCCAATTGTTGTGCTTCGTTGAGTAACGCGGACGATAAAATGGTTGCATGAAGTGGCTGTACAAACAGCAAGCAAAGAAAGCCAATCAATTTGAATAGACGCGAACTGTCCCAAAACATCCTTTCGTTCCCTCGAACTGTTTTTAGATATGGCGATAACGGCGAAAAGCCTCAGTTAGCCGTTTAAATGCGGGTTGAAGCCATTTGATATAGTAACATGCTTGGACAATAAAAACGTCCGGCAACCCTTTAGATTGCCGAACTTATTTCTGTTGCCTATGCGTTTACTGACGAGCCATACGGTGATTGTGAGCTGGCTTATCTTGTTCCGTTGAGCGGTAAGGGTTGATATCCAAGCCTCCACGGCGCGTATAGCGGGCAAATACGGTCAGTTTGCTTGGTTGGCAGTATTTCATTAGATCCGTAAAAATACGCTCTACACACTGCTCGTGGAACTCATTGTGCTCGCGGAAAGACACTAAGTAACGTAACAGCTTCTCACGATCTATTTTTGCGCCTTGGTAGCGAATTTCTACACTGCCCCAGTCGGGTTGGTTAGTGATCAAACAGTTTGATTTCAATAGGTGGCTATGTAGCACCTCTTCAACTTGTGCTTCACCTGCCGCACCTCCAAGCAAATCGGCATCAAAATCGTAACTGGTGATGTCAATGTCTTGGTCATCTATACATTCACCGTCCATTGTTACGATAGGTTGATTGGTATAGTGGGTCACTGGATTCACCTCAACCAGCACCTTTTCACCTGCGCATTCAGACAGGTCTTGTGTTAAACGCTCAGTCACTTCTTCCCAGCTTGCAAAGCGGGTTTGGTTATAGCTGTTTAAGTACAGTTTGAAAGACTTCGATTCAATCAAGTTTGCGCTGGTGGCTGGAATGTATACTTCGCCAACGGCCACTTGTGGTAAACCTTTACTATTTAACCAAGACAGTTCATACAGCGTCCAAATGTCGTGCCCCATGAAAGGCAGAGTATCGCCTAACTGAAGGTCATCTCGGTTCAGGCTGCGAGGGACTGGTTGCAGCAAGCTTGGGTCATACTGGTTCGCATACTCGGTCGTTTTACCTAGTGTTAGGCCAGCAAGCTCTTTAGCGTCAGAATATTTGCTCATACTTTGTGGTCGTTTTCGATTAGAATGGCGAGAATTTTACTGAATCCGCTGGTCAATTGCCATCCGGCAAGTACGGCTATCTGATAAATAAGGAATGAGGAGACCTTCATGACCCAAAACGTTACTCAGGCGCTACAAGAGTTCAGCCTGCGCTACCAACAAGCTTGGCAAGCTAAGCACAATGAGTTGCCAAGCAGTGAAGAGCTTGCAGAGCTTGTTTCTCCTTGTGTCGAAGAGAAGCGTGATGGAAAGGTGCTTTGGAAAGCGGTCGCACGTGATGAAATGGCCGATTTCACCAATGTGGAAAATGCGATTGAGTTGTCACTGCAAGATGATGTTAAAGCCTTTTATGGTTCTCAATACTGCGCCGATATGGAGGCAACTTGGCAAGGTAATTCGTTGACGCTGCTGCAAGTCTGGAGCGATGACGATTTCGTGCGTCTACAAGAAAATATTCTTGGTCATTTGGTGACGCAGCGCCGCTTGAAACTTAAACCAACAGTATTTATCGCAGCGACAGATGAGGAAATGGATGTGATTTCTATTTGTAACCTCACTGGCAATGTGATTCTAGAGCGTTTGGGCACCTCTAAACGTGATGTATTGGCAGATTCATTGGTTGAGTTCTTGAATAAGTTAGAGGCTGCCGTCTAAGTATGTATGTTGTTGAGTTGCAGTTTGAGTGTTTTGATAACACCACCGTCAGCGCGGTAGACAAAGCCATTAATGGCTTGATGGATGCTCTGCGTTACAACGGCCAAGTATTAGGTCGTGAATTTCCGATAGTGATGGGAGAAGGTGAATTTTTCGTTCGTGTTGTTTGCCCAGAACAAGACAGCTTGCATCCACGTTATCACTCAGATTTCGTCAAAGTGTGCATGAACCGTTTGTCGGATGCGTCTTTGCTTGCTCCGAAAATGCGTATGCTGGGGCGTGATTTGAATTCAGAACAAGCAGCCGAAGAAGAGACACCTAGCTGGCAAGTGTTGTACACGACTTATGTTCATACGTGTTCGCCTTTGCGAAGTGGTGAAACCCTGTTGCCAATTCCTTTGTATCGTAATGAGCCAACACTTAATGGAGACCATAAAGCCGTCATTAAGTGGCAGACTGAGTGGCAAGCGTGTGATGAAATCCAAATGGCAGGGGGTTGCCGAGCGGAACATGCGGCGCTGCACGAAATTTGCGATGTGGATAGTGTGCTGTTTCGCCGAGGTTGGGACTTACGTGGCCGTATCGAATACATCACGAAGATCCCTACGTACTATTACCAGTATCGTGTCGGAGGTCAGTCGCTGGAGAGCGAGAAAGCGCGCAAGTGTCCAAAATGCGATGGCGAGTGGCTACTCGATGAGCCACTACATGACATATTTCATTTTAAGTGTGATGACTGCCGAATCGTGTCGAATATCTCTTGGGACCACCTTAAGTAGCGAATTGAAGCTACTTAAATGGTTAGATAGAGAAATAAAAAGGGCTGATGTTTTTACATCAGCCCTTTTAGGTTTAGAACGTTTACGTTTGGAACGTTGTTTTCGGTCATGTTTTGAAAAGTGGGATTACCAACCTTTCACAACACCACCTTTGAACAGCTCTTTTGCCGCTTCGTAAACTTCTTCCGTTTGGTAAGCTTTTACGAAGTTTTGTACGTTTTGCGCATTAACATTTTCTTCGCGAGCGACAATTAGGTTTACGTATGGTGAGTCTTTATCTTCAACGAACACGCCGTCACGCTCTGGCGATAGGTCGATAGAGCTTGCGTAAGTGGTGTTGATGATAGATAGCGTTACGTCATCCAGTGAACGTGGAAGCTGTGGGGCTTCTAGTTCAATGATTTCGATATTTTTAGGGTTGCCTACGATGTCACGTACTGTAGCGAGTAGACCAACGCCATCACGTAGCGTAATCAAACCTTGTTGCTCAAGAAGCAGTAGTGAGCGACCTAGGTTAGTTGGGTCGTTTGGTACTGCGATGCGTGCGCCATCTTGAATTTCATCAATTGATTTTACTTGCTTTGAGTAACCAGCAATAGGGTAAACGAATGAGTTACCCGCGATAGCCAGTTTGTAGCCGCGGTCTTTCACTTGTTGGTCTAGGTATGGTTTGTGCTGGAACGCATTCGCGTCTACTGAACCATCATCCAGAGCGGCGTTTGGTGTTACGTAATCGGTAAATGTTACTAGCTCAACGTCTAGGTTGTATTTCTCTTTTGCTACTTTAGCGGCAACTTCGGCTACTTGTGCTTCAGCACCAGCAATAACGCCAACTTTTACTTTGTTTACGTCTACTTCTTTGTCGCCGCAACCCGCTAGAGCAAGAGCAGAGGCGGCCGTTGCTACAGTCAAAAGACCTTTAAGGCTAAATTTCATCTTTATCTCCTTATAATTTGTATTTTTGATGCTTATCTGTGGTCTACACGGCGCACCACTGCGTCGCCGATAGACTGAATAATCTGTACTAGAACAATCAACATCACGACAGTCACGGCCATGATAGTTACATCGTAGCGGTGGAAACCGTAACGAATGGCTACGTCACCTAGGCCGCCGCCGCCTACCGTACCCGCCATAGCTGAGTAGCTAACGAGAGTGACCAAGGTAATCGTTACTGAGTTAACAATAGTCGGCATTGCTTCAGGTAGTAGAACTTTTGTGATGATCTGTGTTGGTGTCGCCCCCATTGACTGCGCTGCTTCCACCAAGCCTGTCGGTACTTCTAATAAAGCACCTTCAATAAGACGAGCGACAAAAGGAATGGCGCCAATAGTCAGTGGGACGATTGCTGCGGTTGTGCCGATAAAGGTTCCAACTAGCATTTTTGTCACTGGAATAATCGCAACCATCAGTACGAGGAATGGCACTGAACGACCAATGTTAACGATAGCGCCTAAGCCGCTATTTAGTTTGGTGTTTTCAAGTAGGCCGCCTTTCTTAGTAATATGGAGGATTACGCCTAATGGAATACCCACAGCAAAGCCGACTAATCCGGCAACCGCAACCATGTAAAGCGTTTCCCACGTTGCACCTAAAAGTAGTTTGCTGTTTAAACTCAGCCATTCAGAAATCGTATTAAAGGACATAACCAAGTACCTCTACTTTTACGTTGTGCTTACGCAGGTATTCAAGAGCTGCGTTGTCATCTTCTTCGTTACCAAATAGCTCTGCGACCATCATGCCGAATTTCACGCCACCAGCGTAATCAAGGTCGGAACTCAAAATACTCACATCAATATTGTATTTACGAGAAATTTGCGACATTAACGGTGCATCGACGGTTGCGCCAGTAAACTCTAAGCGAACCAACGGGTAGCTGCCATCAACACGCTCTGCTTGCAGACGTGCTTGGTAATCTTCAGGAATGGAAAGATCCAGCGTTGAGCGAATGAATTGGTGTGCTAGCTCTGTCTTAGGGTGCGCAAAAATATCGCCAACGGTGCCTTTTTCCACCAGCTCACCACCACCGATGATTGCTACTTCGTGACAGATGCTTTTTACGACTTCCATTTCGTGAGTGATAAGTAAAATCGTGATGTTGAGTTTGCGGTTGATCTCTTTCAATAACTCAAGGATAGATTGAGTTGTTGCTGGATCTAGTGCGCTAGTGGCCTCATCACAAAGCAGCACGCTAGGATCGGATGCCAATGCACGAGCAATTGCCACACGCTGTTTTTGTCCGCCACTTAAGTTAGATGGGTAGCTCTCGTGTTTGTCGGCTAAGCTTACAAGCTTTAGCAACTCAGTTACTTTTGCTGTGATTTGCGATTTGTCTTTACCTGCCAGTTCTAGTGGCAGTGCTACATTATCAAACACAGTACGAGACGAAAGCAGGTTAAAGTGCTGGAAGATCATGCCAATGTTACGGCGTGTTTCGACTAGTTGTTTTTTGCTGAGTTTGGTTAGATCTACACCATCAACGATGATGGAACCAGAGGTCGGTGCTTCTAGCATGTTGACACAGCGAATCAGCGTACTTTTACCAGCACCTGATGAACCGATAACACCAAAGATGGTGCCTTTGTCGATGTGTAGGTTAATGTCTTTCAGGGCAAGGATTTCCTTACTGCCTTGGTAGAACACTTTATTGACGTTTTTTATTTCTATCATGTTTCAACCTGCCCAAAGATACGGGGAACTTCGCTGTCAAAAACGGCCTTTGACAGAACTTAATGTTGAGCTTTATCTCAATTTTCAGTTGATGCTATGGGTTAAGCAGAATGAAGTCAATAGATATTTTTACGTCTAGACGTCTAAATGTATGGATGTTCTGTTTTGAAACGAAGATGTATAGATAACAAGCAGGAGGTAGACGGCGGGGCACCCTCAGATTTACCGATTCTTGCCCAACAAATCAACCGTTTTGTCGAGGCCTAGAATGAATTAGATAGTGTTGAAGTTTATAAGGTATGTAATAATCTGATTAAACCGAGTTAATAGAGAAATACGTTTTGGCAAAACCTGCTGTTTTTATCGATCGTGATGGCGTGATAAACGTTGACCACGGCTACGTTCATGACGAACATGATTTTGAGTACATTGATGGTGTATTTGAAGCGACGAAAGCGCTAAAAGATAAAGGCTACCTTCTAGTGTTAGTGACGAATCAATCGGGCATCGCACGCGGTAAATTCAGTGAAGACCGTTTCTTGTCTCTGACTCAATGGATGGATTGGAACTTTGCTGATAATGGTGTTGAGTTCGATGGTATCTATTACTGTCCACATCATCCAGAACATGGCATTGGCGAGTACAAGCAAGATTGTGAGTGCCGTAAGCCAAAACCAGGCATGTTCATTTCTGCGCGTGACTTCTTGAAGATCGACATGGAGAAATCTGTGATGATCGGCGATAAAGCTGAAGACATGATGGCAGCAGAAGCGGCAGGCGTTGGCACTAAGATTTTGGTTCGCACTGGTAAGCCAGTAACGGAACAGGGCGAAGCCATTGCAACGGTAGTATTAGATAGCATTGCAGATGTGCCTGCGTACTTAAACAAGTAATCTTCATTACTGACTGAGATAAGGGAAGCCACTGCTTCCCTTTTGTTTGATTCCTTCTTTTAATCTGAACACTTATGAGCAAAAAACTCACCATTCTTGATATCGCAAAATTGGCAGGCGTGGGCAAATCAACAGTAAGCCGTGTGCTTACTAACGATCCAAAAGTGAAACCGCAAACGCGTGAGAAGGTAGAGCAAATCATTCGTGAATCAGGCTACGTCCCATCAAAGTCGGCGCAGTCGATGCGTGGTGGCAGTCAAAAGGTTATTGGGGTTATCATCTCCCGTTTAGATTCACCATCAGAAAATCGCGCCGTTGGTACCATGCTCAATGCTTTGTATTCCGCTGGTTATGATGCGGTGATCATGGAGAGCCAATTCGATCGCGATAAAACCAATGAACATTTGGATGTGCTTAAACGTCGCAACGTCGATGGGGTGATCGTGTTTGGCTTTACTGGATGTGATGAGCGAGCATTGGCGGAGTGGGGGAATCGTATCGTCGTGATCGCGATGGACACGCAAATGGTTTCTTCGATCAACTACGACAACCAAGGTGTGATAGACATGGCTTTGTCTCATCTTGAGCAGCAATCTTTATCTCACATTGCTTATATTGGTGTTGATCCTGAAGACAAAACCACTGGCTTAGCTCGTCTAAATGCTTATAAAGCTTGGTGTCAACGCAAGCAAATTGCACCTTGTTTCCAAACGGGTAAGTTGAGCCATGAAAGTGCTTATCAGTTGGTAGACAAAGTCCTTCAATCTGATACTCAGGCCATCGTGTGCGCCAGTGACACTATCGCGTTGGGCGTGATTAAGCGTCTTCAAGAGTTAGGCCGTGAAGACGTGGTTGTGACAGGTGTTGGTGGTAATGAATTGCTCTCTTTCCTTTTCCCTAAAGTATTTAGTGTCGATCCAGGTTATACCCTTGCAGGTGAGAAGTCCGCTAACATGCTGATCAATCAATTAAATGGCGATGAGGAAGTGGTTCACTTTACTCAACAGCCTATCGTTTGTTAATCCACACTAAAACGATCTGCTCTAAAATTATACTGTGATCATTCTCAATTAATGGGACTGTTCCCATTTTGTTTTTTGTCTTCGAATGGCAATATTAAAATTAAGAAATGGGAATGTTCCCATTTATAAAAACAAAATGATGAATCGAATGTATCCAATACAGGGTGGACAAAGTTATGAGTAAGATTGCGCGTAAAGACGTGGAGCGTCTTATTGAGCTGGTCGGGGGGCCGGACAATATTGCCAGTGTAAGTCACTGTTTAACTCGCTTGCGTTTTGTTCTAAATGATACGGACAAAGCAGATACGAAACAGTTAGAAACATTACCGATGGTGAAGGGCTGTTTTACCAACGCAGGCCAGTTCCAAGTGGTTATCGGTACTGAAGTGGATGAAGTTTACAAGGTACTGATCGGACTGACGGGTAAAAGTGAAGCCAGCAAAGACGAAGCGAAGAACGCTGCTCGTCAAAACATGAATATCGTTGAGCGTGGTATTTCCCACCTTGCAGAAATCTTTGTACCACTGCTACCTGCGATCATTACCGGTGGTCTGATCCTTGGCTTCCGTAACGTGATTGGCGACATCAAGATGTTTGATGGTCAAACGCTAACGGAAATCAGCCAGTTTTGGGCAACGGTACACTCTTTCCTATGGCTAATTGGTGAAGCAATCTTCTTCTTCCTACCAGTTGGCGTGTGTTGGTCGACAGTGAAAAAACTCGGCGGTACTCCGATTTTGGGTATCACATTGGGTGTCACGCTGGTTTCGCCGCAGTTAATGAACGCTTACCTAATTGGTAAGCAAGTACCTGAAGTTTGGGACTTTGGCTTATTCGCCATCGAGAAAGTGGGCTATCAGGCGCAAGTGATTCCAGCAATGCTTGCTGGTATGGCTCTGGCGTTTATTGAAACCAACTTAAAACGCATCATTCCGTCTTACCTTTACCTAGTGGTCGTGCCGTTTGTCTCAATCATTGTGTCTGTGATTCTTGCGCACTCTATCATTGGTCCATTCGGTCGTATGTTGGGTGACGGCGTTGCTTTCGCAGCAAAAGCAGCCATGACGGGTGACTTCGCAATGATTGGCTCAACCATCTTCGGCTTCCTATACGCGCCATTGGTCATTACTGGTATTCACCACACCACCAACGCGGTAGACCTTCAACTGATGCAAGAGCTAGGCGGCACGCCAATTTGGCCTCTGATTGCGCTTTCAAATATTGCTCAAGCGTCTGCGGTCGTCGGCATCATTATCATCAGTAAAAAACACGGCGAGCGTGATATCTCAGTGCCTGCAGCTATCTCTGCTTACCTTGGTGTGACTGAGCCGGCGATGTACGGCATCAACTTGAAATACAAGTTCCCAATGCTGAGCGCAATGATCGGTAGTGCGTGTGCTGCTGCTATTTGTGGTAGTGCGGGCGTAATGGCGAACGGTATCGGAGTGGGCGGTTTGCCTGGCATCTTATCTATCCAACCGCAGTTCTGGGGCATTTTTGCTTTGGCTATGTTAGTCGCAATGCTGGTACCTGCCGCATTAACGTTAATTCTTTATAAGCGTGCACAAGCCAAAGGTGAGCTTGAGCCTGCAAACGCGTAATTCTATTTGAGGCAGTGACTTGGCTGCCTCCGCCTATTTTTCTTTTCAAATTTTAAGTTTCCGATTACTGGTAAGTGAGTGTTAGAAATGGCTATGACCAAGCATGATGAGAGCTGGTGGAAAACCGCAACCATCTATCAAATTTACCCAAAAAGCTTTTGTGACAGTGGCAGTAAAGGCACGGGCGACATCAAAGGGATCATTTCTAAGCTGGATTATCTTAAGCATCTTGGTGTGGATGCGATTTGGCTGACGCCGGTTTACCAATCACCAATGATCGACAACGGTTATGACATATCCGATTACTACTCGATCAACCCTGAGTTCGGCACTATGGAAGATTTCGATACTTTGCTAGCAGAAGCGCATCAGTTGGGCATTCGTATTATCATGGACATTGTAGTGAACCACACGTCGACAGAACACAAGTGGTTCCAATCCGCACTGGGTGATAAAAACAGCCCATACCGTGATTACTACATTTGGAAAGATCCGGTAGATGGTGTAGAACCAAACAACTGGCAATCTAAGTTTGGTGGTAACGCTTGGGCGCTGGATGAAAAAACAGGCCAGTACTATTTGCACCTTTTTGCTAAAGAGCAAGCGGACTTAAACTGGGAAAACCCAGTAGTGCGTGAAGAAGTGAAAGAAGTCATCAGCTTCTGGGCAGAAAAAGGAGTGGATGGTTTCCGTCTCGACGTTATCAACCTGATTTCCAAGCAGCAAGATTTTCCAAGTGACGATATTGGTGATGGTCGTCGTTTCTACACGGATGGTCCACGTGTGCACGAATACCTTCAAGAGATTAGCGAATCTGTGTTTCAAAAATACGGCAGCGTGACGGTGGGTGAAATGTCTTCCACCACACTAGAGCACTGCCAGCAATATTCTTCGCTAGACGGCAAAGAGCTATCCATGGTGTTCAACTTCCATCATCTGAAAGTCGATTATCCAAATGGTGAAAAATGGACCAAAGCGCCGTTTGATTTCATTCAGTTAAAACAGATCTTCAATCATTGGCAAACGGGCTTAAATGGCAAAGGGTGGGGGGCGCTGTTCTGGTGTAACCACGACCAGCCACGCGTTGTGAGCCGATTAGGTAACGACGAGCAATACCGTGTTGAATCTGCCAAGATGCTTGCGGCATCAGTGCACATGATGCAAGGCACACCTTATGTTTACCAGGGGGAAGAGATCGGCATGACCAACCCAGGTTACACCGAGATCAGCCAGTACCGTGACGTAGAAAGCACCAACATGTATGACATTATGGTCAACCGTGATGGTGTATCACACGAGGAGATGATGGCGATTTTGGCGCAGAAGTCGCGTGATAACTCACGTACACCAATGCAATGGAACTGCCAAAAGCACGCTGGTTTTACCGAAGGCACACCGTGGCTTGAAGTGGCGCAGAATTACTCTGAAATCAACGCAGAAGCAGCGGTTGCTGATTTGAACTCGGTGTTCTACTTCTACAAACGTTTGATTGAGCTACGTAAACAGGTTCCGGTGATCACCGATGGCCGTTATGAAGATTTACTGCCAGAGCATCAACGCATTTTTGCTTACGCTCGCCAGAACGACAAACAAACGCTGCTGTGTATCAATAACTACTACGCTGAAGAGGTGGAATGCGTTCTGCCAGAACGTTTTGAACTGAGTAAAGCGAAAAACTTGCTATCCAACTATCAAAACTCAGCGAGCGCAGTCGCGTCAAACCATCAAGTGTTACGACCTTACGAAACTCGTATTTTATTGATAGAAGAATAAACTCGGGTGTCATCACCCCTAGGATTGATGTTCGAGATGAAGGCTTTGGTGTGCTCCCCAAAGCCTTCTTTTATTGAGATGCCGTATCTCTAAAAGATGCGAGCTTATTTTGTTTCAATCGCTGTTAGCTGCACTTTCTCTTCGTTGATTTGTACTTGTTGTACTTTTAGTAGTTCGATTTGCTCAATCAGACCTAAGCTCGGATTAAACCAACGTTCTGCCGAAGTGGCGAACTCCATTGAGTCCATATCATCACAGTTTAGGTTGTAGATGTTCTCTTCCATCAGGTATGCCGCTTCAATTTTCTTGCCTGAGATCGAGAACGCTTTACGCATACCAGTCTCTCGGATTTGCTGTTGCCAAACCACTTGGCAAGATGCTGTCATAGGAAGGTTTTGTACCCACTCATGATCTTCAAAACGGTCTAGAAGGTTGTGAACTGCGTAGCCTGTAAGAGTGGTTTGCAGAGACATAGTTTCTTCACCGATGTCAATATTCGGGCTTTTCTCTTTTACGTCGTCACCGTTTAGGCGGAAAATCGGACCGCTGTGCATAAGCATGGCAATAAACTGATGACCAATGAAATAAGCGTCAGTGATTTCATGGAGTGCACCATCTGATCCTGCAAAGTAAAGCGTATTGCTCTCTTCGTCGTCGTTGTACTGCTCGTCTGAATAGTAGAACTGTTCGGCGCCGTAGTTCACCAAGTCATTAACCAACTGGACCATTGCCTCGCTGTTTGGGATTTGTGCCAATGCTGCCAATATTTGCTCGCTATCCATCGCTTGGAAGCTCAGTTTCATGTCGCCCTCTGGTTGGCCATCCAAGCTAAACGAATAGCTCAATTGTGTGTTTGGTACAGGAGCGAAGATTGAGTTGTGAATCGAGACGTCGAAACTTTCTTGAGGCATTTTGTTTGGATTCGCACTGCCAGAAGACGAACCTCCGCCACAGCCGTAAAGAGCCAGAGTTGCTGCTGCGATAAGCGTCATTTTGTTTAGCATGGTTTACATTCCTGATTGATAAGGCCGTTTCATGTTGGGCCGTTGCTTGAATGCGAGCATGCTAAGTTCAGTGAGAGAAAAAGGGCAAAAAACAAAAGCTAACAGGGGTTAATGAAAGCTTAATTTTATATTTAGGTCTTTGTTTTGTTTGGGGTTATTTCGTTGGCTACGTTAGTGCAATACTCGTTAATGAGCGCTTTCCATCGGCTTATGATTTCTTGATCGGTCACACTAACATGCAACGTTTTCCACGGTTGGAGGCAAGTCTCTTTTGATTCAGATTGAGAAAGACGCTCAAACAAGGTTTCGGAAGGTAAAACGCGCAGCAGCGCCACCAGTGATTCCATGTAGTTGAGACGGAACTGTTCAAGTTTGTTCTGCTTATAAGCAATGTGAGACACAAAGGTATAAATCAGTGCGTTTTGGATACGTGAGTCGCCATCTGGTGTCGTTAACAGAGCTTTTGCCCTGTCTAAGTTACCTAATTTGAAATGCAATAGACCTAACCAGAGGCTCAGCTCATCTGGCAAAACATCAAACGACGATTGTACTTGAGTTAAATACGCTTCCAGCTTTTGATGTTCGTGCTCGTATAAGGCGAGATGTCTTGCCGTTGTTATAGCCGCAAACTCATCAGATTGTCGGAGAGGTTGGCTAGAAAAGGCATTCTCGAATAACATTTTTTTGTGAATATCCGAAAGCTGCCACGTACTTGCCGAAGGTGCAGGCAGATTGAAGTATTGCGCGACATCCGAGTGCATTTGGAAAATATCCGATTGTAAGTCAGATAAACGCAGTGTGTACTCATTGCGAAACGCTAGCTTGCCCGTCGCAGGATAAATAAGGTTCATCTGCGCTTTCAAGATGCCCTGTTTTGTGCCGTCTTTTAACTCGATATTGAGCTCGTAGTCGCTGGTCTGCATGTTTCGTGCGCCAGGGAAATATGGCGCATGACCGATAGGATCAAGAAAGTAACTGGGAGCATCTTGGTTGGCGATGTCGGTGTATGGATATTCGACCTGTTGTTGCAGCAAGATGGCTTTGACCAGTATGCGGTATTTTCGCGCCTGAGAGCCGATTGAATCGACACGGTTGAGTAGTAGCTCGACTTTGGGAATCAGTAGTTGATGACGTGTTTGTTGTGTTGAGATTTCTTGGCGTTGCCATAACAAGCTTGCGAGCGTCACGCTACAAACTGCAAGTATGGCACACAAGCTATAAGCAAAAATCAGCTTGAAGTTCTTATTCCTCGCAACCTGAGTTGGGATAACGCGTCGATGGCTTTTCGCTGGTGGCACCAAACGAATATTGGCAGGGTTAAGAAAGTAGCCTTTGCGGGGGTAAGTGACTAAAAGCTTAGCGGCATCGTATTCGGGTAAGTACTGCTGTAGCAGGGCACGTAAGGTGCTAATGCGGTTCGTGAGCACATTCTTAGAGATGAACTTGCTCTGCCAAATGGTTTCAATAATGGTGTCAGCAGAGAGTGGGTGGCCAACGCTTGTTAACAGCAGTTCTAATAATTCAATGGTGCGAGGTTCAAGATCAATCGCGATAACATCTTGATGAAGGGTCTGTGTCTTCGGGTTATAGATCAGCTCTCCAATCGCAATATAACTGTGAGTCTGTTTAGCTTGTTGCAGAAAGTCGCGCATACCGTACCGATCTATTTGGAAATCGCGAAGTATTATATAGCGATTGGAGCGCGAAATCTTATAAATCGCGCTTCAATCATTATCAAAAATTTATGAACCGTAGGTCACGGAATAGCGGTGCGGTTTGTGGTTCATCGCTAACACGAGATTGAGTGCAAACGCCCCCAAAATTGAAAGGCCAATCACTTCTGGTGTGACAAAGAAGAATGAAGCAAATAGGATACATGCATCGATTGCCATTTGGCTTTTGCCAACTGAAATGCCAAATTTGTCTTGGATAAACAAACACAGCACGTTAAAGCCACCCAAGCTGGAGCGATGTCGGAATAGGATCAGCATACCGAGCCCCATTAAAAGCCCGCCTGCGATGGCGCAATAAACTTCATTTACCGATTCGAGCGAGATTAGCAAATAAAGATGATCGGCAAAGATAGAAACCAACGCGCCAGAAATGGCACTATTAATGGCGAAATGACGGCCGAAGCGTTTCCATGCTAGTAAGTAAAAAGGACTGTTTGCTAAAAAGTACAGCACACCAAAGGTAAAAGGTGTAAATTGGCTAATAAGCAGAGCCAATCCAGTCGTGCCTCCCGTTAGAAGGCTCGCGGATTGGAGAAAGAAAACGCCTTGAGCTACTAAAAAGGTACCCGTGAGAATCGCTATCCAGTCTTCTTTTAATGAGTGTTTTTCCATCAATATTGCAGTCATTAGTGATAAATAAGGCGTGCATAGTAGTAAAAAGATGATCTTTTCGGTAGCTAGAGGGTAAAATTTACGGTAAACCTATGTAATTGCTGTTTTACAGGGTGTAAAGCACAAATTTGACAGGCAATAGATTGTCGTTATGCGATTGCAATGCTGGCATGATAAACATTGCTTGTCATCATGAAAAAACTGCATGAGAAAAATTGTAAATTTCTCTTTATGACCTAAATCAAATTATGTAGAATGCGCGCCATTAGGGTGACGAAAACGTTTGCGTCGGGTCATTCAACAGTTTTTTTGCAACTTTCAGTACTAATCTGAGTCAGGAGATACAGATGCTTAAGCGTGATATGAACATCGCAGATTACGATGCGGAACTGTTCGCAGCTATCCAGGAAGAAACTCTTCGCCAGGAAGAACACATTGAACTTATCGCTTCTGAAAACTACACAAGCCCACGTGTAATGGAAGCGCAAGGTTCTCAGCTAACGAACAAATACGCTGAAGGCTACCCAGGTAAGCGTTACTACGGCGGTTGTGAGTACGTAGATAAAGCTGAAGCACTAGCAATTGAGCGTGCATGCCAACTATTTGGTTGTGAGTACGCTAACGTACAGCCTCACTCAGGTTCTCAAGCAAACAGCGCAGTTTACATGGCGCTTCTTAACCCTGGCGATACAGTTTTAGGCATGAGCCTAGCACACGGTGGTCACCTAACTCACGGTTCACCAGTAAACTTCTCGGGTAAGCACTACAACGTTATCCCTTACGGTATCGATGAAGCTGGTCAAATCAACTACGACGAGATGGAACAGCTAGCACTTGAACACAAACCTAAGATGATCATCGGTGGTTTCTCTGCTTACTCGCAAATCGTTGATTGGAAACGCATGCGTGAAATCGCTGACAAAGCAGGTGCTTACTTATTTGTTGATATGGCGCACGTAGCTGGTCTTATCGCCGCCGGTGAATACCCAACACCAGTACCGCATGCTCACGTGGTCACAACAACGACGCACAAAACACTAGCAGGTCCTCGCGGTGGTCTTATCTTGTCAAATGCTGGCGAAGATATGTACAAGAAATTGAACTCAGCAGTGTTCCCTGGTGGTCAAGGTGGCCCTCTAATGCACGTTATCGCTGGTAAAGCAGTAGCGTTCAAAGAAGCGATGGAGCCAGAGTTCAAAGCTTATCAAGCTCGCGTAGTGAAAAACGCAAAAGCAATGGTTGGTCAGTTCCAAGAGCGTGGCTACAAAATCGTATCTAACGGTACAGAAAACCACTTGTTCCTTGTTGACCTAATCGACAAAGATATCACTGGTAAAGACGCAGACGCGGCACTAGGTGCAGCAAACATCACTGTAAACAAGAACTCAGTACCAAATGACCCACGCAGCCCATTCGTAACGTCTGGTATCCGTGTAGGTACGCCAGCGATCACTCGCCGTGGCTTCACTGAAGAAGATGCAAAAGAGCTAGCAAACTGGATGTGTGACGTTCTAGATAACATCGGCAACGAAGAAGTTATCGAAGCGACTAAACAGAAAGTGCTCGAAATTTGTAAGCGTCTACCGGTTTACGCCTAACTATTCTTCATAGAATGAGTCAATTCCGGTGTCGAACATACTCACTTGCTCGTGCAAACTCCGTGTGTTCTCCTAGAACTCGACTCATCTATTTTGAACATTGATATACTAAAGGTCCTCAATTGAGGGCCTTTTTGTTTGTCTGGCGTTTGGAATGAGATATAGCGAAGAGTGTGTGATAAGGAGATGGCTACCAACACTGTCCCTTTCAATATATCCAAACCGCGTCATTCCGACGAGCCTAGGCGAGAGCAGGAATCTTGTTGAGGCACACTCTTTTACTCAGCGTTTCCCAAAAAATCATCAGTACGTTGGAAACTGATTCTCAATCACGCTCGTTCCTCGCTGTTCAGAATGACGGAGGTAGAATGGCTTTTTATCATCATTTGACAGATACAAAAAAGGTTGGCACTGAGCCAACCTTTTCTCTTCAAAACAAGCTTTTCAAAACAAGCGAGAGCTTATTTAATCTCGATACCTTGAGCTTGCATATCGGCATGGTAAGAAGAGCGCACAAATGGACCACACGCTGCATGCGTGAAGCCAAGTTCTAGTGCAACTTCTTTTAGCTCGTCAAACTCAGATGGTGGAACGTAACGTTCTACTGGCAAGTGGTGACGGCTTGGCGCTAAATACTGGCCTAGAGTCAGCATCGTTACGCCGTGTGCGCGTAGATCTTTCAGTACTTCGATGATTTCTTCTTTGGTTTCACCAAGACCCATCATCAAACCAGACTTGGTCGGTACATCGGGATGCTGCTCTTTGAACTTCTTAAGAAGCTCAAGTGACCATTTATAGTTCGCACCTGGGCGAGCTTTACGGTAAAGACGTGGCGCTGTTTCTAAGTTGTGGTTGAAGACATCTGGCGGATTGTCTTTCATTAGATCAAGCGCTACATCCATGCGACCACGGAAGTCAGGAACCAGTGTTTCAATCTTAATATGCGGGTTTAACGCACGGATCTCGCGGTTACAATCGGCAAAGTGTTGTGCACCGCCGTCACGCAGATCGTCACGGTCAACAGAAGTGATTACTACGTATTTCAGCTTCATATCGGCAATGGTTTTCGCCAGTTTTTGAGGCTCTTCTGCTTCCGGTGGTAATGGGCGGCCATGAGCAACGTCACAGAAAGGACAACGACGAGTACAAATAGCACCTAAGATCATGAAGGTTGCTGTACCGTGGTTAAAACATTCCGCTAGGTTCGGGCAAGATGCTTCTTCACATACGGAGTGAAGTTTATTCTTACGCATCGCCGCTTTGATGTCTTGAATTCGTTGGCTGTCGGCTGGTAGCTTGATCTTCATCCAATCAGGCTTACGTAGCACTTCTTTCTGCTCTGTAGGCATGTTCTTTACGGGAATCAATGCCATTTTATCGGCGTCACGATATTTAACGCCTTTTTCCATCTGGATTGGTTTGCTCATGCTTTATTACCTTGAGAAGGTGCTTCTGTGCTGAATTCTACTTGCTCATAATCGAGCAAAGTAACGAGTTCTTCTATTAATTGTTTTTCTACGGCTTCTACATTGTCTGGGCCGCCAAATTGGCTGACCTGAACCATTTCCATACCTTCATAACCACAAGGGTTAATACGCAGAAACGGTGTTAAATCCATATTTACGTTCAAGGCTAAACCATGAAACGAGCATCCTTTACGAATGCGTAAACCGAGAGAGCATATTTTCTTACCGGCAACGTAGACACCTGGTGCGTCAGGTCGTGCGGCTGAGTCAATATTGTATGCTTTTAGCGTGTTGATCACGAGGTTCTCGATTGTGGTAACGAGATCTCGTACACCTAATTTTTTACGGCGTAGGTTGATCAAGAAGTAGGCGACCAACTGACCAGGGCCATGATACGTAACCTGGCCTCCGCGATCACTTTGTACAACAGGAATATCGCCAGTGTTAATCAAGTGCTCAGCTTTACCTGCCTGTCCTTGCGTAAATACTGGGTTATGTTCTACCAACCAGACTTCATCACGGGTTTCTTCTGTGCGTTGGTCGGTGAACTCATGCATCGCCTTCCATACAGGCTCATAGTCTTGGCGGCCAAGTCGTTTTACAACAAGTTGGTGTTGCATGGGAATTCCTGTTGCTAATATATAAAGTTTTTGGATTATAAACCGGATAACCCTGATGCTCTACCGCTGCGTAACGGATTTTTAACTGAAAGTGATGTAAAGCCTCGTTATCTCTTTGATAAATAAAAAGAAAGCAGCCAAGGCTGCTTTCAAAAAAAATTTAATATATCAAAAAATTATAGAACCATGCGTACGATGTCAATTTCACCTAACTCTTTGTACAGTGTCTCAACCTGCTCGATAGAGGTTGCAGTAATGTTGATTGACACAGAGTGGTAGTTGCCCTTAGCACTTGGTTTAACGGTCGGGCTGTAGTCACCTGGAGCATGGCGCTGAATAACTTCAAGAACAAGCTCTGGAAGTTCAGGCTTTGCATGACCCATTACCTTGTAAGTAAATGAACAAGGGAACTCAAGCAGGTCTTTTAATTTTGCATCAGAGTTGATGGTTAGCATATCGATAACTCCAGTAGATATTCGTTGCGGTGCGAAATAGTACAGTCAAATTAGGGGGAACTCAAGACGAGGAGCTCAAACTTAAAAAGCCGCCCATTCAGGCGGCTTTGCGAATAAGTTTGCTACTCTAATGTTCTTTTTAGAAGAAGCTCTTGAATAACAATACGATGTAATCCCACATGCGGCTAAATAGACTACCTTGCTCTACGGTTTCTAGTGCCATTAGTGGGTATTCGGCAATATCTTCACCATCGATCTGATAGTATAGCTTACCAACTACATCACCTTTATTAATTGGGGCTTCTAGCTCTTTTTCAAGGACGAAGCTTGCTTTTAGGTTTTTCGCTTCACCACGCGGTAGTGTTACGTAAGTATCTTGGTCAAGACCCAGTGCTACGGTGTCTTTGTTACCCATCCACACTTTTTCTTCTACGAACGTTTCACCTGCTTTGTGCGGTGCCACTGTTTCGAAGAAACGGAAGCCGTAGCTTAGCAGCTTTTTACTTTCTGACTTACGAGCATTGGCATCTTTAGTACCCATAACGACCGCAACCAAGCGCATTTGACCTTCAGTTGCTGAACTTACTAGGCTGTAACCCGCATTACTTGTGTGACCCGTTTTGATACCGTCAACGTTCATGCTCTTATCCCAAAGTAGACCGTTACGGTTGTATTGGGTGATGCCGTTGTAAGTAAATTTCTTCTCTGAGTACACTCGGTACTCATTTGGTACGTCACGGATAAGTGCTTTACCCAGCAGAGCCATGTCGTATGGTGTTGAGTACAACTCTGCGTTATCTAAGCCATGAACGTTGGCAAAGTGCGAGTTAGTCATACCCAATGTGTTGGCCCAAGCGTTCATTAGGTCAACAAACGCATCTTCTGAACCTGCAATATGTTCTGCCATCGCAACACAGGCATCGTTACCTGACTGGACGATGATACCTCGGTTCAGGTCACGTACTTTAACTGTTGTGCCTACTTCAATGAACATCTTTGATGAATCAGGGAAGTTTTTCGCCCACGCATTTTTACTGATGGTGACATCATCATCTTCTGAGATATTACCACGCGCTAGCTCTTGGCCGATTACATAGCTGGTCATCATCTTAGTCAGACTAGCTGGAGACAATTTTGTGTTCATCTCTTTCTCTGCCAGTACTTTACCTGAATGGTAATCCATCAGCACGTAGCCCTTCGCCGCGATTTGAGGGGCATCTGGAACAACGATAGGTGATGCAAGAGCAGATTGAGCGAAAGTTGCAGAAAGGGCAACCGAAGAAACGAGAATAGATTTCACAAACTTATTTTTATTCATGGTAATTCAAATTTTTGGGTTAACTGCAGACATCTTATCAGAATCCCTAGTTATGTAAGAGGGGGATCAAAGAGAAATTCATGACACGAGGTCATTTGGCAGTGTTGTGTTTTTTAATAAATGCAGACGAATAGCCGAGCAACTTTACTTTATCTAATGTGGCTTGCGTCAGGGAATAGTCAGTAAATGGCCCTAACAACAAGCGATAAGACTCTTTCGCACTCTCTAGGAAAGTTTCTGTATCCAATTTTTGACCAAGCTCGGTACCTAAAGTTCGCGCGCGTTCTTCATTTTTTGATGATGCCACTTGAATAACGTACCTAGGGTGCGCTTCTAATGACTTTTTGTCCGTGGGCTGATTGATACTGATCACTTCAATTTCCACGTTCGCGGTGCCTGTTTTTATGACATCTAACTTGTGCGCGGCGGCATAGCTTAAATCAATGATACGGCCATCGTGAAAAGGACCTCGGTCATTAACTCGTACTATGGTGGTTTTGCCGTTGTCAGTATTGGTAACTTTTACGTAACTTGGTAACGGTAGCGTTTTATGCGCTGCCGTCATTGAGTACATGTCATAGATTTCGCCATTAGAAGTCAAATGACCTTGGAATTTTTTCCCATACCAAGATGCGCGGCCTTTTTCTTTAAAGCCTTTCGCATTGCGAACTATTTTGTAGTCTTTGCCTCGCAAGTGGTAATCTTTGTTCCCACCTAGGCTGTACGGTTCATATTTAGGATGCGCATCCTCGATGTGTTCGACTGAAAGCGGTGTATCCGGTGCAACATCGGATTCGAGTTCGTAACGGCCTTCTTGTTCTTTTTGGCTAGTTGATGAACAACCTGCCAAAATAAGAGCAGAGAAAACCAAGGAATATAAAGCGCGTTTTTGCATGTCTAGGTCGCCTTAGAGAATGCTTTTCGGTGCGTATGAATCGACATCAGAATACCAAAACCAGCCATCAAGGTTACCATTGATGTGCCGCCATAACTGATGAGTGGCAACGGTACACCTACTACAGGTAGGATGCCACTTACCATGCCAATATTTACAAAAATATACACGAAGAAGCTGAGTACAATACTGCCTGCCATCATTCGTCCAAATGCGGTTTGCGCTTGGCTGGCGAGATATAAACCTCGTCCAATAATAAATAGATAGATGGCTAAAAGGCAAAGGAAGCCAATCATACCCCATTCTTCAGCAATTACTGCAAAGATAAAGTCAGTGTGTCGTTCTGGAAGAAATTCTAGTTGTGACTGCGTACCTTGCAACCAACCTTTGCCGGAAATACCACCGGAGCCAATCGCAATTTTACTCTGAATAATGTGGTAGCCCGCTCCTAGCGGATCAGATTCCGGGTTAAATAGAGTACGAACTCGCACTTTTTGATACTCTCGCATCAAGAAAAACCACAGAATTGGAATGAAACCACCTAATGCAATCGCAGCACCAGCGATGATTTTCCAGCTAATGCCGGCGAGGAAGATAACAAAAATACCGGAAGCGGCGATCAGGATCGAGGTACCTAAGTCAGGCTGCTTTGCAATGAGAATGGTTGGTAAGCAGACCATAATCAGTGCAACAATGAGTGTTTTTAGCGTTGGTGGAAGGGGCTGTCTACCGACATAGCGAGCCACCATTAATGGCACTGCGAGCTTCAATAGCTCTGACGGTTGAAAGCGCACAAAACCGAGGTTAAGCCAACGCTGCGCGCCTTTCGATGCTTCACCGAAAAACAGCACGCCGAAAAGCAGTATAACGCCACCAACGAACATCAAAGGTGCCAAGCTTTCGTAAGTTCGTGGAGAAAGCTGTGCAAGGACGAGCATCACAACGAGTGAAAGCACCATTCGCATGGCTTGGCGATCCATCATCAGTAAACTTTGGCCACTGGCGCTGTACATGATCACCAGGCCAAACCCCATCAGGGCCAGTATGCCAAGTAGGAGTGGTAAGTCGATATGGAAGCGTTCAAACAGGGCGCGATTTTTACCTGTAGAGGGATCCATCTTCATTACTGTTTTACCTTTTTCTTCGCATTGTTTTCAGGCTCAATTTCTTCTGGACCAAGAACGACTCGGTCAAAAATTTTCCTTACTACTGGGGCACCGTTACTAGAACCACCACCGGCATTTTCTAGTACTACAGTGACGACCACTTTAGGATCATCAAATGGTGCAAAGCCAGTAAATAACGCATGGTCACGTAAGTGCTCGGCGATCTCATCGGCGTTGTACTCTTCGTTTTCACCCAGACCGAAGACCTGTGCAGTACCTGATTTACCCGCTGTTTCATAATTCATTTTGTAGAATGAGCGGCGAGCTGTTCCGCGCGTGCCATGGTTTACCCGACGCATGCCTTCTTTCGCCATATCCCAGTACTTTTTAGGCACATTCTTGATTGGTGGGTAAGTCACGTATTCTGTCGTTTGCTGCTCTTCGAAGTCGTTACCATTTTCTATCGTCGCTTTGAGCAAGTGAGGTGCGATCACTTCTCCCTCGTTTACTAATACGGAGGTTGCTTTGGCGATTTGCATTGGTGTTGCTGTCCAATATCCTTGGCCGATACCCACAGGGATCGTATCACCTTTATACCATGGGGTTTTATGGCGAGACATTTTCCAGTCACGAGTCGGCATATTCGCCTTACTTTCTTCGTAGATATCAATGCCAGTGTAATCACCAAAACCGAACATCATCATCCAATTCGAAATACGGTCAATACCCATGTCATAAGCGATTTGATAGTAGAAGGTATCAACAGACTCTTCGATCGACTTAATGATATCGACGCGCCCGTGCCCCCAACGCAACCAGTCACGAAACGGGCGTGTGTTGGAGTTTGGTATGCGCCAATAACCAGGGTCATTTCGTGTGGTGTTAGGTGTGACGACACCTTCTTGCAGCGCGGCTACCGCCATAAATGGTTTGATGGTAGAGGCCGGAGGGTAAATGCCAAGTGTAGTGCGGTTGACCAAAGGACGGTTTTTATCGTTCAAAAGGGCACGATAGTCTTTACCTGAGATTCCGTGCACGAACGAGTTAGGATCGTAGCTAGGACTTGAAACCATAGCCAGTACACCGTTGTCTCTAGGATCGATCACTACAGCACTGCCTCTGCGGCCATCCAATAATTGGTGTACGTACAGCTGCAAGTTGATATCAAGGTTTAAAACGATGTCTTTTCCGGGTACAGGTGGAACGTACTTTAACGTACGAATTACTCGGCCGCGGCTGTTTACCTCGACTTCTTGATATCCGGCTGTACCGTGTAAGAGGTCTTCGTAGTATTTTTCAATACCCAGCTTACCAATGTCGCGAGTGGCTTGATAGTTTGCGTCTTTTTCTTCTCGGATCAGGCGCTGCATGTCGCGATCATTGATTCGAGAAACGTAACCAATCACGTGGGTTAAGACTTCGCTGAAAGGGTAGTAGCGCTTTAAGGTCGCACTTATTTCCACACCCGGAAAGCGGTACTGATTGACGGAGAATACCGCTACTTGTTTTTCGTTCAGTTGGGTAAGCAGTGGGACCGATTTAAATCGACGAGTCCGTTTACGCTCGTGGTGGAAACGTTCAATCTGGTCTGGTGTAATTTCCAGAATAGTTTGTAATTCTTGGATGGTTGCATCAATGTCTTTAATTTTTTCTGGGGTCAGTTCTAAGTTAAAGACGGGACGGTTCTCTGCCAGTAAAACGCCATTTCGGTCATAAATTAGACCTCGGTTAGGCGCGATAGGCACCACTTTGATGCGGTTATCGTTCGAGCGGGTTTGATAGTCTTGAAACTGGTTCACCTGAATGTTGTACATGTTGGCAACCAGAGCTCCCATCAAGACAACAATGCCGATAAAAGCAACAATAGCGCGGCTGGCAAACAGACGCGCTTCGGCTTGATAATCTCGGATTTGACTGCGGCGTTTACGAATCATTAACGCTTGGCTCTAAAGTTAAACAACGATTATTCGCGATGATAAGGGTGGTTAGCGGTGATGCTCCACGCTCGGTATAAGCTTTCTGCCATTACGATACGCACTAGAGGGTGGGGTAGCGTTAAGGCAGATAATGACCAGCTTTGGTCTGCTGCAGCTTTGCATGCAGGAGCGAGTCCTTCAGGACCGCCGATTAATATTGATACATCACGGCCATCTAATTTCCAAGCTTCTAACTGCTCAGCGAGTTGAGGAGTGTCCCATTTTTTACCTGGGATATCTAACGTGACGATACGGTTGCCTTTTGGTACCGCCGCGAGCATCGCTTCTCCTTCTTTTTGCAGGATGCGAGCGATATCGGCATTCTTACCACGCTTGCCAGCAGAGATTTCAATCAACTCCAACGGCATATCATGCGGGAAACGGCGACGATATTCTTGAAAGCCTTCCTCAACCCATTTTGGCATTTTTGTGCCAACAGCAATTAGTTGAATTTTCAAAAGATTAACCCCAGAGTTTTTCTAGCTGGTAGAGTTCGCGGTGCTCTTCTTGCATCACGTGAAGCATGGCGTCGCCCATATCTAGGACTACCCATTCACCTTCGTTTTCACCTTCCATTCCTAGTGGCTCAAGACCGGCTTTTTTCACTTCTGTTGCAACATGGTCAGCGATGGATGAAACGTGGCGTTTGGATGTACCAGTACAGATGATCATGTAATCTGTCACGCTTGATTTATCTTCCACATTTAGGACGATAATGTCTTCCGCTTTCATGTCGTCGGCTTTATCAGCTAAAAAGTCTTTCAGTTCTTCGCGAAGCACTCGGTTTTCCTCGGTTTGTCTCTTATCTCTACAGTGTTTTACATTCTTGCTTGCAAAACAGGTCGCGCACTATATCACGCTTTGATTTTTAAATTGCCAGCTTAATATCAGGAGAGCAGGTTTCTAAGCTCAACTGATGAATAGTTGGCCATACAGACTCGTCATATTGAGTTTTGGCTTTTATCTCTGCTTGAGCCAACAAGGAGAGCAATGCACAAATACGACTCGCCGATAAGCGGGTCAGTGCTGCGTTATAGAGTGGACGCTTGTTTTGCCAAACTCGATATTTCTCAAATACCTGGTTCATTCCCATTTGAGTTAAGTCTTGATGCATATTTAAAAGTTGGCTCAACTCTTTTTGTACACTTCGAATCAAGATCACGGTCTCGACTCCTTCCGCCTCAAGTTGGCGAAGAATACGTTGTGCACGGTTTGCTTTACCTGCCAGTAAGGCGTCGATCCAGTTAAAGGTAGTGAAGTGATTATGGCGACTTAGGGCTTCCTCTAAACGTATGATAGTCAGCTCACCATCCGGATAGAGTAGGGCCAATTTCTCTAAGCTTTGTGACAATGCAAATAGGTTACCTTCATGCCATTGAGCCAACATTTGCAGTGATTGTTGATCGGGTTTTAGTCCCAACGTGCGGCAACGTGTCTGAATGAACATAGGTAAGCGTTGTAGATCTGGCGACAAGCAGCTTACCCAATCGCCTTTTGAGCTTAATGCTTTGAACCATTTCGCATTTTCTTGGGCTTTGGTCAGTTTGCTACCAACAATGACGAGCATGATGTCATCATGAAGCATATCACACAGTGTTTGCAGCTCTTTGCTGACGGCGGTTGTTACGCCACTTTCAGGAATTTCAAGCTCAATCAGTTGACGGTTTGAAAACAGGCTCATCGCTTGGAAACAGTCGTAAACTTGATTCCAGTCGATGCTAGCATCCACCGCAAAACGGTGTTTTTCCTCAAAACCTTGCTGAAACGATGCCTTTTGGATTGCTTGGCGGCTTTCTTGAATCAGTAACGGCTCATTACCAAAGATTAGGTAAACCTGTTTAACGTGTTTAGTTAAATGATCCGTTAATTTATCGGCATAAATTCGCATAGTGATTAAGAGTTTGTGTTCGCTGGCTCAGAGATTTGTCCTGCTTCATATTCGGCACGAATACGGCCCAACTGGCGCATCATTTGTTTTGCAGCTTGCAAGCGCATCTCGTCTTCAATTACGTCACGCTCAACAGATTTTGCAAGTGCAGTCAACGGGTTGTCTAGGTAGTTGCGGTTTACTGTTGTCGTAAAGTTTTTAGAACCATAGCCAGGAATCGTCACACGGTATTTTACTACGTATGTCAGCTCTTTTTCTGCTGCACGGCTATTTTGATAAAGCGATAGTGTACGCTCATCGATTGTCGCTTCCGTCAAATGAAGGTTGGGTACCGTCGATGATGGTTGAACAAGTTCAACTTTGTTCAGTTCGAGTTGAGAGCGAACATAGCGAGTTAATTCACTGTATTCATCGTAGCTGGAGAAAGACATAGTGTGCAGCTCTTCCGGTACGGAATACTCGCCGCGAAGGTGAAAACCACAGGCAGAAAGAAGCCCCGCTAATACCAATACCACTGGTAGTTTAATCAAAGAGAAAAAGCGCATTGATTGTATTCATCCTAAATTGAAGGGGTTATTTACCTTAAACCACTCATGTGAATGGTTTGAGGTAAATAAACAGGGTAGAAAACTACCCTGTTTAATGACTCTTGGTTAACAAATAAGTTCGCTACACAGAGACAAATTGACAGCTGCGATTAGTTTGCAACGATGTTCAGAAGTTTACCTGGAACGTAAATGACTTTACGAATAGTCAGGCCATCAGTGAACTTAACCACGTTTTCGTCGTTTAGACCAAGCTGTTCGATATCGTCTTTAGAGATATCCGCTGGGACTGTTAGCTTCGCACGTAGCTTACCGTTAACTTGAACAACGATGGTTTTTTCGTCTTCAACTAGCGCTTTTTCGTCAAACGTCGGCCATGCCGCGTTATCAATGTCTGTTTCACCTAGTGCTGCCCATAGCTCGTATGAGATATGCGGAGTGATAGGGTAAAGCATGACAACAATAGCTTTCAGTGCTTCGTCAAGGATTGCACGATCTTGCGCAGATTCTTGAGGCGCTTTCGCTAGTTTGTTCATCAGCTCCATGATCGCTGCGATCGCGGTGTTGAATGTTTGACGACGAGCGATATCGTCCGTCACTTTCGCGATAGTTTTGTGAACGTCGCGGCGAAGTGCTTTTTGATCACCAGAAAGCGCTGAGGTATCTACTGCTTCTGCTGCGCCTTTCGCTGTGTGCTCTTTCACTAGTTTCCAAACACGTTTTAGGAAGCGGTTCGCACCTTCTACGCCAGACTCTTGCCATTCAAGTGTCATGTCCGCTGGAGACGCGAACATCATGAATAGACGTACTGTGTCAGCGCCGTACTTGTCTACCATTTCTTGAGGGTCGATACCGTTGTTCTTAGACTTAGACATCTTGATCATGCCTGAGTGCGTTACATCACGACCTTCAGTGTCTTTAGCAGAAGTTATGCGGCCTTTACCATCACGTTCAACGGCTACGTCTGTTGGAGCTACCCACTCTTTGCCGCCTTTCTCGTTCTCGAAGTAGAACGCATCAGCCAGTACCATGCCTTGACACAGTAGTTGCTTGAACGGTTCGTCAGAAGTTACGTAACCCGCATCGCGCAGTAGTTTGTGGAAGAAGCGTGAGTACAGTAGGTGCATACAAGCGTGCTCGATACCACCGATGTACTGATCTACTGGTAGCCAGTAGTTTGCTTTTTCTGGGTCTAGGATGTCGTCCGCTTGTGGTGAACAGTAACGCGCGTAGTACCAAGAAGATTCCATGAACGTATCGAACGTATCTGTCTCACGTAGAGCAGGTTCGCCGTTAAAGGTTGTCTTCGCCCACTCTTTGTCTGCTTTGATTGGGCTGGTTACGCCGTCCATTACCACGTCTTCTGGAAGAATCACTGGTAGTTGGTCAGCAGGTACTGGGTGAACTTCACCGTCTTCAGTCGTTACCATTGGGATTGGTGCGCCCCAGTAACGTTGACGAGATACACCCCAGTCGCGTAGACGGAAGTTTACAGTCTTAGTGCCTTTGCCTTCTGCTTCTAGCTTCGCTGCAATTGCATCGAACGCCGCTTGGAATTCTAGGCCGTCGAATTCACCAGAATCGAACAGTACGCCTTTCTCTGTGTATGCCGCTTCAGAAATGTCTAGCTCGCTGCCATCAGCAGGCTTGATAACAGGCACGATGTCTAGACCGTACTTCGTTGCGAACTCGTAGTCACGTTGGTCGTGTGCAGGTACTGCCATTACCGCGCCTGTACCGTAGTCCATCAGTACGAAGTTTGCTACGTAAACAGGAACTTCACGGCCGTTCAATGGATGAATAGCAGTAAGGCCAGTAGCCATACCTTTCTTCTCCATTGTCGCTAGCTCAGCTTCTGCAACCTTGTTGTTCTTACATTCGTCGATAAACGCTGCAAGCTCTGGGTTGTTCTCTGCAGCAAGAGCTGCAAGAGGGTGGCCGGCTGCGATGCCCACGTAAGTCACACCCATTAGCGTATCTGGACGTGTTGTGTAAACTTCTAGGTCTTGTTGACCCTTAACTTCAAACTTCAGCTCAACGCCTTCAGAGCGGCCAATCCAGTTGCGCTGCATGGTTTTTACCATTTCAGGCCAACCTTCAAGCTTATCTAGGTCGTCTAGTAGCTCTTGAGCGTATTCAGTGATTTTGATGAACCATTGAGGGATTTCTTTTTGCTCTACAGGCGTATCACAACGCCAGCAACAACCGTCTTCAACCTGCTCGTTTGCAAGAACAGTTTGGTCGTTAGGACACCAGTTAACAGAAGAAGTCTTTTTGTAAACTAAACCTTTCTCGTAAAGTTTAGTGAAGAACTCTTGTTCCCAGCGGTAGTACTCCGGTGTACATGTTGCGAATTCACGGTTCCAATCGTAACCAAAGCCTAGAAGCTTAAGTTGGTTCTTCATGTATTCGATGTTTTCGTAAGTCCAAGGTGCTGGCGCAGTTTTGTTTTTTACTGCTGCGTTTTCTGCAGGTAGACCGAATGCGTCCCAACCGATTGGTTGCATCACGTTTTTGCCTTGTAGGCGTTGGAAACGAGATACTACATCACCGATAGTGTAGTTGCGCACGTGACCCATGTGCAGTCGACCACTTGGGTATGGGAACATGGACAGACAGTAGAATTTTTCTTTATTTGGGTCTTCACTTACAACAAAGGTTTTGTTGTCATCCCAGTGCTTTTGAACTTTTTGTTCAATATCTTGTGGGTTGTATTGTTCTTGCATCGATGGTATCCGTTATCTTGGAATTTGTGAGTTCGGTTAGAACAGACTTAAATAGATCGTCATAGAATACCTAAAGCTAGGGATCACAACAATAGCCAATCTGTACCCATGCGCCCTTAAGTGACGCAGGTAGGAGAAAGATGGAGGTCAGTTATGCCTAAACGTAAAACAGGTTATGAGGAAATGCTCGAGGATGTGATTGAAACCTTGAAGCACAGTCCGGAAGAAGTTAACAAAGCGATTGAGACGTCGGGCAAAGTGGTGGATGCTGCTAATGACTTGACCAAAGATGAATTGGCTTTAATCAAAGCGTACCTTAAAGCAGACTTAAAAGAGTTTTCAGAGAGTTACGAGGATAGCAAAAGCGGCCCGTTTTACTTAACGATTGCGGACTCGATATGGCAAGGGCTGTTAGAGATTACTGACCGAACTAAAGTTGAGTGGGTTGAGTTGTTCGATGACTTAGAGCATCAAGGGCTATATGAAGCAGGAGAGGTGATAGGCTTAGGCACTTTAGTCTGTGATGAATGTGGTCACAAGACAACGTATAACCACCCAACTGTAATCATTCCGTGTATTAAATGTGGTCACAAAGGCTTTACTCGTCAGTCATTAAAGCCATAAATGGCGCGTAACGACAGTATAATGCTATGAATAAAAAGAGGCTTAGTCGCCTCTTTTTTGTCTTTTCTACTTTCAAGCTGTTATCAGCTCTGTTTTCTTCTTAAGCCGAGCGCCAGCGCTAAACTTAACCCAACCCAAATATACAATGGCCAAGTACCAACGATTCGATATGGCGTTTGTCCATTGGTTGGGGTGAGCTCTGCGCGCAGTACTGCA
This sequence comes from Vibrio alginolyticus NBRC 15630 = ATCC 17749, assembly GCF_000354175.2. Classification (NCBI taxonomy): domain Bacteria; kingdom Pseudomonadati; phylum Pseudomonadota; class Gammaproteobacteria; order Vibrionales; family Vibrionaceae; genus Vibrio; species Vibrio alginolyticus. The sequence goes on from NC_022349.1 coordinate 3,121,274, forward strand.
GTTTCAAACTGCGGTACTTGCTCAACGATTTTACCTTTGTGATCGGTTACCGCTGTTAATCCGTTGTTAGTCGAGCGGATGAGCGGTTTACCTAACTCTAAGGCACGCATACGGGCGATCTCCATATGCTGAAGAGGACCGATAGAGTGACCAAACCATGCATCATTTGAAAGCGTTAGAATGAAGTCTGTTTCGTCAGTCACATTTTGACGCACTTGCTCATTAAAGATGATCTCATAGCAAAGCGCTGGTGCCATGTGCATGCCATTCGCAACGATGTTTGGCTGCACAAAAGCCCCACGGCTAAACGACGACATCGGTAGGTTAAAGAATGGCGCTAATGGGCGCAAAATATCTTCAAATGGTACAAACTCACCAAACGGTAGTAGGTGATGCTTATGGTAACGTTCGCTTAAATCGAAGCTGTAGTCACCGTATGGTGTGATGCCGAGGGACAGAATACTGTTGTAGAACTGTCGATCTTCAGCTTGGTTGACGACACCGGTGATGATTGCGCTGTTATTCATTTTTGCAGCGCTGTCGATATTGCTCAAAAATGAAGGCACTTCAATTTCAAAAGCGGGAATTGCTGCTTCTGGCCAAACGATAATGTCAGCATCCCAGTTTTCACGAGTTAAGTCAGCGTACTTCATGATGGTTGGCCAGCGTTGACTTGGTAGCCACTTTAGGTTTTGGTCTACGTTACCTTGAATCAGCGCGAGCTTAGTCGTGTCTTCTGGTCGGGGTGTTACCCAATCGTAGTTGCGAATCCCAAAGCCAGTACTGAGTAGCACCGCAGGGATAATCACCATCAGCCACTGCTTATGAATCCATGCATAGGCTAACGCCCCTGCGCTGATAAGGATAAATAGAGTAAGCAGTTCTACGCCGCCAATTGGTGCAAAGCTTGCGAGTGGAGCATCTATCTGGCTATAGCCTAGCCATAACCAAGGGAAGCCAGTCATCACCCAACCACGTAACCAATCACTGATCAGCCATAAAGCAGGTGCAGCGAGAAGTGCTTTTGTGAGCGTAAATTGAGGAAACAGCTTGTTGTTGAGCCAAGCAAATAAGCCTGAATAAACAGCCAAGTAGGCAACAAGCAAGCCCATTAAAAATAAATTGGCAATGAGCGGCATACCGCCAAAACCGGAGATACTGACGTAAACCCAGCTAACGCCAGTTGCAAATTGACCTAACCCCCAAGCATAACCAATCCATAGTGCGCGTTTCGGAGTTTGGTTAGCAAGAAGAATCAGTAGAATTGCTGGGCTAAGAATGGCAATAGGCCACAGCTTGTAAGGAGCGAAAGCGAGTGTAGTAGAGGCGCCAACAAAAGCGGCCACTAAGGGCCGCTTAAGGCGATGAAAGAGTTCATTCATCATTGTAATTTCTGAGATTCCCAATGGGTATCGCGTTACTCTTGAGTGGCTTCAACCAGGGTTTCTTCGTCTGGGATCGTCACTTGGAGTTGAATGACACGACGGTTATCGGCAGCGGTGACTTTGAAGTTGTAGCCTTCAATTTCAACCAGTTCACCACGAGAAGGTAAGTGACCAAAGGCAGTCATGACCATACCACCAACGGTATCAACTTCCTCATCGCTGAAGTTGGTTCCGAATGTCTCATTAAACTCTTCGATGGTTGTCAGCGCTCTGACAGCAAACGTATGCTTGCTCAGCTTACGAATGTCCGTCTCTTCACTTTCATCGAATTCATCTTCAATATCCCCGACGATTTCCTCAAGGATATCTTCAATGGTCACAAGACCAGAAACACCACCGAATTCATCGACAACAATGGCCATATGATAACGTTCTTCACGGAATTCTTTCAGCAGTCGATCAACGCGTTTACTTTCCGGTACCACAACCGCTGGTCGAATGACTTCTTCGATATCAAATGGATTACTGCCTGAGCCTAAGTATTTAAGTAAGTCCTTCGCTAGAAGTATGCCTTCCACATGGTCTTTATCTTCGCTGATCACAGGGTAGCGAGAGTGTTGAGCATCGGTAATCAAAGCAACCAAGGTATCAAGGTCGTGAGTACGCTCAACTGTAACCATTTGCGAACGCGGGATCATAATGTCACGCACACGCATTTCGGAGATTTCCATAACACCTTCAAGCATATCGCGAGTGTCATGGTCAATCAGGTCGTTGACTTCAGAGTCGCGGATAACATCCACAAGCTCTTGGCGATCTTTTGGTTCGCCCTGAAATAGTTGACCTAGACGTTCAAAGAAGGACTTTCTACTCGGACCTTCTGCCTTTTCTTTCTTATCTTCGTTAGAAGAGGGAGAATTATCTTCGTTCATTGTTTCTCAATTAAGTAACGCTATCAGAAGTGTGATAGCACACATAGAGAGGCGAACACGAGAGTCATTTAGGTGGTTCGCCTTTCCCTGTCGAGTGGCCAATAGCTACTCTTTTTCAGCAATGTAAGGATCTTCATAACCCATACCTTGCATGATTTCGGTTTCGAGGGACTCCATCTCTTCGGCTTCGTCATCCTCTATATGATCATAACCTAGCAGATGCAAGCTGCCATGTACAACCATATGCGCCCAATGTGCTAGCAGAGGCTTGCTCTGTTCAACCGCCTCTTTTTCAACAACTTGGCGGCAAATAATCAAATCACCAAGTAAATCTATTTCCATACCAGGAGGTGCTTCAAATGGAAACGACAACACATTAGTTGGTTTATCTTTGCCGCGATACTCATGGTTGAGCGTATGACTTTCTTGTTCATCAACAATACGAATGGTGACTTCGGCTTGTGGCTGGAAGAGAGGAATTGTCTTATCTAGCCACAATTGGAAATCTTGCTGCGAAGGCAAACCTTCTTCATTTTCGACTGCCAGTTGCAGATCAAGTTCAATCACCATGGTTATTCCTTAGTTGAAGCAACTTGTGCATTCAGTTCGGCTTTTGCTGCTTCTAGTAACTTCGCATCGCGTTCTTCACGACGGCGTTTCTCGAACTCTTTACGCTCTTTCTGGTCTTGCGCTTCCCACTTCTCGTACGCGTTAACGATACGAGCAACCACAGGGTGACGTACAACGTCGTCGGCTAAGAAGAAGTTAAAGCTGATGTCGTCAACTTCGCTTAGTACTTCAATAGCATGACGAAGACCCGATTTCGCACCACGAGGTAAGTCAATCTGCGTGACATCACCAGTGATAACCGCGCGAGAGTTAAAACCAATACGCGTTAGGAACATCTTCATCTGTTCAACTGTGGTGTTCTGACTCTCATCAAGAATGATAAAGGCGTCGTTTAGAGTACGACCACGCATGTAAGCAAGAGGAGCAACCTCAATCACGTTACGTTCAATCAGCTTCTCTACTCGCTCAAAGCCCAGCATTTCAAATAGGGCGTCGTATAGCGGACGTAGGTATGGGTCGACTTTCTGGCTTAAATCACCAGGCAGGAAGCCCAATTTCTCACCAGCTTCAACCGCTGGACGAGTAAGTAGAATACGGCGGATCTCTTGGCGCTCTAGTGCGTCAACAGCTGCTGCTACAGCAAGGTAGGTTTTACCTGTACCAGCCGGGCCAATACCAAAAGAAATATCATGCGTGACCATGTTAACCAAGTACTGCGCTTGGTTTGGCGTACGTGGTTTGATCACACCTTTCTTGGTTTTGACGAAGACTTCTTTACCATGCTCGATGTTAGACTCAGTATTCTGCTCAAGAACACCAGACTCTTTGATCGCTAGATGGATTTGCTCAGGCTCAATATCTGGGATCTCACCTCGTACAGGTGCGGTATCAACATATAGAGTTTTCAGGATATCCAGCGCAGCTGATGCGGTATGAGGTTTACCGACAATCGTAAAGTGGTCACTACGGTGGTTAATTTCAACGCCTAGACGACGTTCTAAATGCTTGATGTTGTCATCGAATGGACCGCACAGGCTAGCTAGTCGGCGGTTGTCTGAAGGTTCTAGGTTAATTTCTAGAGTTACGATTTTATTGCTCAATGTTGCCTCTCATTTTTTGCCACTTAGTGAGAGCCTGATAACGACCAGGCTCTCTATGGCTATTTATACGAGCTTACGGCGTAAAAGTAGCTACACCCAGCTCATCTTCGCGACGTGTTTTCGCCATCATCTGCGTTGGGGAAATTACACTACGAAGATCCATGTCTTTTTCAGTACGTACTAGCTCACCACGCAGTGAGTTTGCAAATACGTCTACGATCTTCACATCAACGAACTGACCAATTAGGTCTGCACTACCTTCAAAGTTTACTACACGGTTGTTTTCTGTACGAGCGCGTAGTTCCATTAGGTTTTTCTTCGAAGGACCTTCAACTAGAACACGTTGTTCTGTGCCAAGCATTAAGCGAGAGTAACGCATCGCTTGAGCATTGATAGTTTGCTGTAGTTCGTAAAGGCGCTCTTTCTTCACTTGTTCTGACACATCACAAGGATAATCCGCTGCTGGCGTACCTGGACGTGGAGAGAAAATAAAGCTGAAGCTCATGTCAAAGTCTACATCTTTGATTAGCTTCATGGTGTCTTGGAAGTCTTTGTCTGTCTCACCAGGGAAACCAACAATAAAGTCTGAACTGATTTGAATATCAGGACGAGCTTTACGCAGTTTACGGATGATCGATTTGTATTCGATAGCGGTGTGAGGGCGTTTCATCATCGTTAGGATACGGTCACTACCACTTTGCACAGGTAAGTGCAGGAAGCTCACAAGTTCTGGCGTATCTTCGTATACTGCGATGATGTCGTCTGTGAATTCTAACGGGTGGCTCGTCGTGAAACGAATACGGTCGATACCATCGATAGACGCAACCAAACGAAGCAGTTCTGCAAATGAACAGATCTCACCATCGTGCATAGGACCACGGTACGCGTTTACGTTTTGACCCAGAAGGTTTACTTCACGTACGCCTTGTTCAGCAAGTTGGGCGATTTCGAACAGTACGTCATCCATTGGACGGCTTACTTCTTCACCACGAGTGTACGGTACGACACAGTAAGTACAGTACTTAGAGCAGCCTTCCATAATAGAAACGAATGCTGTCGCACCTTCAGCGCGAGGTTCAGGTAGGCGGTCGAATTTTTCGATCTCTGGGAACGAAATGTCCATAACTGGTGCATCATCGGACTGAGATTGTTTGATCATCTCAGGTAGGCGGTGCAAAGTTTGTGGGCCAAAAATAACGTCAACGTATGGTGCACGTTCACGAATATGGTCACCTTCTTGCGTTGCTACACAACCACCTACACCGATAACTACGCCAGGTTTTTTATCTTTTAGTGTTTTCCAGCGGCCTAGCTGGTGGAAAACTTTCTCTTGCGCTTTTTCACGGATCGAACAGGTGTTAAGTAGAAGTACGTCTGCTTCCTCTGGCTCTTCCGTCAGCTCGTAGCCGTTTGCAGCATTAAGCAGGTCGGCCATTTTTGATGAATCGTATTCGTTCATCTGGCAGCCCCAGGTTTTAATTAGCAGTTTCTTACTCATCTCACTTTCGCTCGTTCAGTTGTACTTAAATCGGAGAGCTATTGCTCAAATTATAGCCGCCATCACGGCGGTAAGCGGCGTATTGTACTGCTTTAAAAAGCACCTGACTAGTGATCTAGCTAATTCTCTGCAAAGCCTGATGAAATCTAGTTTTTCGCCCTATGCAGAACAAGGTTTTTTGTTAAACAATTTTGTAAAAATAGCCATGGAAAGTACAATAAAAAACGCCAATTAATCAGCACGATGAAGAGTGAAAAATGAACAAGTATGACATCGCCGTGATCGGTGGCGGTATGGTTGGGGCAGCCGTCGCTGTTGGATTTGCCAAGCAGGGCAGAAGCGTTGTCTTGGTTGAAGGTACAAAACCTAAAGTTTTTGATGCCGCTCAGGCGATGGATATTCGTGTATCTGCAATCTCGCACCAGTCGGTGGAGTTACTTGATTCACTCGGAGCATGGTCAGAGATCAAGAGCATGCGAGTTTGTCCTTATCGTCGCTTAGAAACTTGGGAGCACCCAGAGTGCCGTACTCGTTTTCACTCTGATGAATTGTCATTGGATCAGCTAGGTTACATCGTTGAAAATCGCCTAATCCAATTAGGTCTTTGGCAAGTCTTCTCTCAGTATGAAAATCTAACCGTGATGTGTCCTGAGCGATTAAAAGCCATTGAGTTTGCAGATGTAAACCTTGTGACACTAGAAAGTGGGGAGCAGTTTGAAGCTAACTGGGTGATTGGTGCTGATGGTGCAAACTCTAAAGTTCGTCAATTGGCTGGAATTGGTGTAACTGCGTGGGATTACCGACAACACTGCATGTTGATTAACGTGAAAACAGAATTGCCTCAGCAAGATATTACTTGGCAACAATTTACACCTTCAGGCCCACGTTCATTTTTACCTCTGTGCTCTTTGAGTAACGACGATGGTCAAGTAGTAGGCCAAGGTTCTTTGGTTTGGTATGACTCGCCTAAACGTATTAAACAACTGTGTGCGATGGGTAAACCTCAACTAAGGGAAGAAATCTTACGTCATTTCCCTGCTGAATTAGGCGATATTGAAGTTTTACAGTTTGGCTCATTCCCACTCACTCGTCGTCATGCGCAAAGCTACTCAAGCAAAAATTGCGTGTTAGTGGGTGACTCTGCTCATACGATCAACCCGCTTGCAGGGCAAGGGGTAAACTTAGGCTTCAAAGATGTAGACGTTCTCCTTTCGGTAACAGAACACCAAGAAAAGCTGGAAGATACCTTACTCGCGAAATACGAACGCGCACGTCGACCTGACAACTTACTCATGCAGACGGGCATGGACTTTTTCTATAAAGGTTTTAGCAACGATCTTGGGCCATTGAAGTTCGTACGTAATGCTGCATTGAAGCTTGCTGAAAACTCAGGGCCAATTAAGGCTCAAGTACTGAAATACGCGTTAGGTATGTAGTAAGCTACTCAAATCACAGATAGAAAAAAAGCGAGCCATGAGCTCGCTTTTTTAATTCGGCAAATCTAATGATTTCCCGAGTCCAGAACCAAAAAAAGAAAAAACCCAGCAAAGTCATGCTGGGTTTTCCGATAATGGTGCGGAAGGAGAGACTTGAACTCTCACACCTTGCGGCGCCAGAACCTAAATCTGGTGCGTCTACCAATTCCGCCACTTCCGCAACTTAATCTATAGATATCAAGATAATTGGTAAAATCTCAATATCGTTGTATATGGCAGGGCTACCTGGATTCGAACCAGGGAATGGCGGCATCAAAAGCCGCTGCCTTACCGCTTGGCGATAGCCCTACAGCGTAAATAGTCAAAGACTACTTAACCTCTCTTATCGAGAGAAAGAATGGTGCGGAAGGAGAGACTTGAACTCTCACACCTTACGGCGCCAGAACCTAAATCTGGTGCGTCTACCAATTCCGCCACTTCCGCGTATTCTCATAGTGTAGATTAATTTAAGATGGTGCGGAAGGAGAGACTTGAACTCTCACACCTTGCGGCGCCAGAACCTAAATCTGGTGCGTCTACCAATTCCGCCACTTCCGCATCTTAAATCTACGTGACTGATAGCTTATGCTAGCAATCCAATCAATGGTGGCTACGACGGGATTCGAACCTGTGACCCCATCATTATGAGTGATGTGCTCTAACCAGCTGAGCTACGTAGCCAAAACCATATTTTTTGTTCTCAACGCTTTGTTGCCTTGTCGTTGGGAACGGCGCGCATTATGCGAAGTTGAGTGAGATCCGTCAACAGTTTTTTTTAATAAATTTCGGAAAAAACCTCGTTCGCTTCCTTTTTAAACAAAGAGGCGTGTTTATGATCTAAAACTGGAAATAAATTAGCTTGCAGTTGCGTAATTTATTTTTGTTCATTTACTTAAGGTATTAAAAAAGCCAGCTTAACAGCTGGCTTTTAGTGTAAATGAAGTGTTTAGAATTCATTCATTTAATTAAACATTGAAGCGGAAGTGTACAACATCGCCATCTTTTACGATGTAGTCTTTACCTTCTAGACGCCATTTACCTGCGTCTTTTGCGCCATTTTCACCATTGAATTGGATGAAATCGTCGTAACCAACTACTTCTGCACGAATAAAGCCTTTCTCGAAGTCAGTGTGGATCTTACCTGCCGCCTGAGGCGCAGTTGCACCAACAGGGATTGTCCAAGCACGTACTTCTTTAACACCTGCTGTGAAGTAGGTGTGTAGAGTCAGTAGTTCGTAACCAGAGCGAATTACACGGTTCAGGCCCGGCTCTTCGATCCCCATATCTGCTAGGAATTCTTCGCGATCTTCATCTTCTAGTTCAGATAGTTCAGATTCGATAGCTGCACATACAGGTACAACGACATTGTTTTCTTTTTCTGCGAACTCACGAACCGCATCTAGATATGGGTTATTTTCGAAGCCATCTTCGTTTACGTTTGCAATGTACATAGTTGGCTTCAGTGTTAGGAAGTTTAGGTAGCCGATTGCTGCTAACTCTTCTTTAGATAGCTCAACTGTGCGTGCCATGCCGCCTTCAGTTAGTACTGGTAACAGTTTTTCTAGTACGGTTAGTTCAAATTTTGCGTCTTTATCGCCGCCTTTTGCCTTCTTCGCGTTACGTTGAATCGCTCGCTCACAAGAATCAAGGTCAGCCATTGCAAGTTCAAGGTTGATCACTTCGATATCTTCGATAGGTGAAACTTTACCTGAAACGTGAACAATGTTTTCGTTTTCAAAACAGCGTACAACGTGGCCAATCGCGTCTGTTTCACGGATGTTAGCTAGGAATTTGTTACCTAAACCTTCACCACGTGATGCACCAGCAACAAGACCAGCGATGTCCACGAACTCCATCGTCGTTGGAAGAACTCTCTGTGGGTTAACGATCTTAGCTAGTGCGTCTAGACGTAGATCTGGCACAGGAACCACACCAGTGTTTGGTTCAATGGTACAGAACGGGAAGTTTGCTGCTTCGATACCCGCTTTAGTTAGTGCGTTGAACAGAGTTGATTTACCTACGTTAGGTAGACCAACGATGCCACATTTAAAACCCATGATAGTAACCTTATTCAGCTTTGAACGTGTGGAGGCGATTTTGTGCTTTAGATAGGCCATCCTTAATCAGGATATCTAGACAACGAACAGCCTCATCAGCTGCTGCATCTAAAAGCTCTTGCTCTTTAGCTGGCGCTTTACCTAATACAAAACCCGCCACTTTATCTTTGTGTCCCGGATGACCAATGCCAATACGAAGACGATAAAAATCTTTGTTATTGCCCAGTTTGCTAATGGTGTCACGCAGACCGTTGTGTCCACCGTGACCCCCACCTTTTTTAAACTTAGCGACACCTGGCGGTAAGTCTAGCTCGTCATGAGCAACCATGATCTCTTCAGGTTTAATTTGATAAAATTTCGCAAGCGCTGCGATCGATTTACCTGATAGATTCATGAAGGTGGTTGGGATAAGCAAACGGAGATCCTGGCCATTGACCATAATGCGTCCTGTTAGACCAAAAAACTTTGGTTCGTTCTTCAGTGTAACGTTGTGAACGCGTGCTAATTCTTCTACAACCCAAGCGCCCGCATTGTGACGAGTTCTGGCGTATTCTGGTCCTGGATTAGCAAGACCAACAAGAAGTTTGATTTGTTGACTCAAGGTTAGGATCTCTCTGGAATCTCAAAAAGCGCAGTATGATAGCACAGAAAACTCGCGGTGGGCGACCAAGGGATTTTCTAGTTATCAGTACAAATAAAAAACACCCCAAAGAGGGGTGCTTTTGAAATCAGTGTAACTGAAATGTTCGTATTAGTTGAACATTGCAGAGATTGACTCTTCGTTGCTGATACGACGAATCGCTTCAGCTAGCATGCGAGATAGGCTTAGTGTTGTCACTTTACCTGTTGCAGCCATCTCTTTAGACAGAGAGATAGAGTCAGTTACGATAACTTGGTCAAGAACTGAGTTCTTGATGTTATCCGCAGCGTTGCCTGAGAATACTGCGTGAGTAGCGTAAGCGAATACACGCTTAGCACCGCGCTCTTTTAGTGCTTCAGCTGCTTTACATAGTGTGCCACCTGTGTCGATCATGTCATCAACGATCACACAGTCACGACCTTCAACATCACCGATTAGGTTCATTACTTCAGAAACGTTTGCACGTGGACGACGCTTATCTACGATTGCGATGTCGATGTCGCCTAGTGCTTTTGCTGTTGCACGAGCACGAACAACGCCACCTAGGTCAGGAGATACCACTACAGGGTTATCTAGACCGCGAGCCTGCATATCTTCAAGTAGCACTGGCGTGCCGAAGATGTTGTCTACAGGTACATCGAAGAAGCCTTGAATTTGCTCTGCGTGTAGGTCGATAGTTAGAACGCGGTCAACACCAACGTTAGATAGGAAATCAGCAACAACTTTTGCAGTAATTGGCACACGCGCAGAACGTACACGACGGTCTTGGCGAGCGTAGCCGAAGTAAGGGATAACTGCAGTGATACGGCCTGCTGAAGCACGGCGCATTGCATCAATCATAACAACCAATTCCATTAGGTTGTCGTTAGTCGGTGCACAAGTGGATTGAATGATGAAAACATCGCTACCACGAACATTCTCATTGATTTGAACTGCAACTTCGCCATCAGAAAAGCGAGAAACAGATGCATCACCAAGAGAGATGTAAAGACGATCAGCAATACGTTGGGCTAGTTCAGGTGTTGCGTTACCAGCAAATAGCTTCATATCAGGCACGGTGGAAACCTCGGGTTTGCGTCCAGTTTAAATAGGTCGGTGTGAGGCTGATTGGTATTCAGCCAAAGTCTCTTTTAATGGCGAAATATTGCGCCCTTGAGCGACAAATGCCGAGACTTTATCAGAGAGTTGTGCAAGGATAGTTTCTGCTTCAGATTTGCTCGAAAATTCAGCAAAAACGCAAGATCCTGTCCCCGTCAATCTTGACGGCGCGTATTGTAGCAGCCAAGAAAGTTGCTTATCAACCTCTGGGTAGAGCATTCGTACAATTTTTTCGCAATCGTTTACGCTTGGCGTATTTAAAAGTGTTTCTAGATCTCGTTTTGGGGTGTTTCGCGTCAAATCTGGATGACAAAAAACGTCGACGGTTGCGATAGATACATTCGGTCTGACGACTAAATACCACTTTTCTTCGGGATAAGCAGGAGAGAGTTTTTCACCAACACCTTCAGCAAAAGCTGCAAATCCGCGCACAAATACGGGCACGTCTGCGCCCAGTTTTAAACCAATTTCAGCCAGTTCGTCGTCAGTTAGATTCAGTTGCCATAAGTAATTCAGTGCCACTAATGCTGTAGCTGCATTCGATGAGCCCCCACCAATGCCTCCACCCATAGGCAGCACTTTCTGTAGCTCAATATGCGCGCCAAAAGGGCAGTTTGAGTAAGTTTGAAGCGCGGTTGCTGCTTTCCAAATTAAATTGTCTTGAAGGGGCACACCTTCTATGTCTGGAGAAATCGTAATATCACCAGAATGGTTCGCTTGAATGGTGAGCTCATCGCCGTGATCGACGAATTGGAATAAGGTTTGTAACTCGTGGTAGCCATTCTCTGTACGGCCGTTGATATATAGAAAGAGATTCAATTTCGCTGGTGATGGCCAGCGTGTTGAAAGTTCAATCATTGGGTGATGTTCCATTTTGTGATCACTAGATTTATTTTGACATCAGCTGTGGTGAGTTTCAGCTTATTTGGCAGAGGGAGAGACTGTTCATGCCATTGAACGTCGCCATATCGTTGATAAGCAATACTCCAATCATTTAAACCAATTTGTTTGTTTAACGCTTGCAGTGTATTGGTTGGAGACAGTTGGAATTTGTCGGCATCGGTCGGTAGACCTAATAGCCAGTCAGGCATGTGATCGACGGGCATCATTAACCCTGTAAGACGGTAAATCAGCTGGTTAGCACTGCGAGAAGAAAGGACCTGATCGTCGTAAGTTTCTACTGTGGCGCCTTGTGGGGTGATGGTGAGCTTTAATGCCGTTTGTCCGAGAATCGTTGTTAAACGCAACTGGCTTAGTGCTGAAGAATGTTTCCAGTAGAAGTTTAAATTTTGTCTTTGGTCTGGGCCAATATAACCAAGTTTCCCCGTTGCTTGAAAATCTCGGATGGTTTCGAGTCGCTGCTCATGAGCTTGCCATTCAACGCTGGTAACACTTTCAGGAACGGACGAACAACCAGCGAGCAGTAAGCTCGACAAGAAAAAAAGAATAAAGGAGCGTAACGTCATGTTTGATGGCTTATTAATCAGTTTCATCGGGAATCGCTCACAACTATAGCATTGAAAAGTCGCACTTAGGAAAACAAATCCGGCTTACCCTTTCAATAAATGCGTGCTTACAGTAAAATTCTGGACCTATTTTATAACCTATCCCAGAGATACCACGTTAGATGTCCTTGCTTGCTATTGGAATTAATCACAATACAGCGTCTGTCGACTTGCGAGAGAAGGTGGCGTTTGGTCCGGATAAACTCGGCCCTGCACTCGAGCAACTTAGAGAGCACGAAGCAGTTAACGGCAGTGTGATTGTTTCAACCTGTAACCGAACTGAGTTGTACTGCGATGTTAAGCAAGGAGCGCGAAGCAAGTTGATCGATTGGCTTGCTCAATTTCATCAAGTGAGCCGCGAAGATTTAATGCCGAGTTTGTATGTTCATGAAGAACAAGCTGCAATAAAGCATTTGATGCGCGTATCGTGCGGTCTTGACTCTCTGGTGTTGGGTGAGCCTCAAATTTTGGGGCAGGTAAAGCAAGCATTTTCTGACTCGCGAGATCATCAAGCTGTCGATGCCTCGATTGATAAACTGTTTCAAAAGACGTTCTCAGTCGCCAAACGGGTGAGAACAGAGACAGATATTGGTGGTAATGCCGTGTCCGTGGCTTATGCGGCATGTACACTGGCAAAACATATTTTTGAGTCGTTATCAGATTCAACCGTGCTTTTAGTTGGTGCGGGTGAGACGATTGAATTGGTCGCGAAGCATTTAGCGTCCAACGGTTGCACAAAAATGATTGTCGCGAACCGCACTAAAGAGCGCGCGCAAGGCTTAGCGGACCAATTTGGCGCAGAAGTGATCAGTTTGAACGAAATTCCTGAACATTTGGCGAAAGCGGACATTGTGATTAGCTCAACGGCGAGCCCATTGCCTATTATTGGCAAAGGTATGGTCGAAACGGCTCTAAAGCAGCGCCGACATCAACCTATCTTGTTAGTCGATATTGCGGTGCCGCGAGATGTAGAGTCGGAAGTCGGTGAACTGAACGACGCATATCTGTATTCTGTTGATGACTTGCAATCTATCATCGACAGCAACATTGAGCAGCGTAAAGTCGAAGCGATTCAAGCTGAAGCGATTGTTAGTGAAGAAAGCGCGGCATTTATGACATGGTTGCGTTCACTGCAAGCCGTCGATAGTATTCGCGACTATCGCAAATCAGCCAACGAAATTCGTGAAGAGTTACTGAGCAAAAGTTTGCAATCTTTAGCGGCAGGCGCAGATCCGGAGAAAGTGCTGCGCGAGCTGAGTAATAAACTCACCAACAAACTGATTCACGCTCCAACTCGCGCATTGCAAAGTGCAGCAGAGCAAGGCGAACCAGCAAAATTAACGATTATCCGCCAAACACTTGGCTTGGATGATCTATAACTCACGCTTTTTATTAAGAAAACGACACTATGAAAGCCTCTATTCTGACTAAGCTAGAAACGCTAGTAGAACGTTACGAAGAAGTTCAACATCTTCTTGGTGATCCTGATGTAATTGGAAATCAGGACAAATTCCGTGCTCTATCAAGAGAGTACTCTCAGCTAGAAGAAGTAACCAAGTGCTTCCAAGCTTATCAACAAGCACAAGAAGATCTTGTCGCCGCTGAAGAGATGGCAAACGAAGACGACGAAGAAATGCGTGAAATGGCGCAAGAAGAAATCAAAGAAGCGAAAGCGACGATTGAGCGTCTTACTGATGAGTTACAGATTCTTCTTCTGCCAAAAGATCCGAACGATGATCGTAACTGTTTCCTAGAAATTCGTGCAGGTGCGGGTGGCGACGAAGCGGGTATCTTCGCGGGTGATCTATTCCGTATGTACAGCAAGTACGCAGAAAAGCGTGGCTGGCGCATCGAAGTCATGTCTTCAAACGAGGCAGAGCACGGTGGTTACAAAGAGATGATCGCGAAAGTAAGCGGCGACGGTGCATACGGCGTGTTGAAATTTGAGTCAGGCGGTCACCGTGTACAGCGTGTTCCTGCAACTGAATCTCAAGGCCGTGTGCATACTTCTGCTTGTACAGTAGCAGTAATGGCGGAAATCCCTGAAGCGGATCTGCCTGAAATCAAAGCAGCAGACCTGAAAATCGATACGTTCCGTGCATCTGGCGCGGGTGGTCAGCACGTTAACACCACGGATTCTGCAATTCGTATTACCCACTTACCAACGGGTACGGTAGTAGAGTGTCAGGATGAGCGTTCACAGCACAAGAACAAAGCGAAAGCAATGGCGGTTCTTGCTGCTCGTATCGTTCAAGCGGAAGAAGAGCGTCGTGCCGCAGAAGTGTCTGATACACGTCGTAACCTTCTAGGTTCTGGTGACCGTAGTGACCGTATTCGTACATACAACTACCCACAAGGTCGTGTGTCTGATCACCGTATCAACCTGACCATCTATCGTTTGAACGAAGTGATGGAAGGTGACCTGCAGAGCTTGATTGATCCTGTGATTCAAGAGCACCAAGCAGACCAACTTGCGGCGCTCGCAGAGAACGGCTAATCGATGAGCCAAGTTCAATCGATTGAGCAAGCACTGAAAAGTGCGACGGCGAAACTGGCAGAAGGCGGCAAAGAGTCGCCTTCTCTCGATGCAGCTGTCCTTCTTTGCCATGTCCTTGGCAAACCAAGAACTTACCTACTTACCTGGCCAGAAAGAGCATTAGAAACCGAGCAACAAGCTCAATTTGATGCACTCTTGGAACGACGCATCGCTGGTGAGCCCGTGGCTTACATCATTGGTGAACGTGAGTTTTGGTCTTTACCTCTTAAAGTCTCGCCATCCACATTGATCCCAAGACCAGATACTGAACGTTTGGTTGAAGTCGCATTAGATAAGACTTTCGGACAAACGGGACCGATCTTAGACCTTGGCACAGGAACTGGCGCGATAGCTTTAGCATTGGCGTCTGAAATGCCAAATCGCCAAGTGATGGGCGTAGACCTTAAGCAAGAAGCGAAAGCACTTGCAGAGTACAATGCTGAGCAGCTAAACATCAAAAATGTGACCTTTGCTCAAGGCAGTTGGTTTGAGCCTATTACAGAAGGTACGAAGTTTGCTTTAATTGTCTCCAACCCGCCATATATTGATGAAAAAGATCCACATTTATCCCAAGGCGATGTGCGCTTTGAGCCAAAATCTGCATTAGTTGCTAAAGAGAATGGCTTAGCTGATATTCGTCATATCTCGGATCTTGCTCGTCAGTATCTTGAAGTGGGCGGTTGGCTGGCATTTGAACATGGTTATGATCAAGGTGAGGCGGTGCGTGAGATAATGCGTGGCTTTGGTTACCAACAGGTCGCTACGGAAAAAGATTATGGCGGTAACGATCGAGTAACACTTGGTTGTCTGGCCAGTTAATCATGGAAGTCAGCAAACACTAACTAAAAAGAGAAGAAAAATGTACGTAGCTCTAAAACACATACACTTAGTGACGATCGCTCTCAGCGCGACGCTACTATCGATCCGATTCGTGTTAATGATGATGAACTCACCGAAGCGAAATAATCGCTTTTTGAAAGTGTTTCCCCACATCGTTGATACTGCATTGCTAGTGTCAGGTATCGCGCTTATTTTCATTACTGGTTTCATCCCGTTTACCGATGCCGCACCGTGGTTAACAAACAAAATCACCTGCGTACTGGCGTACATTGCGCTTGGATTCTTCTCATTGAAACTTGCGAAAAACAACCTACTGAAGATATTTGGCTTTTTCGGCGCATTAGGTTGGTTGGTCATGGCTGCAAACATTGCTGTGTCTAAGAGCCCTACGTTATTTGGATAAGACGTCATGTTAGAGTTTTTTGACGAAGATTTTGACAATATACCGTTGGTGGAAGGTGCGCTTGAGCTCAACAAAGCGATTAACCCAGAAACCAAAGTACATTGGGCGAAACAAGAGTTAGAGCGTCTTTACAAAGATGCAGAAGCCACGCTTGTTCATGAAACCGATGAAGAGCAACGATTTGATGCATTCCTACGACTGTTTTTCCACGAGTGGGGATTCAAAGGCGACGAGCAGGAATACTTTATTTCGGACAACAGCTTCATCGATAAAGTGTTGGAGCGCAGAAAAGGTATTCCTGTGAGCTTAGGTTCGATTTTGTTATACCTAGGCAAAAAGCTGGGGTTCCCGTTGAAGGGAGTTACTTTCCCTACTCAGTTCCTGTTAAAAGTCGACTGGATGCATAAGAAGCCAGACTACATCAATCCATTTAATGGTGAGTATGTAGGTGAAAGGATTCTTCAAGCTTGGCTTATTGGCCAGGAAGGACCGCTAGCTCAGCTAAAGCCTGAACATTTTGAGGAAGCTGACAACCCAACAATTATTGGTCGCTGGTTGGCATTGATTAAAAGTGCGATGTTGCGCGAAGAGCATTATACGCTGGCATTACGTTGTACGAATCTTGCTCTAACGTTTGTGCCAGATGATCCATACGAAATTCGTGACCGTGGTTTTATTTTCCAACAGCTAGAGTGCCCTCAAGTAGCGGTATCAGATTTTCAGTACTTTATTGACCAATGCCCTGACGATCCGGCTTCTGAGCTACTAAAATCACAAGTTAATGTGATGAGTGAAACGCACGTCACACTTCACTAATTTTATCGATGTGCCGAACTGTGGCGTATCGTGGACAGAAAAAGAGAATCAAAATGGAACAGAAAATCGTTAATATCGGCGACATTCAGGTTGCTAACGACAAGCCATTCACCCTATTTGCAGGTATGAACGTTCTTGAGTCTCGTGATCTTGCGATGCAGATCTGTGAGCACTACGTAAAAGTAACGGAAAAACTTGGTATTCCTTACGTATTTAAGGCGTCGTTTGACAAAGCAAACCGCAGTTCTGTTCATTCATACCGTGGTCCAGGTCTGGAAGAAGGTATGAAAATCTTTCAGGAGCTGAAAGACACTTTTGGTGTAAAGATCATCACGGACGTTCACACTGAAGCACAAGCTCAACCTGTCGCTGACGTGGTAGACGTTATTCAGCTTCCTGCATTCCTAGCTCGTCAAACTGACCTTGTTGAAGCTATGGCTAAAACAGGTGCGGTTATCAACGTGAAGAAACCTCAATTTATGAGCCCTGGTCAAGTGGGTAACATCGTTGAGAAGTTCGCAGAATGCGGTAACGACAAGATCATCCTATGTGAGCGCGGTTCTTGCCACGGTTACGATAACCTAGTTGTAGACATGCTTGGTTTTGGTGTGATGAAAAATGCTTCGAAAGGTAGCCCAATCATCTTTGACGTAACGCACTCACTACAAATGCGTGACCCATCAGGCGCAGCATCTGGCGGCCGTCGTGAGCAGACAGTTGAGCTTGCTAAAGCGGGTCTAGCGACAGGCATCGCAGGTCTATTTATCGAAGCGCACCCAAACCCAGACCAAGCGCGTTGTGATGGCCCATCTGCACTGCCTCTAGACAAGTTAGAGCCATTCTTAGCACAAATGAAATCGCTTGATGATCTGATCAAGAGCTTTGCAGATATAGATATCAAGTAAACGCCAGATGACTGGTGGTAACAAATACTATAGCCAACCGATGTTGGCTATTTTTTTATCTGAAAAACTGTAAATTCTCAAACTTGTTACTGATGAATTTGTTATTGCTAAACAATGCATCATAATTATTAAATCAATGTGTTAGGGTGCACGTGGTTTTCAAATAGATCCAATGCTTAAAATGTGCGTCAGTAATCCCAATAAGAAAAAGGTAAATAAATGAATCAGCGTCTGATGATCAAAACTGTTTTGAGTGCCGCTATCTTGGCCTCGTTAGCTGGGTGTGCTACGCAACCTGTACCAGAATGGAATGCCGATACAACCTATAAATTGACCGTATTGCACACTAACGATCATCATGGTCGCTTTTGGCAAAATCGATACGGTGAATATGGCATGGCGGCGCGTAAAACGTTAATCGATGATTTGCGCGAAGAAATACAGGCTGAGGGGGGGAGCGTGTTATTGCTTTCTGGTGGTGACATCAACACAGGAGTACCTGAGTCTGATTTACAAGATGCCGAGCCGGATTTTAAAGGCATGAGCAAAATTGGTTACGATGCGATGGCTCTAGGTAATCATGAGTTTGATAATCCATTGGATGTGCTATTCAAGCAGCAAGAGTGGGCAAACTTTCCGATGTTGTCTGCCAATATTTACGATAAAAATACTGGCAAGCGTTTATTCCAACCATACGCGATGTTTAAAAAGCAGGGCATTAAAATTGCGGTCATTGGCCTTACAACCGAAGACACAGCGAAACTTGGCAACCCTGAATTCATTGAACAAATTGACTTCCGTGACCCAAAAGAAGAAGCCAAGAAGTTGATTGCAGAACTGAAAGAGACAGAGTATCCAGATCTGATTTTTGCTGTCACGCATATGGGACACTATGAAAATGGTAATAGAGGCATCAATGCTCCTGGCGATGTGGCGTTAGCTCGTTATTTGAATGACGGCGATCTCGACATGATCGTTGGAGGACACTCACAAGAACCTGTGTGCATGGAAGGTCCAAACGTTATCAAAAAGAACTTTAAACCAGGTGATGAATGTCAGCCCGATAAACAAAATGGTACCTTTATTGTTCAGGCACATGAGTGGGGGAAATATGTGGGACGCGCCGATTACGAGTTTCGTAATGGCGAACTCTCGATGGTGAGCTACGATCTAATCCCTGTAAACTTGAAAAAGAAAGTTAAAGTTGATGGTCAGTCGCAACGAGTCTTGATCCAAGATGAGATTAAACAAGACGAAATGATGCTTGAGTTTCTTCGTCCTTATCAAGAAAAAGGTCAGGGCAAACTAAACGTGAAGATTGCAGAATCTAACGGTAAGCTTGAGGGTGACCGCAATGTGGTTCGTTACCAGCAAACAAACTTAGGTCGATTAATTGCAACGGCTCACATGGAACGTGCGAAAGCAGATTTCGCCGTAATGAATTCTGGCGGCGTTCGCGATTCGATTGCAGCAGGTGAGATTACCTACAAAGATGTGCTGACTGTTCAGCCATTTGGCAATATGGTCTCTTACGTTGATATGACGGGCAAAGAAGTATTGGATTACCTAAATGTCGTTGCAACTAAACCTGTCGACTCTGGAGCTTACGCGCAGTTTGCCGGCATTGCGATGAGTATCAATAATGGTGAGGTAACCAATGTGTTCATTGGTAATAAGCAACTTCGCTTAGATGGTAATTACCGCTTTACCGTACCAAGCTATAATGCTGCTGGTGGAGATGGTTACCCTAAAATCGACGATCATCCAGGGTATGTAAATACAGGTTTTACCGATGCTGAGGTTTTGAAGGATTATTTAGAAACACATAGCCCTATTGATGTTAATGAGTATGCCCCTTCAGGTGAAATCACGTATTTAGTTGATACGGCGATTGATCAGTAACCCAACAGAGAAAAAGCGATTGACTCAAACTCGCTGATATCATTAACTAAAAGCGCAGATCCAATTCAATCTGCGCTTTTTGTTTTTATGAGGAGAATCTTGATGACTCCGGCCATTAATCTTGCGAAAAAGAAAAAAATTCCACACACGATTCATCAGTATGAGCATGACCCTAGAGCCGATAGTTATGGCTTGGAGGCTGCTGAAGTACTGGGGCAGGATCCGAAAACAGTATTTAAAACCTTGCTGTTCTGCTTGAACGGGGAGCCAAAGAACCTTGCGGTTGCGATTATCCCTGTTGATCAAAAGCTGAACCTAAAACTGGCGGCGAAAGCAGCGAAGGGCAAAAAGGCCGATATGGCTGATCCGGAAATCGCCCAAAAGACCACAGGTTATGTCGTTGGTGGAATTAGCCCACTAGGGCAGAAGAAAGCCTTACCTACTTTTTTGCACGAAAGCGCAGCAGAGCAAGACAAAATCTGTGTGAGTGCTGGTAAACGTGGTTTAGAAATTGAGTTAGCCCCGAGAGATTTGCTGAGCTTAACTCGTGGTCAGTTTGCACCTCTTTGTTTGTAAACTCATGACAAATAAAAAGGACGCTCATGAGCGTCCTTTTTTGATCTTGCCTGTCAGTGAAGCGTTACTTCTTCAGACTCAATGTACCACCAGTGCGTTTAGCTGGTTTGCTTGGTTTCGCGGCATTTGGGTTCATGTAATGCTGCTTAGGCTTACTCAGTGATTGAGGCTTGTTTGCTGAATGCGTATTGCTCGATGCATCTGGTTTACGGTGCGATTTACCATGCTCGCCTTGCGGTCTGCTGCGTTCACCTTGTGATTTCGCTTTGTAATGTTCTTTAGCTGGACATCCGCCTTCATCATCACGCTGACGACGCTTTTGTTGACCTTTTTTCGAGTTTGGTGCATGACGGAATTCATCAGCATTGTTACCGCGGAAAGTTCGTGTCTTCTGGTTACGACGAGCAGTAGAATCTTGGTTTTCTTCACGGCTATCAAACAGCTTCGCGTCGGTCGCTTTACGAATGTTGCGACCTCTAGAGTCTGTTTTTGATGCTTCTTCTGTACCTACCGAGCCTTCACACATTGCTAGGATCTCTGCCACTTCTTCGTCACTTAGATAACGCCATTTTCCATTCGGAATACCATCAAGAGAGATATTCATGATGCGAACGCGACGCAGCTTGAATACTTCATAGCCCAGCGCTTCACACATGCGACGGATCTGACGGTTAAGTCCTTGAGTGAGCACAATACGGAAAGAGAATTTAGTCTCTTTTGTTACCTTACAAGGTAGGGTGACTGTGTCGAGAATCTTAACGCCACTCGACATCTGTTTGAGAAACTCGCCTGTAATTGGCTTGTCCACGCGTACGACGTACTCTTTTTCGTGGCTGTTGCCTGCGCGAAGGATTTTGTTCACGATGTCGCCATCGTTGGTCAAAAAGATCAGACCATCAGAGGGTTTGTCTAAGCGGCCGATCGGAAAGATACGTTTTTGGTGGCCGATGAAATCAACGATGTTTCCAGGGACGTCTCTCTCAGTTGTACAGGTGATGCCTGTTGGTTTATTGAGAGCGATATAAATCGGCTTCTCTTTTGCTGCCACTGGCTTACCATCCACACAAACATCATCACCAGGTAGCACTTTTGTCCCCATTTCAGGTTTGTTGCCATTAATGGTGACACGGCCTTGCTCAATTAGTCTGTCTGCTTCACGGCGTGAGCAAAACCCCGTTTCACTGATGAATTTATTTAATCGTTTAGCGTTGTCTTGTGACATTTTTGTCTCCTAACGTTTCACAACGGCGAATGAAGCTCCCTTCCTTTAAGGGGAAGGAAGAATAAGGGCGGGCATTCTAGCATTAGGGTGAAATTTAGCCTAACCGTTTTTGGTGACGTTCGCGGGTTTCTAATTTCTTTTCCGCACTTTTTCTAAGTAGGACGTAAACGGCTCCAGTTCCACCGTGAAAGCGTTGCGCACTATGGACGCATTGGACTTCCTTTATTTGTCGTAGCCAACTGCTAACAAAGCTTTTCATCATTGCAGGTGGATTTGAGCGTTCTCCTCGACCATGGACGATAACGACCGTTCTAATGTCCATTGATAGGCATTGCTTTAAAAACGTCACGACTTCATCACGTGCTTCTTTCAATGTTTTACGGTGCAAATCCAAGCGAGCTTGGATTGGATACTTACCAAGGCGAAGTTTGCGGTAAACCCCGTCCTGTACACCATCACGTTTGAACTCAACAAAGTCCTCTGGCTTGAGCATTTCAGCGTGATCAAGTGATAGGTATTCTGGGTCATCTTCCGTTAACCAGATTGCTGCTTCGCGTTTTGCGAGTTGTGCTTCTGTTACTTGGTGTACTTTTTTGTGTTCGGTGGTGTCTTGAGTGATTGGCTTTACATCGCCCATCATCTGTTGAAATAGATCAAAATCGTCGTCGTGAGACATAGCAGTAATCTCATTAAGAACAGGGAAGAATAATAGGATTATATCAATGAGTGGTGCATTGAGATCAAATAAAAAACCGGAGTAGGCAAGTAACCGACTCCGGTGCAAAGCGTTTCTAGAGCTAAGCGAGATCTAGTGAGGAGATTTGTCGTTCATGATCTTGTATATGAAGAAACCGCCGTAAAATAACATCAGACCAATTGCCCCAAAAATTACTATCATTGACGATAGACCCACTGCATTACCAAATAGGAGATCAAGCCAAAAGTCCATACGTTTCCTCCAAGATGTTCCCGACAGGAATAAACTAAATGGCGGTGTCTTGTTGCACACTGATCTGGATCAATTATGTTGCTAAGGTTAATAAACTGTATTTTGTTGTGAGTTATCAGTCACATTTTACGTGCTAGTGTTCAGTTATTCATCAAACGAATTAAGACCTAAGGTTTTTTTGTAAAAAGCACTTGCGCCACAGTTCAGAATCCGTAATATACGCATTCGTTGACGGGGACAATTCCTCAGTTAAACATCTCGGTGAATAGCGCAGCTTGGTAGCGCATCTGGTTTGGGACCAGAGGGTCGGGGGTTCGAATCCCTCTTCACCGACCACTTTTAGAAAGCCTGCTCAATGAGCAGGCTTTCGTCGTTTTTAGTGCTAGTAATTTTAGACTTCAATAGTATCGAACCAAATGGGGTTCGCCTGAAGTTAGAATATGGCTCTTCATCGACACATATTGAGAGGAAGGCTCTACAGAAATGTAGGGCCTTTTCATTTTTTAGAGCGAGTAAATTTATTACTTGATGTCACACGAGATAGTATTGATAGGAGTTTCAGAAGTAGTGAAACAGACATAAGCGGTCTTTGGGTGATTTGGCCCAATCTTGACGTAACCCGCTTTTAAATCGTCTTCATCAAACGTTACTGAGTGAGATTTGCTTGTATTTCCATCATAGTAAACCGCTTCAAAGCCTTGGTTCATCATATGTGCAACGCGATTTCGAGTGTGGGCTGTTGAAAACGTGATGTTCGCGCAACGCATCATTGGTTTTTCGGTAATAAGAAATTGACCACTCTCTTTATCTAAAACACCGCCTTTTACTTCCGGAGTTATATCAATAGCTTGAAAAGCTTCTACGTTGCATGGCGGTTTAGCATAAGACAGCGAAGAAGTGAGCATAATTCCAATCGTGTATAGGAATAAATATTTAAATTTCATATGAGTTGTTTTGTATCCACTTAGCTTAACGGCGTTTTATAAGAAAGTTTGAATGAATTTTAAATGGTTGTATTTAAATAATTGTATTTAAATGGCATTTTTCAAACAATCACTAGATATCACAATTTGCTTGGCGCGTCTTACCCAGTGGTTTGATGTTAAATCCCCGATTTTTAAGCAGTTCAATCAGGTTATCTTTACCTACTAAATGCAAGCCACCAACAACAACGGTGTAACGACCCGATTGCTGAGGTAGAACACTGCCAGTGTCGAGTTTTTTAGCCCAATCTCGATTACGCTCGTATAAAAAGGCTTGGTTAAACTCTTCTGTTGTATGATCGGTCAAAGAGGCTTCGACCAACATGCTACCATCACCACTCTTCCAACTCTCTATCAAGCATTGAACCAACTCTTCTCCGCCATCATATTCTTCAATTGATGAGAGAAGTATCTCTTTACCGCCTTCTGATTGACCTGCGATTAAATCGATTTGGAATTGCACGGACTCCAGTGGAATGACCGGGATTTGCTTTTTATCAGCGAGTCCTATTAAGTGCATGTCGACCCCTTTATCAGAGACATACCCCAGTTTGTTGACTAAAGCGAGTTGGATGGTGAATGCTGCCATCCAAGGTGGGGAATTTAGGAGTTGAGTTTCTGGCAAACCTAAATCTTGGGCAATTTCAATTAAGTGGCGACGTTGAGCTCTGTCTAAAACATCTTTAGAAAGAATGGTTGTTTGTGGGTAAACCAAGCCTTCAGAATTCCTGACGTCTGCTTCAATAATCAACCCTGCGCTTTGGCTTAAATGCTGGATGACCGTTCTAGGGAGTGGGTACATCGTTTTATCCCCCACATGTACCGAGCCAATAATCATAAGTTCGGTTTCCCCTTTTTTCGCTAACCAATGCTGTGGCTCTGCATAAGAGGAAAAAGGAGTCAAAGTAACAAGTAGAGATGATATGAGCGTCAAGAGACGAAACATAGAATGGTCCTCAGATAAGATACCTTTAAACTTTATACGCAAAATAGCGTGAGGTTAAGTGCAATTTCTCCAGTGGGGTATTCGACAAAATCGTCATTTCTAAAAATATTGACGAGTTTTGACGACGAATAAATGAGAGTCACTTCACGAAAGGTAAATAGGTAATTCGCTTACTAATGGTTCACAAAATAATTAGGCGTGATCCAAATCTTACAAAATCAGTCGTAACTCATGAATATAAGTGACCTAGATCGCAGCAAACTCGTCAAAACAAGTTGTTCGATTTTGACGTGTATTGTAACTCCATGAAAATTAGATTTTTATTGTTTTTGCTGAGTGTCATTTTTTGAGCTGGATCACTTCCTATTTCTATTTATTTTACGCTTAGAAATAACAGGTTGTATGTTGAATGTAACGGTTAGGTACCTCGCATTTGAGGGGCCGAGATTTTTATCATTGTCGTTTTGAACCACTGACTTTTTTGGGGAAGTAAGATGTTTAAACCTAGTCTGATTGCTGTTTCTGTTATCACTACATTAGCAGGTTGCTCTGCGCTGCAAAGCTCTGAACAACAAGTTGTAAATTCGTTGGCTAATAATCTTGATATTCAATACCAAGTGTTGACTAACCACGGTGCAAACGAAGGTCTTGCTTGTCAGGACTTAGGGGCTGAGTGGGCGTCTTGTAACAAGGTAAACATGACGCTGGTTAACCAAGGTGAAGCGGTTGACTCAAAAGATTGGGCTATTTACTTCCATAGCATTCGTCTGATTCTGGATGTTGAAAACGAACAGTTTAAAATCTCTCGCGTAACGGGTGATCTACACAAACTAGAACCAACAGATAAGTTTGATGGTTTTGCTGCGGGTGAAGAGGTTGTGCTTCCTCTTGTTGCTGAATACTGGCAGTTATTTGAAACTGACTTCATGCCAGGCGCTTTCGTTGCTGCACCAAATGCAGAGCCTAAGATGATCGCTTCTCTTAACACAGAAGACGTTGCATCTTTCGTGACTGGCCTTGAGGGTAACAACCTAAAACGTACGCCAGATGACAACAACGTATTTGCGAGCGCTGTGTCTCGTTTCGAGAAGAACGAAGATCTAGCAAAACAAGACGTATCAACCACGTTACTACCAACGCCAATGTCTGTTGAAGCAGGTAAAGGTACGGTAGATATCGCGGCGGGTATTGCGCTGCCTAAAGACGCATTCGATGCGGCTCAATACGCAGCAATTCAAGGTCGTGCAGAAGTGGTAGGTGTGGATGTTCGTGGTGATCTTCCTGTAAGCATCACTGTTGTTCCTGCAGACTTCACCGGTGAATTGGCAAAATCTGGTGCTTACGAAATGAGCATCAAAGGCGACGGTATTGCGATTAAAGCGTTTGACCAAGCAGGTGCTTTCTACGCAGTACAATCTATCTTTGGCCTGGTAGATAGCCAAAATGCTGATTCTCTACCACAACTGTCTATTAAAGATGCGCCGCGTTTTGATTACCGTGGTGTGATGGTGGACGTGGCTCGTAACTTCCACTCTAAAGACGCGATTCTTGCAACGCTTGACCAAATGGCCGCGTACAAGATGAACAAACTACACCTTCACCTAACGGATGATGAAGGCTGGCGTTTAGAAATCCCGGGTCTGCCTGAGCTGACTGAAGTGGGTGCTAACCGTTGTTTCGATTTGGAAGAGAAAAGCTGTTTACTGCCTCAGCTTGGCTCAGGTGCAACGACAGACAACTTTGGTTCTGGCTTCTTCAGCAAAGCAGACTACGTGGACATCTTGAAGTACGCGAAAGCGCGTAACATCGAAGTGATTCCTGAAATCGATATGCCAGCACACGCTCGTGCAGCAGTGGTATCAATGGAAGCACGTTACGACCGTCTAATGGAAGAAGGTAAAGAAGCAGAAGCGAACGAGTACCGCCTGATGGATCCTCAAGATACATCGAACGTAACGACGGTTCAGTTCTACAATAAGCAAAGCTTCATCAACCCATGTATGGAATCTTCAACTCGCTTTGTTGATAAAGTGATTTCAGAAGTAGCAGCAATGCACCAAGAAGCGGGCACGCCGCTAACAACATGGCACTTTGGTGGTGACGAAGCGAAGAACATCAAGCTAGGCGCTGGTCTGCAAGACATCAACGCAGAAGACAAAGTAAGCTGGAAGGGTAACATTGATTTGTCTAAGCAAGACAAGCCATTCGCACAGTCACCACAATGTCAGACGCTAATTGCAGACGGTACGGTAAGCGATTTTGCTCATCTACCAAGCCACTTTGCAGAAGAAGTGTCGAAGATGGTGGCAGAGAAAGGCATTCCAAACTTCCAAGCTTGGCAAGATGGCCTTAAGTACAGTGAAGGTGAGAAAGCGTTCGCAACAGAAAACACACGTGTTAATTTCTGGGACGTTCTTTACTGGGGTGGCACATCATCAGTGTACGAATGGTCTAAGAAAGGTTACGACGTTATCGTTTCTAACCCAGACTACGTATACATGGACATGCCGTACGAAGTTGACCCGAAAGAACGTGGTTACTACTGGGCGACGCGTGCAACAGATACTCGTAAGATGTTTGGTTTTGCACCAGAGAACATGCCTCAGAACGCAGAAACCTCTGTAGACCGCGATGGTAACGGCTTCACTGGTAAAGGTGAAATCAAAGCGAAACCTTTCTATGGTCTATCAGCACAGCTGTGGTCTGAGACAGTACGTAACGACGAGCAATACGAGTACATGGTATTCCCTCGCGTACTGGCAGCCGCTGAACGTGCATGGCACCGTGCTGATTGGGAAAACGACTACAAAGTGGGTGTTGAATACTCGCAAAACTCTAACCTAGTAAACAAAGCTGCGCTAAACCAAGACTACAATCGCTTTGCGAACGTACTTGGCCAACGCGAACTGGCTAAGCTAGAAAAAGCGGGTATCGACTACCGCCTACCTGTACCAGGCGCGAAAGTTGAAGAGGGTAAACTGGCAATGAACGTTCAGTTCCCGGGTGTGAAGCTTCAATACTCTCTAGACGGCAAGAACTGGCTAACTTACGTAGATAATGCTCGTCCAAATGTGAAAGGTGAAGTGTTTATCCGTTCTGTGTCAGCAAGCGGTGAGAAAGCAAGTCGAGTGACCAGCGTGAAATAACTCGATTCTTGTAAGTTAATTTTTTGGCAAAGCCTCAACATCATGTTGGGGCTTTCTTTATTTTTTGAGGAAATTAAGCGTGATCGATGTCTAATTATTTTTCATTGATAAATAAGTTTTTGGTTGTAATGGTCAAGGTTATTGTGAACTTGATCGACTTAATCTGCTAAATATCAATAAATTATCTGTTTACGATCACACTTCTATTTTTTGAATAATTTTATAAAAATACGATAAGTGCCTGTATTTTCCATGTTTTTATCAGGGTTGTTGAGCTTCGGTTTGAACAAGATCACTTTTTAAAATGTTTTATTTTCCATCGCGAATTAATTAAAACAATATTGCGAACGCCAAGGAGGCACATTCCAAAGTTTGCGATAAAAGGGAAGAGATGCCCTCTAAAACTATCGCATAACGTGAATAAATAAAGGCAGTAATTATGAAAAATATTTTTGCACTGAGTGCTCTTTCTCTCGCTTTCGCTTCTAATGCTTTTGCTGGTTCTTCTTACGTAACAGGTAATGTTCAATTCCACGATGATGGTCGAATTCATGGTTCGGACGTTACGTCTACACTGGAAGCTGGTCATACTTTTGATAACCAATTCGGCGGCTTTACGGTTTATACCGAATTTGATGGTATTCAGTTGGGTAAACTGGAAACAGAAAACGGTGGCGCAGGTAACACAACACCAGCAATAACTGTGGGTGGTGAGCAGTCATTTAATATTACCGATCATTTATGGGTTGCCGCGGGTTACCAACACCTATTCTCTGCTGGCGAGAACGTACAGTACCGTCCATTGGTTAAGATCGGTTACAACTTCGATAACGGCATCTCCTTAAGTAACCGTACTCGTGCGCACATTGATGCGACAGACGCAGATGCGGATACAGATTACCGCATGGACAACCGCATCGGTTACGTGATGAATGAGGATGTGACGCTAAGCTACAACAACGTCTACATGATTGAAGCGGAAACCATGGACCACGAGCTTCGTGCAACGTGGACTCGTAAAGGTGTTCAACCTTACTTTGAGTTCCGTAGTCAAGCACACGGTGCAGAAAACGCGAGTGGTGACAGCCTAGTGAATAACGCTTTTGTATTTGGTGCCTCTTACGGCTTCTAATTTTATATTTGTCTTAACTATCCATTAAGAAAAAGCCCAGCGGTTTGTCTCGCTGGGCTTTGTTTTTATTTGCCGTTGCCTTCGTGGTGGCTATATTCGAACACTTGTCCTTTTTCGTTAAAGGCGTAAACGGTGTAGCTGTCTTTTTTGTCGCCATATTCCATACCAGGGGAGCCCATTGGCATGCCCGGTACTGATAGGCCTTTTGCGTTACGTAGTGGATTTTTCAAAAACGCTTTAATGTCTTCGGCTGGAATGTGACCTTCAAACAGATAGCCGTTGATCTCTGCCGTGTGGCAAGAGTAAAGCTGTTCATTCTTGATGCCTAGATCGCGTTTGATGGCGTTCATGTCATCGTGCAATTTTTCTTCGACCGTAAAGCCGTTCTCTTCCATGTGTTTTGTCCATTCTCCACAACAGCCACAGTATGGCGATTTATGGTTAATGACATCGGCTGCCAATACGTTGGCGGACACGGTCGCAAGCATTGCAAAGGTCAATAGTTTCAACTTCATAATACCCTCAAAAAGAAGTGGTTATTTTACTGAAAACAGTCGTAGTCGATTTGCATTACTAACGACAGTAATTGAAGACAGTGCCATTGCCGCTCCTGCGACAACAGGACTGAGCAAAAATCCAAACGCTGGGTAAAGCACGCCAGCGGCAACTGGAATACCCAACGAGTTGTAAACAAAGGCACCAAATAGGTTTTGCTTCATGTTTTTAAGTGTAGCGCGAGAGAGTTCAATCGCATGTACTACCGCCATTGGTGACGTGTTCAGGATGGTCATTTGCGAACTTTCAATGGCGACATCACTGCCGCTACCCATGGCAATACCTAGGTTGGATAACGCGAGAGCAGGGGCGTCGTTAATGCCATCCCCCACCATTGCCACGACATGTCCTTGAGATTGAAGTTGCTCAATGTGCTGAGCTTTCTCATCTGGCATTACTTGGGCAATCACTTCATCAATACCAAGTTCTTGGCCGATAGCATTGGCAACGTGTTGGTTATCGCCCGTCAGCATTACCGTTTTGATGCCTTGCGATTTTAATGCAGAGAGCGCTTGCTTCGCATCTGATTTGATCGGGTCGGCAATGGCGATCAGACCGATCAGTTCGCCGTTCAATGCCACAGCTACCGGAGTCCACGCATTTTTTGCGCATTCATCGATGGCAGGTTTTAGTGCGCTGGTCTCGACGTTCTCTGCTTGCATAAATTGAAGCGAACCAATGAGCAGCGGTTTATCTTGATACGTCGCCAAAATGCCGCGTCCGCGAACGTTCTCAAACTTGTCTAATGAGACGTCTTTTGCGTCGTGTCGTTTGGCGTAATCACATACCGCTTTTGCCAGTGGGTGCTCAGACTGACGCTCTGCCGCATACGCTAAAGCCAATAGATCTTCTTGGCTGGTGGCGTGAGTAAACACTTGCTGAACGCTAGGTTTACCTTGGGTAAGTGTGCCAGTTTTGTCGAACACAACCGTGTCGACTTTGCTTGCCAATTGCAGGGCGTCGGCGTCTTTGATCAGAATGCCGAGCTCTGCGGCTTTACCCACTCCCACCGTGACAGAAAGTGGGGTTGCTAAGCCTAGGGCGCAAGGGCAGGCGATGATCAGGACGGTTGTGGTGACCACCAGCATATAACTCGCTTTTGGCTCTGGGCCAACGGCAAACCAAACGAGCGCGGCCAGTATTGCTATACCAACAACGACAGGGACAAACACCGATGAAATCTGGTCTGCCAGTTTCGCGATGGCTGGCTTACTGCTTTGCGCTGTGCGCACCATGCGGATGATACGAGCCAGCATGGTATTTGCGCCAATGCCCGTTGCCTCAATGACTAATCCACCATCGGTGTTTAATGTCCCGGCAGACACTTGAGCCTCTTGCGCTTTTAATACTGGTACTGGTTCACCAGTGAGCATCGACTCATCAATGTATGATTCACCTTGAATCACAACACCATCAACAGGCACTTTCTCGCCTGGTTTGATACGCAGTTTCATGCCTAACGTGATTTGCTCAACCGCGATTTGTTGGTCGCCTTGTTCCGTAATTACCGTAGCTTGCTGAGGTTGCAGGTTAATCAACGCTTGTAAGGAACGTGTTGTGTTTGCTTTGGCTTTTGCTTCTATATAGTGCCCAAGAGAAATTAAGCCGATGATCATTGCACTCGCTTCAAAGTACACGTGGCGTGAAGCAAGAGGGAACCAGTCTGGGAAAATCACCACAAGCATCGAATAGAACCACGCTGCGCCAGTACCGAGCGCGACTAACGTGTCCATGGTGGCGCGCTTGTGAGTAGCTGCTAACCAAGCGTTACTGAAGAAGTGTTTCCCTGCTGTGGCAAGAAGGAGTAAACATACGATACCGATCGCGCCCCAAGCTAATTGGTCGTTGGTGTTGCGAATCATCATATTGCCGCCAGCTACGCCCCAAATCATTAAAGGGGCACCGACGACAAGGCCAGCAATAGCATCCAGTTTAAAGCGTTTTTGTTGCTGACGTTGTTGCTGTGCTTGCTTTTCTTGCTGGGTTGCGGCGTCTTGTAGGATCTCTGCTTGGTAACCGGCTTGTTTTACCGATTCAACAATTGCGTTAAGGAGGTCATCAGAGTCTTGGCTTGCGAATACTAGTGCGCTTTGTTCTGCAAGGTTGACCTGTGCTTTCTCAACGCCTTCTACGTTAGTAAGTGCTTTCTCTACTGAAGATACGCAACTCGCACACGTCATGCCTTGAATCAGCATTTGCAATTGAATACTCGCTGGTGGCACCTGCGTATCTTTAATATTGCTTTGCTTTTCTACCGGCTCGGTCTCTGGTGAGCTTTCGTTCTCTACTTCAACAGAATCAAGGTTGGCGGTATAGCCGAGTGTTGCTATTAAGTCGATCACTTGTTGCTCGGAGAGGAGGGTACGAATCTCTAAGTGCGTTGTTGAAGCCTCAAAAGAAATAACGTCTTGATTAGATTCTAATAAAGATGAAAGTTTTTTGACGCAACCGCCACAGCTTAAGCCTGAAAGGTTTAGTTCGTAGTGATTTCCTGCTTGGTAACCAAGAGATTCAATCGACGAGACGAGCTCTTTAAGAGAAGACTCGGTTTTGACCTCTACTTGCGTCGGGGACAAATTGAGGATCTCCACATCGTGATTCGCATGTAAAGCATTCTCAACTTTTCTCGCACAGCCCATGCAGTTGAGCCCTGATAAAGGTATAACTAACTGATACATAATCTGCACCTCAATAGTAGTGATGCTATGAGCTTAAACCTTCCTGCAAGGGTAAGGTCAATACCCATTTGCTACTCACAACAATTTCGTCAAAATCTCTCGAATCCCACAAGTGCACGGTCATTTTACTTGCGAGTGATCTCAAGGTTTTTTCTCTTTGAATATAAAGTTCCGTTAAAACACCTAAAAGATGAATGAAGTCGCTCACGTTTTTTAGATGCTCTCAATGTCAGTTCAGTGTCAAAACGTACTTTTAACGTTTTTATTTTTATATTTGATGTTAACTAATTGTTTTTATTGATTTATTTTATTTTTGATCTTCTCATTTTGAAGTCGCTCAGATTGCTGTAGGGAAAGTTTTTTAGTGCGAAAAAAGTTTGTCATATTTGCCCCGTCCAAACACTGTTTCAAGTTCCTGCCATGTCCTAGTTAGTGAATTTGAAAATGGAAAAAACTAAAAATATAGGGGTTTATAATGTCTTACCTAAAGAAAAGCCTACTTGCCACGGCAATTACCGGCATGATGTTCAGTGGTGTTGCATTTGCTGATGGTGCAAACAGTGACGCAGCAAAAGAGTTTCTAACCAAAGATTCATTTTCTTATGAAGTTTACGGGATCATCGCGATGCAGGCCGCGTACCGCGATTACGATTCTGGCAGCAAAGCAACGGACGATGACTTGGGTGGCATGCAGCTAAACAACGAATCTCGTATCGGTTTCCGTGGTAAGAAACAATTTGCTAACTTCGACCCTACTTTTATTTGGCAAATCGAAGGCGGTTATGTAGACCCTAGCTTTGGTGGCGAGGGCGCAGGTCTTGGTGAACGTGACACATTCGTCGGTTTTGAAAGTGCATCTTGGGGGCAAATTCGCCTGGGTCGCGTTTTGACACCTATGTACGAATTGGTTGACTGGCCAGCATCTAACCCTGGCCTGGGCGATGTATACGACTGGGGTGGTGCTATTGGTGGCGCCAAGTACCAAGACCGTCAATCAAACACTATCCGCTGGGACTCTCCAATGTTTGCTGACAAATTCTCCCTAGATATCGCAGCTGGTGCAGGTGATAAAGCAGGTCTAGGTGAAGGGGATGACTACTGGGGTGGTATCGCTGCACACTACAAAATTGGTCCTATCCAGTTAGATGCGGCATATGAAGGTAACCGTAATATCAAGATGGAAAGCCAAACGTGGGAAAACAACACGTACTTGGTAGGGGCACAAGGCTGGTTTGATAACGGAATCTCTTTCTTCGCGCAATACAAATACATGGAGGCGGACGCAAGCAATGGTGTGAGTGAAAAGCAAGATGCAATGTCTGCCGCTATCATGTACACCACGGGTGATTGGCAATACAAACTGGCTTACGCCGCTAACTTTGATCTAGAGCGTGATGGTAAGAAAATTAACGATACAGCGGATGATGTGTTATCAGCACAAGTTATGTATTTCGTAGACCCATCGGCAGTGCTGTACGTACGTGCTCGTACTCTAGACTTTGGCGACGGTGCGTCTCAATTAGATAAACCAACAGAAGCACGTTGGAAGTCTGCTGACTACGACGAGTTCTCTGTAGGTGTTGAATACTACTTCTAACTAAAGAAGCAGCTAAAAGGGCGGAAACGCCCTTTTTATCTTGATACTTATTCAAATAAGCCTTTGAAATGACTGGCCTGTAAATTTTAGAGGCTTATCTAAATTGGTATAAAGTGAGAAACCATGATGAAAAAAACAACGACACTTCTCGGACTTTGCGCAATGCTTTCGGCGCCAGCTTTTGCTGCTCAACTCACTCTGCAATCTGAATTAGTTCCTCGCGTTCTCAACGGCGAGTTCGTCTACCCTGAGTGGATATCCAAGAACAACAGCATCGAGTTAAAGGATGGGGAAAACCAATTGGCGGTAACGGTTGGACAAATCGTATTTGAAGATGGAAAGCGCCGTAAATTCGATTCGCAGCCGCTGGTATTAGAGTTTGATGCAGAAAAAGACACCGAGCTTTCTCTGACTTATCAAACATTCCGTACTATTGAAGAGGCGAGAGCCTTCGAACTCGATCCTAAAGTGGTATTGAAAGACAAAAACGGAAAAGAAGTGGCATTCTCTATGGTTCAACTTCGTAAAGGTGGTTTGCAAGGTTTTCGTGATTACGAACGAGAAGTTGCCGACTATAATAACGCAATGAATAAAGAATCGACTAAGGCAAGCATTGCGTCTTCTCCAGCGGAAACCAAAACAATCAAAGCATCGTTTAATGAATTGAGCCGTGAAGAGCAGCAAGAATTTATGCAATGGGCAATGCGTAACCTGAAGTAATTTCGTCTCGTGCTTTAACAGTAAATAGCAGGGCTGTGCCTTTTTGGTTCTGCCCCGTTTTTATTTCTGTTGTCAAACCGATTGTAGAATTGACTTACGGTGGTAAAATGTCGCCACTTTTATCCTTGACATTACAACGAGAGATCTCTCGTTGCTCATTACCCCTAAGGAACTCAAATGACGGTTAAAACTCGTTTTGCTCCTAGCCCAACTGGCTATCTACACGTTGGTGGTGCGCGTACTGCACTTTACTCTTGGCTATACGCTAAAAACCAAGGTGGTGAATTCGTTCTACGTATCGAAGATACAGACCTTGAGCGTAACTCTCAGGAAGCGGTTGATGCAATTCTTGAAGGCATGGAATGGCTAGGCTTGGAGTGGGATGAAGGTCCTTACTACCAAACTCAACGTTTTGACCGTTACAACGAAATGGTTGATAAGCTTCTTGCTGAAGACAAAGCTTACAAATGTTACGCGTCTAAAGAGCTGCTAGATGAAATCCGTGCAGAGCAAGAAGCAAATAAAGAAATGCCTCGCTACGATGCTAACCATCCAAAAATCAAAGCAGCAAACGAAGCGGCAAAAGATGGCGATCCATGTGTTATCCGTTTCCGTAACCCGAAAGAAGGCAGCGTAGTATTTGATGATCAAATCCGTGGTCGCATTGAAATCCGCAACGATCAAATGGATGACCTAATCATTCGTCGTACTGACGGTTCACCTACTTACAACTTCTGTGTAGTAGTGGATGACTGGGACATGGGTATCACTCACGTTGTTCGTGGCGAAGACCACATCAACAACACGCCTCGTCAAATCAACATCTACGAAGCACTAGGTGCGCCAGTACCAACATTTGCACACTGTGCAATGATCCTGGGTGATGACGGCGCGAAACTGTCTAAACGTCACGGCGCTGTATCAGTCATGCAATACCGCGATATGGGTTACCTGCCTGCGGCACTAAACAACTACCTAGTGCGCCTTGGTTGGTCTCATGGTGACCAAGAAATCTTCTCTCAAGAAGAGATGATCAATCTATTTAGCCTAAACGCAGTATCTAAGTCAGCGTCTGCTTTTAACACTGACAAACTGCAATGGTTGAACAACCACTACATCAAGAACTCAGATCCTGCGTACGTTGCTGAGCATCTACAATGGCATCTAGATCAACAAAAACTAGACGTAACGAATGGTCCTGCTATCACTGACGTGATCAAGCTAGTGGGTGAGCGTTGCAACACGCTAGTTGAGCTAGCTGAGCAAATCCGTTACTTCTATGAAGATTTCTCTGAGTTTGAAGCGGGCGCAGCGAAGAAACATCTACGTGGCGTGGCTAAAGAGCCTCTAGAACTTGCATTAGCGAAAGTGGAAGCACTAACTGAGTGGACGACAGCGAACATCAAAGATGGCGTTATCGCAGCAGTATGTGAAGAGTTGGAAATCGGCATGGGCAAAATCGGTATGCCATTACGTGTTGCTGTAACAGGCGGCGGTCAGTCTCCTTCTGTCGATGCAGTAATGGAGCTGGTTGGAAAAGAGCGTTGTATTGCTCGCATTAAGATGGCGCTTGAGTTCATTGCTGAGCGTGAAGCAAACGCATAATTGCTTTGAACTGAACGTTCTTTTGAATAAATAGTCACAAAGCCGCGGTGAGCAACCGCGGCTTTTTTGTATCTTCAATTTAGATAACGAGAAACTTTCTCTCATATTGGTGAATGAAGAGATGGTTTCACCTGTAATTTACCTCAATATGGATAAGATTTTTTAATCCAAATATCGTTGGCATGAATAAAAAACGAGCGATTATATATCAAATATCTGATTGATTTTTATCCATGTTCCTTAAAGTTCCATTTTGTTTGTCTCATTTTTAAGAAAAATCTTTGCTTTAGCTATGTTGTTCCAAAAAACAAAGCAAACGTTTGCGTCGTGATTGCGTGGGGATTTTTTTGCTTAAGATCACATGTTGTCGAGATTTTTGATGACAATAAATTGACAGAATTGGGATTTTTCTCGCGATTTCTTAGCGTTATAGTTCATCCCGTCAGCGATACCGAGATGGCGATATGTATCACTGAGCAGGAAATGTACGTAAGTTGCTTCCATAAAAAAAATGCATGTGCATAAAAAGAAGCTGACTAAGTATCTCACTCAAGGAATGAATAAAAAGAATTGAAATACAATGTCAGTCAGACGGCGCATTTCGGCATCTAACAAAAGAACTTCTTTAGAGGAATCAATAATGAAAAAATTAGCAGCGGTAATTTCAGCGTCTCTACTTATGGCTTCAGCAGCACAAGCAGAAGTATACGTTGGTGGTAAGATGGGTAAGTCATGGATGGAAGACGCGTGTGTAGCGGGCCAGGCTTGTGACAAAGACGATTCTACTCTTGGCGCTTTTGTTGGTTACGAAATGAATAAATACTTCGCAGTAGAAGCGGGTTTCGACAACATCGGTGATTTTAACCAAACTTCTTTCGGTGGCCACGTAGAAGCAATCACTCTTGCTCCTAAATTTAGCCTACCAATCACTGAAGACATCGCACTTTACGGTAAAGTGGGTGGCGCTTACGTAATGTTTGATGGCAAAGATGATTACTCTTACCTAGGCGCGGCTGGTCTTGAATTCAACCTAAGCCAAAACGTAACAGCTCGTGCGGAATACCAAACACTGACTGACATCAGCAACGATGTAACTCGTGCGACAGGTAACACTGCAACACTAGGTGTTTCTTTCAAATTCGGCGGCAACGATGAGCCAGTAATCGTAGAAGAGCCAGTTGTTGTTGAAGAAGTGGTTGTAGAAGAAGTGGTAGAAGAGCCAGTTGTAGTTACGAAAACATTCGAAACTCAAACAATTGGCACAGGTAGCTTCGATCTAAACAGCACAACTCTAAAACCAGAGAGCGCTGCAAAACTTGATAACCTAGTTGCTTTCCTAAACGAGCACCCACAAGCGAACGTTGAAGTTGTAGGTTACACAGATACGTCTGGTCCAGCAGCTTACAACCTAAAGGTTTCTGAAAAACGTGCTGAGTCTGTTGCTAACGCGCTCGTTGAAAAAGGTATTGATTCATCACGTATCCAAGCTCGTGGCGAAGGTGAAAATAACCCAATCGCTTCAAACGACACTCGTGAAGGTCGTCAACAAAACCGTCGCGTAGAAATCGTTGTTCCAGAATTTGAATACCAAGTTCAGCAATAAGCTCCTATTCGACCGTAGTATAGAAGACTGAAGCTGAAAGCCCCAAAGAGTTCGCTCTTTGGGGCTTTTTATTTCTCTTTAAAAACTGACTGAAATGTTCAAAGTGGCTAGGTATTACTTAAGATCAATGCTGTTTAAACGCCCCATAAATGTCAGGATCTCCAAGTTATCTTTATGTGCTTCTAACAACGCTTTTTTGGTTTGCATGTAGGCGGCAAGTTTGCCGTACTTACTAATAGAGCGAACCACCGTTTTATATTTATACTCACCGTCATCATTGAACTCTCGCCACTTGGCGATGTAACACGTATCTCGGTTGTCAGGGTTTTCAAGAGTAGGGTTAGGCTTGTGAACGATTTTAGGCTCAACGCTATGTGGAAGCCTGGTCATTAAGTAAGGGTCTTTCAAAAGACGTCGCCAGAATTTGCCCCACATTTGCCGGCCTAACTCGTTTCTCAGCTTAATGGCTTTTTGTAAGCCTTTCTTTTCTCCAATACGAACAAATCCTACCGAGCGGTGTAGTACCGTATCCTCGGGGGTATGGATATGTATCTTAAAGGCTGTCTTGCCTTTAGAAATAAAGCGGTGTCCAGTGTTAGTTATTAAATTGCTCTTAGACATAGTGCTAACTAATAATTTTATTAATAGCTAAAAGGGTAAGCAAAACTCATAGATAATTAAAGTAATAAAATACAAAACTGTAAATAGGGCTTGTTGAAATGATTTCAAGGGGAAGAAGTCAGATCAGTAGAAGGGTTTATCCCGTAACCGAAACACCCGATCCGATCATATTGATTACTGGGAAGATTATCTAACACGGTGTACTAGGGGGAGCAGTGCGAGGCTTGAAATTGAAGATACAAAAAAGCCTTAGCTCAAGTGGGAGCTAAGGCTATGATATGGCGCCCCCAGTAGGATTCGAACCTACGACCTGTCCCTTAGGAGGGGACTGCGCTATCCAGCTGTGCCATGGGGGCGTAATACCAATAGTTGCAGTTCATTGCACTGTTTTACTGAGTTCAAATCTAGCAATCTACCAGATCTGTATCAGCATCACGTTGAACGATTCGCTACGGTCATTGGTATAATCAAATAAGATGCGCTGCCTATGATATTCAAAAGTGAGCATATCTCAAGACTTAATGTTTGCTTTTATAGGATCTTGTTCATTACGTCGCCAATTTGAACGCTAGATGCTAAATTTGGCTGATCAATCGTCAGTTCCGCTTCGTGTTCGTATATGCGTGATACCGTTAATGTAATTTCGCTTTGCGAGACTTTGTTTCTTGGCAATCCATTTTGGTCGATAAACGACGCGGTGTGCCAAAGCTGCAATTTGTCTCCCTCTTTTACGCCGTGCATACGGCCGAGATCCATCGTTACGGTATTACCGAAGACTGCCACAACCTCTGGCAATGTAATTTTGCAAGACAGCTCCGACTCCAGATCCAACATAATATTGCGACTAACGCGAAGCATCATCTCGCCATAGGTCGATGCCCAAAAACGTGCACTACGAGTGTCCACTTGACTCGTCTTAGCAAATGGCCAACGCGCGACCTCACGGTAGGCTTTGTTGAGGATTTTATGGCCAGTTTTACCATCAAATACTTTCATTTCTAACGCAAACTGACGATTGATGATGTCATCTTGCAATAGTTGAGATTCGACCGTTGCAGTGAGATCGGTTATGACCCCTCCAATGATGTATTGTGCGCCATTGTCTTGTGCGATCATTTGAGTGCGAGCAGGATAGTTGCTGCTTATTGAGTAGTCCGTTGTACCAACAGACACAAAGCTGCGTGAGGTTTGATCAAGTTGACGGTTCACTACGTGGCTAAAATCGTCACCAACTTGATAAATTTGTCCCATCACTGCTTGTTGTGGTGATGCGACCTCAATATTGCCGACCAGCATTGTCTTTTTGTATTGATCGGTGTGGCAACCCGTTGCCGATGGATAAATATCAACGCGGATTTTTACCTCGACTTTACCGCGACGTTTGCGTTCAGACTCGACCAAAATGTAACGGACTTCATGATTGGTAAACTGGTATTCGTTGCGGCTTTCTTCTAATAGCGGCATCAAGTTGCTAATACTGCCAATATCTGCGCCCGAAAAATTGACGGCTTTGAACAGCGCGTCTTCCAACGCATGGAGCCTTGCCGTCTCTTCTGAAGAAACGATGGTGGCAACGCCTGTGACTTCATACCAAGATGCCATTACCTTAAAAGGCACAAGCATCACTAAAGTGATTGAAAACAGACTGTTTAATATTTTTTTCATTGGTTACAACCGTTCGGGTATAAATATTGCTTTAACAAATTCAGTGAAGTTTGGTGGGTTTTTCTTCGTTAGGCAAACAAAGAAAAGCAAAGACTGTTCCAATATTCACTTTCTTGGAAAGGAATTAATAAAGAACGGTATCACCTAAGATTA
The DNA here is from genome assembly GCF_000354175.2 of Vibrio alginolyticus NBRC 15630 = ATCC 17749. Lineage (NCBI taxonomy): Bacteria > Pseudomonadati > Pseudomonadota > Gammaproteobacteria > Vibrionales > Vibrionaceae > Vibrio > Vibrio alginolyticus. The sequence continues at coordinate 3,161,087 of NC_022349.1, forward strand.
TCTGGAGAATCAAACCATGAAAAAGTGGCTTGTCGCCGCATCGATGATGACGCTTCTGACATCGTGCGCGTACTCACCGATTTACAATGGTAAAGAACCGTACTCGGGAAGCCAGTTCATGCTGATGGATAGTCCGCGTCATACGATGGACTTTTTCATTGAGAGCATGACAGAAGACCTGATGGTTTCTAATGTGGCAGTATCAGCGCGGACACCGATTGCGATTACCTCGTTTGTTGATCTACAAAATATGGATGCAACAAACTGGTTAGGTAACTCGGTCTCTGAAGGTTTTATCCATCAGTTTCAGCGCCGAGGGTTTAAAGTGGTTGATTTCAAAACTACGGGCTCTATTCAAGTGACGCAGCAGGGCGATTTTGCTTTAAGTCGTGATTGGCAAGATTTAGCTCAAGAGCAGCAAATTCAGTATGTACTGACCGGAACAATGTTGCGCCAAGAGGGCGGAGTGCTTGTCAATGCACGCGTGGTTGGCATGCAAAGCCGTGTAGTTGTAGCGACAGCGCAAGGTTTCCTTCCGGCTGACCGTATTGGGCGTGACTTAGATACGTTAAATAGCATCCGCACACAAGATGGTGTGTTGATTCGTTCTGACCCTACCATTCGTCAGCCGTACACTGTGATTCTCCGTCCATAGGATAGAAGCATGAAGAAGTTATTATTTATTGTTGCCACACTGATATTGGTTGGGTGTCAGCCATTACAACAGATGCGTCAAGATGAAATCTTAGTTGCGGTGGGCTACGCTAGCGTCAGTGAGCAAACAGGCCGCACAGTAGAAGAAAAGCGTGTACGAGCAATGCGCGCATCAAAAATTGATGCTTATCGTGAGCTAGCAGAGCAAGTTTATGGCATGCGTGTTAGTGGACGTGCAGAGCTGCAAGACCAGCGTTTGGGTATTGAAAGCACCACTGGTGCCGTCGATGGTGTAATTCGTGGTGCAGAAGTTGTGCGTAGTTATCTTGTTGAAGACAGTTATGTGACTGAGCTGCGTCTGGATATCCGTAAGATGGATAAGCTACGTGATTATGGAGAAGTTCAGCAGGTGCCTGAGAAGCGTCAGCAAACCTTGTTTTAAACCATTTCACTAGACAGATAATCTTTTTGAGCGGCTTATTGGTAACAATGAGTCGCTTTTTTATATCTACGTGAGCGCGGGAATTGAGGGTAGGAGTGACGTTTAAGCTTTTATATTGGTGCCAAGCGTCGAGATAGTGTGGGTTTTTCCGCCCGCATTGTAGGTCATGCCAACTTTGCCATGAGTTCGCTGAAGCATGTTGTTGAGTTTATTGAAGCTCAGCTGTGCGCGACTAAGCGATTCGCCATTTACTTGGTTAACTTGTTGACAGTCGAGGACGATCGATTGGATTTGAGCAACAACCTGACTTAGGTGCTCATCTTCAGTAAGTTGATTGACGTGCGGGTGAGAGGCGATTCGCTGATCAGTTGTTCTGAGCTGATCAATGAGCGTCATCTTCTGTTTGGCAATGTTCTCAATCTCGGTAGAGACACGCGCCGTTATTGCTTGTGTTTCTTGGCGTAAAACAGCGGAAAGTGCCTTAGCATTTTCTAGCTGGAAATTAACGAGATCGACTAATGCTGCCATAAAACACTTACCTTCGGCCTAAGCCAGTTAGCTTTTGCCTTGCAATTCGTTTTCAAACTTAATCATGTTGTCAGCCAATTTTTCAGGATCGACTTTGTATGAACCGTTTGTGATAGCTTCTTTGATTGCTGCAACTTTGGCGCTGTCATATGCCGGAGAAGCTGCCATATCCTTCTGGAGTTTACTGACGGCTTTACTTTGCTGGCTGAGTGATACTGCGTCTTGTTGCGCTGGCGCCTTTTTTGATTCTGTCGTGCTGGTAGCATTGGAATCGTTACGTGTAGGAGCACGACTTGTTGTCGTCATCATTTGCCCTGAACGTATATTATCTATACCTGCCATGTTTAACCTTTGCCTTGTATCGTAATACTGGTATCCAGACTATCGACCAGCGCAAAAATAACTTTAGTCATTTTTTGCATTTTTATTGATCAGTTTAAACACGCTACCAGTGGGTATTAAAAATTAACAGTGATTTCCGCAATGTCAGTCACTATGCCTTCTATTATACGTTGTGACTTATCATTTTTCACTCTTACTTGATCGCCAGCTGAACCATCCTGCAATGCTGTGCCTTGCGTTGTGATCGTCATGCCAGAATTCACCGCTTTGATAATGACCTTTTCATTTCGGCATACCACACAAACATCATTTCTCTCTACGACATCGCCTAAACGAACATTACGCTTTAGCTTTGCCCCAACCACTTGATCGTAGCTAGAAAATCCATCTTTACGAAAGCGCTGTAGCTCGATCATGGAAGTGGTAACATCCGATGCGCTGACGATTTCTCCTCTCCCTAATGTTCGTGTCGCGACGATCATTGGTACTGATACCGAGATCCTCACAGGGACATAGACTTTCCAGTCATCCGGTTGGCATTCCACTAACACATTGATGTTACTTCTCGTGCTGCTGGTGGAAGAGGCAGATGTATCTAATGGAACAGGGCAATCCGTTGCTTTTATTCTCGAGTCGATCTCTGCCGCATTAACAGATAGCTCGCCACCATCAGGCTGATCAACCGTAGCAAGAATATGTTGTTCTGCTGCTGTTTTTATTTGCTCGATCTGATTATCTGAAGCTGAATGAACAAAAAAGCTAAACATACTGAGCAAAATGCCGATAGACTTAGCGTACTTTGTAATTAGCGCTCTACATATTGTCATAGTCAATGGTGTCGAAGTGAAAGTGAAATACGCCATACTGTCTCCCTGGTATCGTGCTTGCCAGTGGTAGAGTATCATTTAAAACAAAAAGTTTGAGATGGAGATGAGCATATGACGGGGATTCTTGACTCGGTGAATCAGCGTACGCAACTCGTCGGTCAGAACCGATTGGAATTATTGACCTTTCGACTGATGGGCCGACAGCGCTACGGCATTAACGTATTCAAAGTGAAAGAAGTACTACAGTGCCCTAAGCTGACTTCAATGCCAAATCTACACCCTCTGGTTAAAGGTATCGCTCATATCCGCGGCCATACCGTGTCCGTTATTGATTTGAGCCTGGCAATTGGTGGCCGCCCAACCACTGATTTAGATAAATGTTTTGTTGTTATTGCAGAATTTAACCGTACGATCCAAGCATTTTTGGTATCATCGGTTGAGCGTATTATCAATATGCATTGGGAAGCGATTTTGCCACCGCCAGACGGCGCAGGTAAAGCGCACTATTTGACTGCCGTGACAAACATTGACAATGAGCTGGTTGAAATCCTTGACGTTGAAAAAATCCTGGCAGAAATTGCGCCAGTTGATGAAACGATGGATTCCGCTATTGGCGAAGAAATCGCACAAGCAGAGCAAGAAAAGCCTATTGTACGCCGCATACTGATTGCTGATGACTCGACGGTCGCGCGTAAACAGGTAGAGCGTGCGATTACATCCATCGGTTTTGAGGTCGTATCTGTCAAAGACGGCAAAGAAGCGTACAATAAGTTGATTGAAATGGCTCAAGAAGGCAATATCTACGATCAAATTTCGTTGGTTATTTCCGATATTGAAATGCCAGAAATGGACGGCTATACCTTAACGGCTGAAATTCGCAGACATGCCGATTTGAAAGACCTTTATGTTATCCTCCATTCTTCATTAAGTGGTGTATTCAACCAAGCTATGGTTGAGCGTGTAGGTGCCAACACCTTCATTGCGAAATTTAACCCAGATGAGTTGGGTAACGCGGTTAAATCTGCATTAACACAATAAAAGAGACATTAATGACTGCTATTACAATCAGTGATCAAGAGTATCGTGACTTTAGCCGTTTTCTAGAATCGCAATGTGGCATCGTGTTAGGTGATAGCAAGCAATACCTCGTGCGTAGCCGACTGAGTCCTTTAGTGACGAAGTTTAAGCTCGCATCGTTATCAGATTTGCTACGTGATGTTGTTACAGGGCGTAATCGAGAATTACGAGTCGCCGCTGTGGATGCGATGACGACTAACGAAACCTTGTGGTTTCGAGATACTTATCCGTTCACGGTTTTAGCTGACAAATTATTGCCAGAAGTAGCGGCAAGTAAGCGCCCAATTAAGATCTGGTCTGCTGCCAGTTCATCGGGCCAAGAACCGTATTCTATTGCAATGACGATCCTGGAAACGCAACAGCGCAAGCCGGGCTTGTTACCAAACGTGTCCATTACAGCCACAGATATTTCGGCAAGTATGCTCGAGATGTGTCGTGCAGGGGTGTACGACAACTTGGCTTTGGGTCGCGGGCTTTCACCAGAACGTCGTCGCACCTTCTTTGAAAATGCGGACGGTGGTCGCATGAAAGTCAAAGATAACGTCAAGCGTTTGGTGAACTTTCGTCCACAAAACTTGATGGACAGTTACGCACTGATGGGTAAGTTCGACATCATTTTCTGTCGTAACGTATTGATTTACTTTTCTCCAGAAATGAAATCTAAAGTGCTTAACCAAATGGCGAGCAGTTTAAACCCTGGTGGTTACTTGCTGTTAGGGGCATCAGAGTCGCTAACTGGTCTGACTGATAAATTTGAAATGGTGCGCTGTAATCCGGGCATCATTTACAAGCTTAAATAGCGGTATCTCTTCATTGATAGAAAAGCCTGACTTCGTGTCAGGCTTTTTTGTTTGTTACCTTTCTGCGCCGAGCGCTTCATGTATCACTCAATTAGTTGAAGCGCGTTTTTGCCTTGTGCCCTCAACACGGTGTATCTTTATTAAGTGAGCAAAGTGATACGACATGACATTCCAGTTACTTTGGCTCACTTATTGCTATTTCAATTCACGGTAACCACTAGGTTGGTGTAATGCTTTAGGTTTTGGCATGCTAATTGCTTTTTGGTTATCAATCACGGTCAGTTCTTAATTGTAGAGGCAAACATGGCTATATCTTTTGACAATGCACTAGGCATCCACCAGCACACGGTGGGCGTACGTGAGCGCAATGCAGAGGTGATTTCCACCAACATCGCACAAGCAAACACGCCTGGTTACAAAGCAAGAGGTTTAGACTTTGCGAAGGAATTGCAAGCGGCAACATCTGGGGCAAGCATTGGTCTTAGTCGCACAGATGGTCGGCATATTCCTGCCACTACGACGTTGGTTGGGGACAAGTTATATCGTCTTCCTACGCAACCAGATACGGGAGATGGCAACACGGTAGACTTGGATTTAGAGCGTAACTTGTTTATGCAAAACCAAATCAGACACCAAGCATCACTCGACTTTCTAGGCAGCAAATTCAAGAACTTAACCAAAGCAATCAAAGGGGAATAATTTAGATGAGCTTATTTAACGTTTTCAATGTGACAGGTTCCGCAATGAGCGCTGAATCCGTTCGTCTGAATACTACCTCAAGCAACTTGGCGAACGCCGACAGTGTCAGCAGCTCTGCGAAAGACACTTACAAAGCGCGTCATGCCGTGTTTGGTGCAGAGTTAAGTAACGCCATGCGTGGCGGTGATACGGTGCCAGTGAAAGTGATGGGTATTGTAGAAAGTGATAAACCGCTGAGTGCGGAGTACAACCCAGACCATCCCCTTGCAAACGAAGAAGGCTACATTTACAAGCCTAACGTCAATGTAATGGAAGAAATGGCAAACATGATTTCAGCTTCTCGTGCATACCAAACTAATGTACAGGTCGCTGATTCTAGTAAACAAATGCTGCTGCGTACGCTGCAGATGGGTCAATAAGGATAAGGGGGTAGCGTATGGCCGGAATTAACAACGTTGGTCAAAGCGGCTTGTCCTATATCGACCAGCTTAAAAGTCTACAAGAGAGTAACAAGAAAGCGGAAGAGAGCACGGGTAAGCAGGACCTAAAACAGGAAGACTTCTTATCATTGCTCACGAAGCAACTGTCTCAGCAAGACCCTTTTAAGCCGGTAAGTAATGACCAGATGATTGCGCAAATGGCTTCATTTGCGACCGTTGATGGCATTGGCAAGATGAACACTCAGTTTGAGAGTTTGAATTCGTCAATGACATCAAATCAAGCGTTACAAGCTTCCTCTTTGGTAGGGCGTGACGTATTGGTCCCAGGAGCAGCAGGTGTGAAGCAGGACGACGCTCCAATGGCGGCAATGGTTAAGCTTTCACAATCTATCGATAATCTGTTTGTTCGTGTAGAGGATGAAGCTGGCCAACTGGTTCGTACCTTTGAGGTAGGGGCGAAACCAGCCGGCGACACGCGTGTGCTTTGGGACGGTAAAGATGAAAGCGGAAATCCACTGCCAGCTGGCAAATACAAAGTGAAAGCGTCTGGCTTAGTTGAAGGGGAGTCGCAAGAGTTCCCAGTATCGACGTATGCCAACGTAAACAGCGTATTGCTTGGCAAAGGTGACGGAAACGTATTACTCAATCTGGCTGGTTTTGAATCGCCAGTTCGACTTGCAGAAGTATTGGAAGTCGGCAAAGCGTAGTCATAGCTCGCTAGATTAGGAGATTTTGGAATGTCATATGTATCTTTAAGCGGTTTGTCCGCCGCCCAACTGGATTTGAACACCACCAGTAACAACATTGCTAACGCCAACACGTACGGCTTTAAAGAATCCCGTGCTGAGTTTGCTGATGTTTACTCTAACTCTTTATTTACTAACGCAAAAACCACGCCGGGTGGTGGTGCGCAAGCAAGCCAAGTGGCGCAGCAGTTCCATGAAGGCTCAAGCATTTACACCAACAACCCAATGGATCTGCGTGTTTCGGGGACAGGTTTCTTCGCCGTGGCGAAGGAGCGTCTGACTCCACAACAGAATGAACTGACACGTAATGGTGCATTCCATTTAAATAAAGAAAACTACATGGTGACCGCGAACGATGAGTTCTTATTAGGTTACCAAGTGGATCCAAGCTCTGGTGAGGTTTCTTCATACGAGCCACAACCCATCAATATTCCTGCTGAATTTGGTAAGCCAAAACAAACAGCAAACATTGAAGTGGGTGTGAACTTGCCAGCGAACGGCGATTTGAAAGATCCAACGCAGTTTGATTTTTCAGACCCAGATACATACAACCGTTCAACCTCTTCGACAATTTATGACTCGATGGGTCAGTCTTACAAGCTAACGACGTATTACTTGAAAGATCAGACTCAGCCAAATACATGGAACACTTACTACACCGTGACAGATAAAGAAGGTGAAAAGCCTTTAAATGTTGCGGCTGGTGATGCGCAAACGCCAACAGGTCATGTGGGGCATACCATGAAGTTCAACAACGATGGTACGTTGGCGAGCTTGAACAATGGTCAGCCAATCACTTCTGTGGCTCTGGGCGATCCGGCGACGAACACGACACCAGTCGATATGAATGGTGCCGATCCTGCGCAGACGCTTAACTTCGGCTTAGGCTCAGCAACACAGTTTGCGGCTCCGTTCGAACTGACTAAGTTTGACGAAGACGGTGCAACGACGGGCTTCCTAACCAAAGTTGACTTCGATGAAAACGGCAGCGTATTGGGAACTTACTCAAACGGTGAAAACGTTACATTGGGTCGTGTTGCTCTCGTACGTGTTCCAAACGAGCAAGGTCTGGATAAGAAAGGCGGCACTCAATGGGATTCAACGCAGTTCTCTGGTGACAAGATCTGGGGTGAATCAAATAAAGGCTCTTTCGGCACCATCAATAACGGTATGCTGGAACAGTCAAACATTGATATGACGCAGGAGTTGGTGGACCTGATCTCTGCTCAGCGTAACTTCCAAGCAAACTCACGTTCGCTAGAAGTACACAACCAACTACAACAGAATATCTTACAGATCCGCTAGAGCACTAGCTGGGTCATTCGATACTCTGCTTGAGTAAGCAATGGCGTGTGATTGCTTCTTAGTAATTGCCGCTTTGTTCATTTTCATCATGACATTCATCTGATGCTTAGCCTGAATACACCTCACTCAGGCTAAGCATGCTTTGATCTACGATTTGCCGCTGTTGCCGCCGTATGGATCAAAACCTTGCCTCTCGTTACAGTTTTCTGCCTCTATTGACCTCTTTTAATTGTTGATTTTTAATTCAAAGTATTGATTAATAAGTCTATTTTTGTTTTGGCATAACTATTGCTTTTACTCCGTGTACAGAGAGATTTTTTGGAGTAATTTATGGATCGCGCACTGTTTCTCGCAATGAGTGGCGCCAAGCAAAATATGCAGGCACTACAATTGCGCGCTAATAACTTGGCTAACGTAAGCACGACCGGATTTCGGGCTGATTTAGCACAGGCTCGCTCAATGCAGGCTTATGGTGAAGGCCATCCTTCACGTGTATTCAGCATGACAGAGCGTCCAGGGCATAACTTTGCTCAAGGTAGCGTGATTACAACAGGGCGTGATCTGGATGTGACGATTGAAGGCAGCGGTTGGATATCGGTACTCGATCATACAGGGAAAGAAGGGTTGACCCGTAACGGCAACCTAAAAGTCGATCAAAATGGCATGCTTACCAACGCAAGTGGTCATTTGGTGCTGGGTGAAAACGACGCGCCGATTACTTTGCCTATCCCTCTCTCCAAAATTGAAATCGGTCGGGATGGCACCATCTCTGTACTTCCTCAAGGTGCCCCGGCAGAAGAATTCCAAGCGGTTGATCGCATTAAGCTCGTTAAGCCTAATGATCAAAGCTTGTTTAAAGACACCAATGGCTTATTTCGCCATAAAACTCCAAACCAACCTTACGAAGCAGACGCGACTGTTAGTCTCCAGACGGGAGCGATAGAAGGCAGTAACGTGAATGCCGTAGGTGAAATGACCGCATTGATTGACTTACAACGTCAGTTTGAAATGCAAGTCAAGATGATGAGCACAGCTGAAGAAATGGATAAATCTTCAGATTCACTGCTTCGTATGAGTTAACAGAGTTAGAGGTTCACTATGCATCCAGCACTATGGGTAAGTAAAACAGGTCTAGACGCCCAACAAACCAACATTGCCACGATTTCGAACAACTTGGCGAACGCTTCTACTGTCGGCTACAAAAAGAGCCGTGCAGTATTCGAAGATTTGTTCTATCAGAACATCAACCAACCTGGCGGCCAGTCATCTCAGAACACGGAACTGCCAAGTGGTTTGATGTTAGGTGCGGGTTCTAAAGTGGTTGCGACGCAAAAAGTGCACACGCACGGCAATGCACAGACAACGACCAACGCACTGGACATGATGGTGGAAGGCGACGGTTTTTTCCAAGTGACATTGCCGGACGGCAACATCGGTTATACCCGTAACGGTCAGTTCACGCTAAATGGTGAAGGCACGTTAGTCACGTCGGGTTCTGGCTACCCTGTAGAGCCTGAAATTGTGATTCCAGAAGATGCGATTTCTATTACTGTCGGTACGGATGGTGAAGTGTCGGTTCGCGTCCGAGGTCAGCAAGACAACCAAGTCGTTGGTCAGCTAACCATTACAGATTTTGTTAACCCGGGCGGCCTAGAGCCAATTGGTCAGAACCTTTACTTACCAACGGGTGCCAGTGGCGATCCACAAGAGGGTGTTCCTGGTTTGGACGGTTTGGGTGAAATTCGTCAATCCATGCTGGAAGCGTCCAACGTGAATGTAACGGAAGAGTTGGTCAACATGATCGAAGCCCAGCGCGTTTACGAAATGAACTCAAAAGTGATCTCGTCAGTCGATAAAATGATGAGCTTCGTTAACCAGCAATTGTAACGATTAAGAGCAAGATTTGAGGAGCTCACGATGAAACGTATTTGCCTACTCGCTTTGATTGCTACGATGTCGGGCTGTGCCATGTTGGAACCGATTGAAACGGATGAAGTGACACAAGCAACCACTGTGGTCGACGCAGTAGAAGGCGATAAATCGAAAGAAGAGAGCAGCGGTATTGTAGATACTTTACGTGGTAGAAGCGATCCGGTTGCTGGCGACCCTGCTTGGGCTCCAATTCATCCGAAAAACAAACCTGAGCATTACGCTGCTGCAACAGGTTCGTTGTTTAGCGCCGAGCACATTACCGATCTCTACGACGATTCTAAACCACGTGGTATTGGCGACATTATTACCGTAACACTGGATGAGACAACCAGTGCGACGAAAAGCGCAAATGCCGATTTATCGAAAACCAATGAAGCGCAAATGGACCCGCTTCAAGTGGGCGGAGAAGAGCTGCAAATTGGCGGAAAATATAATTTCTCTTATGACTTAAACAATTCCAACTCATTTGCAGGTGACTCTTCTGCAAAGCAGAGCAACAGCATCAGTGGTTACATCACTGTTGAGGTGATTGAAGTACTGGCAAACGGGAACCTCGTGATCCGCGGTGAGAAGTGGATGACGCTAAATACAGGTGATGAGTACATACGTTTAAGTGGCACTATTCGTCCGGATGATATTAATTTCGACAACACCATTGCATCAAATCGTGTTTCTAACGCAAGAATTCAATACTCAGGGACTGGTTTGCAACAAGATATGCAAGAGCCAGGCTTCTTGGCACGATTCTTTAATGTAGCGCTATAACACGCCGTTCTGACGGCAATTTGACTGCAAGAGATAAGTAAGCATGAAAAAACTCCTTTTAGTACTGATGAGCGTTGCTCTGTTTTCTACCGTAGCCCAAGCCGCACGTATCAAAGACGTCGCGCAAGTGGCAGGTGTACGAAGCAACCAACTCGTGGGTTATGGTTTGGTTTCAGGCTTACCTGGTACGGGTGAAGCGAACCCGTTTACAGAGCAAAGTTTCGCCGCCATGCTGCAAAACTTCGGCATTCAGATGCCGCCGGGCACAAAGCCAAAAATTAAAAACGTTGCCGCAGTCATGGTTACGGCAGAGTTGCCGCCTTTCTCTAAACCGGGTCAGCAAGTGGACGTGACTGTCTCTTCCATCGGAAGTGCTAAAAGTTTGCGTGGTGGTACGCTACTACAAACGTTCCTCAAAGGTCTCGACGGTCAAGTTTACGCGGTTGCTCAAGGTAACTTAGTGGTGAGCGGCTTCAGTGCTGAAGGCGCTGACGGTTCTAAAATCGTAGGTAACAATCCAACCGTTGGTCTTATCTCTAGTGGTGCGACAGTAGAGCGAGAAATTCCAAACCCATTTGGTCGTGGTGATTACATCACGTTCAACTTGCTTGAGTCAGACTTCACAACGGCTCAACGTATGGCGGATGCTGTAAACAACTTCCTTGGCCCACAAATGGCGAGCGCTGTTGACGCGACATCAGTGCGCGTGCGTGCTCCTCGTGACGTCAGTCAGCGTGTTGCGTTCTTATCGGCAATCGAAAACCTAGAATTCGACCCGGCAGATGGTGCAGCCAAAATCATCGTTAACTCACGAACGGGCACTATTGTAGTTGGTAAGCATGTACGTCTTAAACCAGCAGCAGTAACGCATGGCGGCATGACGGTTGCGATCAAAGAAAACCTGAATGTTAGCCAACCTAACGGCTTTTCTGGTGGGCAAACCGTAGTCGTACCAGACTCGGATATCGAAGTCAGCGAAGAGCAAGGAAAAATGTTTAAGTTCGAACCAGGCTTAACGTTGGATGATTTGGTCCGTGCCGTGAACCAAGTCGGGGCTGCGCCTTCGGACTTGATGGCAATTTTACAAGCATTGAAGCAAGCTGGTGCCATTGAAGGCCAGTTGATCATCATTTAATGGTTAGGAGGTAGGTATAATGAACAATCCTAACGACATTGGTTTTATCCATGACATCAGTTCTCTGGACACTCTGCGTCAAAAAGCAGTGAAAGAGGGAAAAGATGGCGAGCAAGAAGCATTGCATGCGGCTGCTCGTCAGTTCGAATCGATCTTCACCTCCATGATGTTGAAATCCATGCGTGAAGCCAATGAGGGCTTTGAGTCCAACATGATGAACAGCCAAAACGAGAAGTTCTACCGACAAATGTTGGATGAACAGATGGCGAGTGAATTGAGTTCGTCTGGTTCAATGGGACTGGCCGATATGATTGTTAAGCAATTAACGGCTGGGCAAGGGAACGACAAAAAAGAAACGGCTATGCGTGATGCGGCAAACAATGCTGCGGAATATCGTCGTGTTGACCCGAAAAAAGCGCGCGAGATTGAACAGCGCTTGATTGAATCTGGTCAACTATCTCGACCAAGCAATGAACCCACTCGATTCGATTCACCAGAATCCTTTGTTAACTCGATGAAGCCATACGCGGAGAAAGCTGCGAAAGCCCTAGGTGTCGAGCCATCTTTGCTACTTGCGCAAGCCGCTTTGGAAACGGGGTGGGGACAAAAGGTCGTGAAGAACGCGCGTGGCAGCAGCAACAACTTATTTAATATCAAAGCAGATCGAAGCTGGCAGGGTGACAAAGTGACGACTCAAACTTTAGAGTTCCACGATAACACGCCAGTGAAAGAGACGGCAGTGTTTCGCTCCTACTCAAGTTACGAAGACAGCTTTAATGACTTTGTACGATTTTTGAATGACAACCCACGTTACGATACAGCATTGCAGCAACGCGGGAATTCAGAGTCGTTTATTCGCGGTATCCACAGTGCGGGTTACGCGACCGATCCGAATTACGCAGATAAAGTCCTGCAGGTGAAGGATAAAATCGAAAGTATGTAATGTTTCTGCGACAATTTATGACGTTCTCGAAGGCTTGCCATAGTGCAAGCCTTCACTTTATCTGAACATCTACGCCTTTCTATCACTTGGCACATCTTTTGCTTTTAATGTGTCTAGGTGATCGGTTTTGCCGATTTATATTTCGTTTTCGGGGGCATGTATGGCGTCAGATCTTCTGAATGTAGGTACTCAAAGTGTGCTTACTGCTCAGAGACAATTAAACACCACTGGTCATAACATTTCTAATGTTAATACAGAGGGTTATAGCCGTCAGTCTGTTATCCAAGGCACGAATGATCCGCGCATGTTTGGTGGTTCTACCTACGGCATGGGTGTGCATGTGGAAAATGTTCGCCGCTCGTGGGATCAGTTTGCCGTGAATGAACTGAACCTGTCGTCGACCAACAATGCCAACAAAACGGATACCCAAGACAATCTTGATATGCTCTCTAGCATGTTGAGCTCCGTAGCATCGAAGAAAATTCCTGAGAACCTGAATGAGTGGTTCGATGCGGTAAAAACCATGGCAGATACCCCGAACGATTTAGGGGCACGAAAAGTGGTATTGGAAAAGGCGAAAATCTTCTCTGATACATTAAATGATTTCCACGAAACCGTGCGACTGCAATCTGATGTCACCAATAAAAAATTGGATATGGGCATTGAGCGCGTTAACCAACTTGCGTTGGAAATTCGCGATATTCATCGACTGATGATGCGTACTCCCGGTCCACATAATGACCTGATGGATCAGCATGAAAAGCTGGTTACTGAGCTGTCAGAGTACACCAAAGTTACCGTAACCCCACGCAAAAATGCCGAAGGGTTTAATGTTCATATCGGCAATGGACACACTCTTGTTTCTGGCACGGAAGCAAGCCAGCTCAAAATGATCGATGGCTATCCGGATGTTCATCAAAGACGCTTAGCAATGGTGGAAGGGGATGGCATTAAAGCGATCAAGTCTGACGACATGGATGGCAAAATCGGCGCTTTGCTTGAAATGCGCGACAAACACATTCCACAACTGCAAGATGAAATGGGCCGTTTAGCGACGGGTTTCTCCTACAAAATTAATCAGCTGCAATCTCAAGGTCTGGATCTTAACGGTAAGATAGGTAAAGACGTATTTACCGACGTGAACTCTGAGCTGGTGGCAAAATCTCGAGTTTTTGCTGCGCCTGACTCTCAAGCTGATGTTGCGGTTTACATTGATGATATTTCAGCGATCAAAGGTGGTGAATATTCGCTACGTTATGATGGCGACCAGTATAGCGTGACAACACCGAAAGGTGAGCAAATGTCGTTGAACATTGATCAATCAGATTCTTCGTTTGTTCTGGATGGTATGAAAGTGCAAATCGGTGAAGGTCTTGCCGCTGGTGAGCGCGTATTATTGCGCCCAACACGAAGTGGCGCAGCCATCATCAAGATGGAAACCAATGATGCAAAAGCCATTGCCGCGCAAAGTTATGAAGCTTCAACCACTTTTGCTCAAGGTAACGCCAAGTTCAAAATTCGTGAGGCGGGGGATGTTAAAGAGTTTGAGGTCACCGTACAACCAGCCGACGAGAAACATGATAAGCCATGGTTAAAGATCACGGACAACAAAGGCAATTTGCTATCGGACAAATACTCATACCCGCTAGACAAAGATAACCCGATGATTGAAATCTCAGTGCCGAAAAGTCATCCGCTGTATAAAAATGGCGATGCGACTGTATTTGAGCTGAGCGAAGGTGCGCTGATGAATGACAAGTTCACCGCGAACTTGGTGCCTTCGGAAGGTGGTAATGGCAACTTGAGAAAAATGCAGAAGATCCAAACAGATAAGATGATGGACGGAAAATCCAGTACTTTGATCGATGTTTATCACAACCTCAATACCGAAGTCGGATTGAAATCTTCTACAGCAAACCGATTAGCCTCTGTCGCTCGCTTAGAGCATGAGGCGGCACAAGAGCGCGTTGCTTCTATCTCTGGCGTTAACCTCGATGAAGAAGCGGCCAACATGATGAAGTTTCAACAAGCGTACATGGCTTCATCACGTGTGATGCAAGCGGCGAATGATACCTTCAATACCATTTTACAACTGAGGTAAGGAGAAGAGATAAGTGCTAACCCGAATTTCTAGTTTCCATAACTATCAGTCCGTACAAAATGATTTGCGTCGTCAAGAGAATAAGGTTCACCACAACCAAGAGCAACTTGCTTCAGGGAAAAAGTTACTGAAACCTAGTGACGACCCCCTCGCTGCGCATTACATCCAAAACATTAGTCAGCAACAAGAGCAGCTACAACAATATCTTAGCTCTATAGTGTTGGTGCGTAATCGTCTAGAAAACCACGAAGTTAATATCGCCAATGCGGAGAATTTTGCCGACGAGTCGAAGCGCTTAACGATGGAGATGATTAACGGTGCCTTTTCTGCTGAAGACCGACAAGCAAAGAAGCGTGAGTTAGAAGAGATTGCGAACAACTTCCTTAACTTAGTGAACTCGCAAGATGAATCTGGTAACTACGTGTTTGCGGGTACTAAGCCAAAAAGCCAACCATTCTATCGCGATAAAGACGGTAGTGTTCAATACGCTGGGGACGATTATCAGCGCAAAATGAAAGTCTCCAGCATGCTTGAGATGCCAATGAACGATCCTGGCAGCAAGCTGTTTATGGAGATACCAAACCCATTTGGCGATTATCAGCCGAATTACGATCTACAAAACGGCTCTGAGCTGTTGCTAAACAAAGCTACTAACGTTGACGCTAAGGATGATGCGGCGTATCGCGTGACATTTGTCGATATGAATAACGGCAAATTTGGTTACCAATTAGAGCGTAACGGCAAAGTAGTGGATGCCGATGAGTTTTCTCCAGAGAAAGGGATTGAATACAAAGGCCTGAAAGTGCACGTAAAAGGCCAAATTACGCCTGGTGACAGCATTGAGATCGAAAAGCGGGCAGAGTTCAGCATTTTCGATACCTTCAAGGATGCAATGGCATGGTCAGACAAATCGGTTTCGGATACGTCGGCGACTGCTAAATTGCACCAAATGACAGAAGAATTCCACGCTGCTTTTATCCATTTGAATAAAGCGCGTACAGATGCCGGTGCTCGATTGAGTACGCTGGATATCCAAGAGCAAAATCATGAAGACTTTAATTTGTCTCTGGCAAAAGCGAAGAGCAACTTTGAGGACTTGGATTACTCTAAAGCCGTGATCGAGTTCAGTGAAAACTCGCGAGCGTTACAGGCATCGCAACAAGCATTCGGTAAGACCAAAGATCTAACGTTGTTTAACTACATCTAGTATGACACTCATACACATTGTCTGATTTTGATGCCTTATGTGCAAAGCCTTAAGCGCGATAAGTCGACGTAACCTGAGAGTCTGAGATGTCATGCGGCACGATTTTACCCAAAGCGGCAATGATGCGGGAGGCAAGTCGGGCGGCAACAGGGCAGCGTTCAATACCCTTGGGCTAAGATGAGGCTGACAAACCGGAAATAGCTTAATGATAAGGCTAACTTATTGTTTATTTGATTCTTTTAAAAGTAGTTAAATAATTTACGCAAGTTGGCACACAAATTGTATTGAAAATATCAGAACAGATTTAGAGATTCTAAACCCTGCGTTTAAGGCAGATTTAGCAAGTAACTTTTACGGTCAGTGCTTATCCAAATGAGAGTAAAGCTGGCCGCTTCGCAAAAGCTTGCGAACTCAACAGGAGAGCAAAATGGCTGTAACAGTTAGTACTAACGTCTCCGCGATGACCGCGCAGCGTTACCTAAACAAAGCGACTGATGAATTAAACACGTCGATGGAGCGCTTATCTTCAGGACATAAGATTAACAGTGCAAAAGATGATGCGGCAGGTCTACAGATCTCTAACCGCTTAACTGCACAGTCTCGTGGCCTAGATGTCGCAATGCGTAACGCGAACGATGGTATCTCGATTGCACAAACCGCTGAAGGTGCGATGAATGAGGCAACCTCTGTCATGCAACGAATGCGTGACCTTGCGATTCAATCATCGAACGGTACTAACTCTCCGGCTGAGCGTCAGGCGATCAACGAAGAGTCAATGGCATTGATTGACGAGCTAAACCGTATTGCAGAAACCACTTCATTTGGTGGTCGTCGTCTATTGAACGGCTCATTCGGTGAAGCGGCATTCCAGATTGGTGCGAGCTCAGGTGAAGCCATGATCATGGGACTCACCAGCATTCGTGCGGACGATACTCGCATGGGCGGTGTGACCTTCTTATCTGAGAACGGTAAAGATAAAAACTGGAGCGTTGACCCAGCTAAATCTGACTTGAAGATCACGCTACCAGGTATGGGTGAAGACGAAGACGGCAATGTTGATGATCTAGAAATCAACATTAATGCCAAAGCGGGCGACGACATCGAAGAGCTTGCCACTTACATTAATGGTCAGTCTGATATGATTAATGCGTCTGTAAGTGAAGATGGCAAGTTGCAAGTTTTTGTCGCGCATCCAAACGTTCAGGGTGAGATTTCTATTTCTGGTGGATTAGCATCTGAGCTTGGCCTGAGTGATGAACCTATCAGAACGTCAGTACAAGATATTGATATGACCACGGTACAAGGTTCTCAAAACGCGATTTCTGTGCTGGATTCGGCACTGAAATACGTAGACTCGCAACGTGCAGACTTAGGTGCGAAGCAAAACCGTCTGAGTCACAGCATCAACAACTTGGCAAACATCCAAGAAAACGTTGACGCATCGAACAGCCGAATTAAAGATACAGATTTTGCGAAAGAAACCACGCAAATGACCAAAGCACAAATTTTGCAACAAGCAGGTACATCGATTCTTGCTCAAGCGAAACAGTTGCCAAACTCTGCAATGTCACTATTGCAGTAGTTTACTTAGCCTGTACTCAATACATTCAGACGTGGATGGGAATGCAGGCTTTTGGCAAGCAGCTTTACAATAGAATGAGCGGCTCTCTCATCTCTCACCTGCCAATCATTTTCAATGTAAAGTTGCACTCGGTATGCCGGAAATGTGTTCATTTCTCTTGATCTCCACATAGGCTCTGGCGACCAACCTAGCCCCAGTTCTCTCAAAGGAAAAGGGGCTTTTTCTTTTCTAATCTTCACGTCTATCGTCTGCGAACTTACCTTTAATTGTTTCCTTTTACTGGTTTTCTATACAGTTTAGCCCTCTCGGCTCGATTTGTGGAAACTTGAGCACTTTTTCTTACTTTTCTTCAATTTTATTAGCTAAATCTCGCAATGTTATTTTTTTAAACTTTTTTCTAAAGCTTCTGAATTTGGTGTCGTTAATAGAGGTAACTTTGAGAGAACTACTTGGTTTTCCGAGACGTCGGAAACCGCTACACCGGAAAATCAATTGGAGAAATCACCATGGCAGTGAATGTAAACACTAACGTATCAGCGATGACCGCTCAGCGTTACCTAAACAACGCAAACTCAGCTCAACAAACTTCTATGGAGCGTTTGTCTTCGGGTTTTAAAATCAACAGCGCAAAAGATGACGCTGCGGGTCTACAAATCTCGAACCGTTTGAACGTACAAAGCCGTGGTTTGGATGTAGCGGTTCGCAACGCGAACGACGGTATCTCGATTGCACAAACTGCTGAAGGTGCAATGAATGAGACCACTAACATTCTTCAACGTATGCGAGACTTGTCTCTGCAATCAGCAAACGGCTCAAACTCGAAATCAGAGCGTGTGGCGATTCAAGAAGAAGTGACCGCGCTCAACGACGAACTAAACCGTATCGCAGAAACCACTTCTTTCGGTGGTAACAAGCTACTAAACGGCACACACGGTGCGAAATCGTTCCAAATCGGTGCGGATAACGGTGAAGCAGTGATGCTTGAGCTAAAAGACATGCGCTCAGACAACAAAATGATGGGCGGTGTGAGCTACCAAGCTGAAAGTGGTAAAGGTAAAGACTGGAACGTTGCTGAAGGTAAGAACGACCTAAAAATCAACCTAACGGACAGCTACGGCCAAGAGCAAGAAATCAACATCAGCGCAAAGGCGGGTGACGATATCGAAGAGCTTGCGACTTACATTAACGGCCAAACTGACCTAGTGAAAGCCTCAGTAGACCAAGACGGTAAACTGCAAATCTTCGCTGGCAACAACAAAGTTGAGGGCGAGGTCGAGTTTTCAGGCGGTCTATCTGGTGAACTAGGCTTAGGCGAAGGCAAAAAAGTAACAGTAGATACTATCGACGTAACCTCAGTTGGTGGCGCACAAGAATCTGTTGCTATCATCGATGCGGCACTGAAATACGTAGACAGCCACCGCGCAGAGCTAGGTGCATTCCAGAACCGTTTCAACCACGCAATCAGCAACTTGGACAACATTAACGAGAACGTGAATGCGTCGAAGAGCCGTATCAAAGATACAGATTTCGCGAAAGAAACGACGGCAATGACCAAATCACAAATTCTATCGCAAGCGTCAAGCTCAATCCTTGCGCAAGCGAAACAAGCGCCTAACTCAGCGCTAAGTCTGCTAGGTTAATCAATTTAACAAAGCAAGAAACCAAAGCCAGGCTCATCCCTGGCTTTTTGCTTATTGGCTATAACGATTCAGATGTGTCCTGACAGTATGTTCGATAAGGCATTCATATCGATTAGATGATCTCTTTAAATTCCAATGTTTCTGCGATGGTGGCGCAGAGACACCTGAGTCAAGCAGCTGCGCAAAATGTTGAGTCACAACGCAACCTAACTTCGGGGTTTCGAATCAACTCGGCGAGCGATGATGCGGCAGGTTTACAGATATCGAATACTCTCCATGTACAAACGAGAGGGCTTGATGTCGCCTTAAGAAATGCGCACGACGCTTTTTCTGTTGCTCAAACAGCGGAGGGAGCATTGCACGAAAGCAGTGACATATTGCAACGCTTACGCTCTCTGGGGCTTCAAGCAGCAAACGGCAGTTATGACTCAAGTGATCGGCAAAGTATTCAATATGAGGTCGTAGCGCTGCAAGATGAGCTTGATCGTGTCGCGATCACGACAACATTTGCGGATAAAAACCTGTTTGATGGATCTTACGGTTCACAAAGTTTCCATATTGGCGCGAACGCTAATTCAATCTCTTTGACGTTACGTAACATGCGTAGCCATATCCCAGAGATGGGAGGGCAGCATTATGTTGGTGATGCGGTCGATAAAGATTGGCGAGTCACTAAAGATAACCAAACCCTAAAAGTCGAATACCAAGACAGTAAAGGGCAAACCCAAACGGAATCCATTGGACTCAAATTGGGTGACCGCATAGAACAGGTCGCCACTTACATCAATGCTCAACAATCGATAGTGAATGCTTCAGTAACGGAAAACAACGAACTGCAATTCTTCGCTTCTACGATGAAGGCGCCAGAGGGTGTGGTTCTCGAAGGGAGTTTAGCGGATGAGCTTGATGTGAGCGCTGGTCAATTAGTCACAATGGATGACATCGATATGTCGACGGCAGGTAAGGCGCAGCTTTCAATTGGGGTGATTGATGCAGCAATTAAGTATGTTGATTCGCACCGGAGTGAAATTGGCAGCTTTCAGAACCGTGTAAACGGCTCGATGGATAACTTAAATACTGTGAATCGGAGTGTTACAGAATCCAAGAGTCGAATAAGAGATACAGACTTCGCAAGAGAATCTACGGAAATGGTGCGTTCTCAAGTGCTCCAAGATGCGACAACTGCATTACTCGCTCAAGCGAAGCAAAGGCAGAGTTCGGCACTTGGATTACTTAGCTGAGCGGATTTCATTGATGTAAGTCGATCAGAAACAAAATTTCAGGTAATAAAAAACGCTGCCAATGGCAGCGTTTTTTCGTGTTCGATTAAGTAAAAATTACTTAGTTACACGTAGAACTGGAGTTTCACCAACAGTTACAGAACCAGAAAGCTTGTTTAGCTCTTTGATTTCGTCCATGTTAGAGATAACAACTGGAGTTAGCGTTGACTTCGCTTTCTCTTCTAGAAGAGCTAGATCGAATTCAATTACAGTGTCGCCAGCTTTAACAGTTTGACCTTCTTCAGCGATACGCGTGAAGCCTTCGCCTTTTAGTTCAACTGTGTCGATACCGAAGTGAACGAAAAGCTCAACACCGTCGTCAGACTCGATAGAGAACGCGTGATTAGTTTCGAAGATCTTACCGATAGTACCGTTTACAGGAGCTACCATTTTGTTGCCTGCTGGCTTGATAGCAATACCGTCACCAACGATTTTCTCAGCGAAAACAACATCTGGCACGTCTTCGATGTTTACAATCTCACCAGAAAGTGGCGCGATGATTTCGATAGCACCAGCGTCAGCGCTGTCATCAGATACAAGCTTCTTAAGTTTGTCAAACAGACCCATTGTGTCATGCTCCTAAGGTTTGGTTTTATTCTGTCGAATTATAGTATACCAATATAGCTCATTAGACGACTTTTTTCGCCGTCTAATGGCCATTAAGTATTGAATTACTTGGTACTACCGATTACTGAGCTTTCTCAGCAATAAACTTTTCTACCACGGCTTCGATTTCTTCTGCTGTCGGTAGAGAAAGGGCTTCTTCAGCCATTGCTTTCACTTCTGCGAAGTTAGAGTTACGAACAACTTTCTTCACTTTAGGGATTGAAATGCCGCTCATTGAGAACTCGTCCAGACCCATACCTAGAAGTAGAAGTGTTGCACGCTCGTCACCTGCAAGTTCACCACACATACCAGTCCATTTACCTTCTGCGTGAGAAGCGTCGATAACTTGCTTGATCACTGTAAGTACAGCTGGTGATAGTGGGTTGTATAGGTGAGAAATCATCTCGTTACCACGGTCAACCGCTAGCGTGTACTGAGTTAGGTCGTTTGTACCGATAGAGAAGAAAGACACTTCCTTCGCTAAGTGGTGTGCGATCGCAGCAGCAGCAGGAGTTTCAACCATAACACCGATTTCGATGTTTTCGTCGAACGCGTGGCCTTCAGCGCGTAGCTCTTCTTTGTACTCTTCGATCGCTTTCTTAAGCTCACGGATTTCTTCGACAGAGATGATCATTGGGAACATGATACGCAGTTTGCCGTGTGCAGAAGCACGTAGGATGCCACGTAGCTGATCACGAAGGATTTCACGACGATCTAGACTGATACGTACAGCACGCCAACCTAGGAATGGGTTCATCTCTTTTGGAAGATCCATGTATGGGAGATCTTTATCGCCGCCGATATCCATAGTACGGATGATCACAGCTTGACCGTTCATTGCTTCCGCAACTTCTTTGTACGCTTGGTACTGTTCTTCTTCAGTTGGTAGCGCAGTACGGTCCATAAATAGGAATTCAGTACGGTACAGACCAACACCTTCACCGCCGTTACGAAGGATACCGTCACAGTCTTTCACTGTACCGATGTTACCGCAAACTTCTACACGGTGACCGTCAGTCGTTTCTGCGTGTAGGTCTTTCAGTTTCGCTAGCTCTTCTTTTTCAGCTAGGAATGCTGCTTTAACCGCTTTCGCTTCTTCTAGCTCAGCTTCTGATGGGTTAACAACAATCTTGTTGTTCATTGCGTCAAGAATCAGCATGTCGCCATTCTTAACTTTCTTCGTGATGTCGTTAGTACCAACGATAGCTGGAAGCTCAAGTGAGCGAGCCATGATTGAAGTGTGAGATGTACGACCGCCGATATCACAAGCAAAACCAAGCACGTAGTCTAGGTTGATTTGTGCAGTTTCAGATGGCGTTAGGTCGTAAGCAACAAGAATTACTTCTTCGTTGATATCGCTAAGCGAAACAATGTTGATGCCTAGTGCGTTCTTAACAAAACGAGAACCGATATCGCGGATGTCAGTTGCACGCTCTTTTAAGTATTCGTCGTCTAGAGACTCAAGAGCACATGCTTGCTCTTCGATCACTGAGTGGATAGCGTGATCAGCAGTCATCTTGTCGTTTTTGATAAGTGCTAGGATTTCCTCTTCTAGCTCTTCGTCTTCAAGAAGCATGATGTGACCTTCAAAGATCGCTTCTTTTTCTTCGCCAAACGTTTCAAGCGCTTTTTGCTTGATAGTTTCTAGCTGAGCTGCAGATTTGTTACGAGCGTCAAAGAAACGCTGAACTTCAGCTTCTACTTGATCGTCAGAAATAGTGTTTGTGTTTAGGACAATTTCATCTTCTTGAAGTAGTAGTGCTTTACCGATTGCAATACCAGGAGATGCTAGGATGCCTGAAATCATAGCCTTACCTTAAGTTTGGTCAACTTTATAAAACGGGAGAATAATGGGTGCGCTAACGAATAGTTTTAGCTTAGTTTTGAGCCTATTTCCAACGAAGCCATTTTGCTTTCACAAAATGGCTTCTGGAGTAGGAGACCGGATTAGTGTAGTTGGTCCATTAGAGCAACTAGGTGGTCAACTGCTTGCTGAGCTTGTGGGCCTTCAGCAGAAATAGTAACTTGAGTACCTTTTACTAGGCCTAGTGTTTGTAGTTTGAACAGGCTCTTAGCGCTAGCGCTTTTACCGTTAGAAGTCACAGTGATGTCTGCGTCGAATGCTTTTGCTTCTTTAACAAACTGTGCAGCTGGACGAGTGTGAAGGCCGTTTTCTGCTGTGATTTCTACTTGCTTCTCGTACATGTGATATACCCCAATAAATGTATTTTTTTGTTAGTTTGTGACCAGATTTTAGCTTAACTGCTTTACATCTTGTGCGCTAGCACGGGAAGAGTTCAAAGCGCGTCAGTTCTGATACTAGTCAAAAGTTTGGTAACTACGCAACTGTTTGCGTGCGTAATCACTTTGAAACCTTTTTGTGTTCTGCTTCTTTATTTTGAAGCTAGAAATAAAACACCCTGATATTACCAAAGGTAGGGCAGGGATCAACAAAAAAGCCCCTAAACGGGGCTTTTTTAAACTAAAAATTGATTTGAACACATATTATTGTTGGTTCTCTTTTTCGGTAAAGATACCTGCAAAGAGTGCTGTACTTAGGTAACGCTCACCGGAACTTGGCAAGACAGTTACAATTGTTTTTCCTTCAAATTCAGGTAGTTCTGCAAGTCGGTTCGCTGCAACAACCGCTGCGCCAGATGAGATACCAGCTAGGATACCTTCCTCTTCCATTAGGCGACGAGCCATCTCAATCGCTTCTTCTGAGGTAACTTGCTCAACACGGTCAATAATGTCTAAATCGAGGTTACCAGGGATGAAACCAGCACCGATACCTTGAATTTTGTGTGGGGCAGGTTGGATTTCTTCGCCAGCAAGTGCTTGTGCAATAACCGGAGACTCTGCTGGCTCAACTGCAACAGAAGTGATGGCTTTGCCTTTTTCACCTTTGATGTAACGGCTTGTACCTGTGATAGTACCGCCCGTACCAACACCAGCAACGAATACGTCGATTTCACCGTCTGTCGCTTCCCAAATCTCAGGGCCCGTAGTCTTTTCGTGGATTTCTGGGTTCGCTGGGTTGTCAAATTGTTGAAGAAGTAGGTACTTCTCAGGGTTGCTTGCTACGATTTCTTCTGCTTTAGCAATCGCCCCTTTCATGCCTTTCGCCGCTTCAGTCAGCTCAAGGTTCGCGCCTAGTGCTTTTAGTAGCTTACGGCGTTCTAGGCTCATTGATTCAGGCATGGTCAATGTTAGCTTGTAACCGCGAGCAGCCGCTACGAATGCTAGAGCAACACCTGTGTTACCACTGGTAGGTTCTACAAGCTCTACACCTGGCTTAAGAAGGCCCGCTTTCTCTGCTTCCCAAATCATGTTTGCACCGATACGGCACTTAACACTGAAGCTAGGGTTACGCGCTTCAATTTTCGCGAGAACTTTGCCTTTACTTACTTTGTTTAGACGAACGAGAGGTGTATTACCAATAGTAAGAGAGTTATCTTCGTAGATTTTGCTCATAGTGATGTTCCTTCATTACACGTTGTGTGAATATGGATAGAAGAATATGCGGTATGAAAAAAAGGGAAAAGGATTAAAAAGTTATATCTTATTAGGTTGGCCCAGAACTTGATAAAAGAAAAGGGAAAAGCTGGCGCTGATCCCTTTCCTTAATCTCTAATCGACTATCGTTGGTGCTTAAACTCCGCGACCCACATAGCGGTTGCACCACATATTGCTACAGGCATGACAATGAGGTTCAAAATTGGGATCGTCGTAAATACAGACACCAATACCCCAAAGCCATAGGCCTTACCTTGCTTTTGTTTCAATTTGTAACGCATGTTGTTAAATGGGATTTTGTGGTTATCAAACGGGTAGTCACAATATTGAATCGCGAGCATCCAGGCGGTAAAGATAAACCATAAAAATGGGCCTACTGTTTGTCCAAGGGCAGGGATGAGCAATAACAGGAATAGGCCTATTGCTTTAGGTAAAATGTAAAGGAGCTTTCTCCACTCACGAGCTAAAACGCGAGGAACATCTTTCAGGACGGCAGTGAAACCATCATCATTTACTTTTTGTCCCGTTAAGTACTCTTCCACTTTTTCAGCCAAGAGGCCATTGAATGGCGCGGCGATAAAGTTCGCGAGCGTGCTGAAAAAATAGGAGAAGGTAGCGAGTATCGTTAGAGCGAGTAAAGGCCAAAGAATGTAAGTTAACCAGGATAAAAACTCAGGCAGCTGCCCAATCCAGCCTTCTATCCATATATTAAGGTTTGAAAATAGATAGAAGATGGCACCACCTACAAGCAAGATATTTGCAAGTAGAGGTAAGATGACAAAGCGCCTGATTTTAGGAGCTAGTGCCAATTGTATCCCGTATAGAAAATAACCGAACCCGGTTCTCTGCTGATTGTTTTTCTTCATGTCTATTTTGGCTTCGTGTAAATGAAAACTCATTGTACCTGTGAGGACTTTTCTTTCAAAGCCCTGACAAATGACGTCTTGTTAAGTGGAATCGTGGCAAGAATCACAACAAAAAACGGAACTTCTTGCATTAAGTTGTTCTAAATCTACATATAGTTTTGGTAAAGTAAACGTATCATTCAGATTTATTGCACTTGGGTTGCTGCTCAAGGAACTGCGAGTAGTAAAAACAAGTATATTGAGAGTAAATAATGCAGGAATTGCGATTCGTACTCATTGTTGTTGGCGCATTAGCCATCGCGGCATTACT
This sequence comes from Vibrio alginolyticus NBRC 15630 = ATCC 17749, assembly GCF_000354175.2. Classification (NCBI taxonomy): domain Bacteria; kingdom Pseudomonadati; phylum Pseudomonadota; class Gammaproteobacteria; order Vibrionales; family Vibrionaceae; genus Vibrio; species Vibrio alginolyticus. The sequence goes on from NC_022349.1 coordinate 3,186,830, forward strand.
GTTTCATGGTTTATGGAGCAGTAAAAAAGAAGGCAAAGCAAAGTTTGGTAACAAGCCACTTGGTAAGCTGGATGTTGACCAAGAAGACAAAAATGATCTTGTTGAGAAAGAACGAGATTTCGCTCCCGCTCCTGAAGATGACTTTGAGATCATTCGCAAAGATCGCAAAGAACCAGATTTTGGGATGGCGAGTTCTTTCGACAACAAGTTTGAATCTGACCCGTTATTCGGTGGTCCATCTGAAGTCAAACAGACGCAGCAGGAGCCGGATGACATCCCTTCATTTGTTGCAGAAAAAGATAAAGAAGAGGACGTTGAGCCTGTTGTTCAAGCAACAGTAGCTGAAGAGCCATTCCAGCCTGCTGTGGAAGAAGAAGTTATTCCCGCCGCGTTTGATATTACGGAGAAAGAACAGCAAGTCGAAACGGTTAGTGAGCCTGTCGTTGCAGAGCCTAAGGAAGAGCCAAAGCCAGAACCTGAAATGCAAGTGATTGTATTGAATGTGCACTGTGCTGGTGAAGAGCCATTTGTTGGTACTGCTTTATTTGAAAGTATGCAACAAAACGGTCTAATTTATGGCGAGATGGATATTTTCCATCGTCATGTCGACTTGTCCGGTAACGGCAAAGTGCTGTTTAGCGTCGCTAATATGATGCACCCTGGTACGTTTGAACATGCTGATCCTGCTGAGTTTACAACGAAGGGTATTTCATTCTTCATGACATTGCCTTGTTATGGCGAGGCTGAACAGAACTTCAACTTAATGCTCCGAACTGCGCAGCAAATTGCTGATGACTTAGGTGGTAACGTACTTGATGACCAGCGCAACTTAATGACGCCAGATCGTTTAGCATCTTATCGACGTCAAATAGTTGAGTTTAATGCCGCTAACGCATAATCTTAACAGCAAATAATAATAGGGCTCCGGATGGAGCCCTTTTTCTTGGATTTCCCAACCTCACCGATTGAAAATACACGGGGCTTTACTATGTCTGAATCAGTACTTCAGCGACTAGAAGAACTAAAAGAGTCGTTGCATTACCACGCTGTGCGTTACTACGTGGAAGATAACCCAGAGATCCCTGATGCCGAGTACGACCGTTTAATGCGAGAGTTACTGGATATTGAAGCTGAGAACCCTGACTTAATAACCGTAGACTCGCCAAGCCAACGTGTCGGTGGGCAACCTCTCTCTGCGTTTAGCCAAGTGACACATGAAGTACCGATGCTTTCGCTTGATAACGCGTTTGATGATAGTGAACTCGATAGTTTCCACAAGCGCGCACAAGAGCGCGTGGGCAGCCAGAGTGTGAAAGAATACTGTTGTGAGCCTAAATTGGATGGACTCGCCGTAAGTTTGTTATATGAGAATGGCGTTTTAGTTCAGGCGGCCACTCGAGGCGATGGTACTACGGGTGAAAACATCACAGAGAATGTGCGTACGATTAAAGCTATTCCTTTAAAACTCAGAGGTAATGACTGGCCAAATCGTCTTGAAGTTCGTGGTGAAGTCTTTATGCCGAAAGCTGGGTTTGAAAAGCTCAATGAATTAGCAAGGAAGAAAGGCGAGAAAATCTTTGTTAATCCACGTAACGCTGCGGCAGGTAGCTTACGACAATTGGATTCACGTATTACGGCTTCTCGTCCGCTTAGCTTCTATGCATACAGTGTAGGCGTGGTGCAAGGTGCAGAATTGGCAGCAAGTCATTACGAACGCTTTTTGCAAATCAAATCTTGGGGACTGCCAATGTGTCCGGAAACTAAGCGAGTTGAAAGCTTGGCGGATGTAAAAGCTTACTACCAAGATATATTGCAGCGTCGTGATGCCCTCCCTTATGAGATCGATGGTGTCGTTATTAAAATTGACGATATTGCCGTGCAAGAGCGTCTGGGTTTTGTTGCTCGCGCTCCACGTTGGGCGATTGCCTACAAATTTCCAGCTCAGGAAGAAATGACGACACTGAATGAAGTGGAGTTCCAAGTCGGTCGCACTGGTGCGATTACACCTGTTGCTAAACTAGAGCCTGTATTTGTTGGTGGGGTAACGGTAAGTAATGCGACGCTTCATAACGCAGATGAGATAGAACGTCTGCAAGTCAAGATTGGTGATCACGTTGTGATCCGCCGTGCTGGCGATGTTATTCCGCAAGTCGTTTCTGTCATCAAAGAGCGTCGACCAGAAACAGCTCGAGATATTGTTTTCCCAACTCAGTGTCCTGTTTGTGGTTCGCATGTTGAGCGGATCGAAGGAGAAGCGGTAACACGTTGTATGGGGGGCTTAGTTTGCCAAGCCCAACGCAAACAAGCGCTAAAACACTTTGTTTCTCGTAAAGCGTTAGACGTTGACGGTTTAGGCGATAAAGTGATCGAGCAGCTTGTTGATCGTGAGATGGTGAAAACTCCTGCTGACTTATTTAAGTTATCAGCGGGGATTTTAACCGTACTAGATCGCATGGGGCCAAAGTCTGCGCAGAATATTGTGAATGCGTTAGAAAAATCCAAAGAAACAACTTTACCTCGGTTTTTGTATTCACTGGGGATCCGTGAAGTTGGCGAGGCAACCGCAGCAAACTTAGCAATGCACTTTAAAACGTTGGGAGCGATCCAAAATGCTACCGAAGAGCAGTTGATTGAAGTGCAAGACATCGGTGCTGTGGTTGCTCAACATATTACGACTTTCTTTAGTGAAGAACAGAACCAAGCGGTGGTTAAAGATTTGCTTGAACAAGGAATTCATTGGCCAGAGATTAATACTACTGAGCAGGTGGGGGAATTACCATTAGAAGGTAAAACAGTAGTATTAACGGGAACACTTTCTCAACTGGGGCGTACAGAAGCCAAAGAAGCCCTCCAAGCACTGGGGGCTAAAGTGACGGGTAGTGTTTCTAAGAAAACCGATATTTTGTTTGCTGGTGAAAATGCAGGTTCGAAGCTCGCAAAGGCACAAGAACTGGGTATCGAAATTAAAACAGAACAAGACTTACTCGAATTGATGAATTAAGTCTTCTCAAAAAAGCTAAAAAATAACTAAAAGCCCCGTATGGTAAGCATGCGGGGCTTTTTCTTGTTCATAATTAAGTGTTTTTTTATTGAGTAATTGATGCCTTTGTTCTTTTCAGTGATCAAGATCGAACCTTGGGGTATTGGTTTTTTTGGCTTTTTTAGTCTGCGAGTGACTTCAAGTTGATACTTTCAGGCTAGATTTAAATGTTTGATTTTAAATGATATTTTGTTGAGTTGTGTTGGTGTTGTTAAAAATAAGATCTGGATCAATAAGTTATATGGAACTTTGGAGTGGCTCATATTTTTTTAGAAAAAAAATAAGTTCCATTTGGATGTTTTTAGCTGCGAAGTTAGTCTTAATCACGTGGATACACGGTGTGTATGCAGGAACTAAAAAAAGCCAAATTAGAAATAATGAGGTTTGATCAGGAATTTACTTCTCTCCTTCGGCGGCCAACTAAAGGTGAGATAGAAAAATACAGCTATATCCATTTTTAGGAGTTTTTCCATGGACAAATTTTTTAAGGTTTCAGCGTTAACCGCAGCAATGTTTGGTGTTGTTGCTGTCGCTCCAGCTACAGCGTCTACTGAAAGTGCAGCAGGTGGCGAGTACGTAGAGAAAGTGAACGAATTTATGCAAGACTCAAGTCTGAATGCATTATTCATAGTTGATACTCGTTCACGAACTCGTACAACAGGTAAGCCCGGCGGTGAAAATGGTGACCGTTGGAGTCGTCTAAACTACTCTTCTTACAACGCAATTTTAGACTTCACTTCTGGCTACCACGATGGTTGGGTGGGCGCTGATGTTGCGGCTTACTACTCTGGCGATCTTTACAACGATAGTCTTTACAATTCAAACGAAGGCTACCTATGTAACGAAATCTCAACTTGTAACAACCTAGACTGGGGTGCAGGTGATGGTCAGCAGCTTAAAGTTTACAAAGCAGCGCTGAAATTCAAAGCAAACGAAAACTTTAATGCTCGTTTCGGTATGTTACAGGCTGGTGGTAACGGTACAATCGGTAACGTTTGGAGCTTTGTACCTGGTACTTACCGTGGTTTCGAACTAAACGCTAAACTTGGTGATTTCAACCTAAGCTACTTTGGCGCAGACCAATTTACAGCACCTTGGCTGCTTCACGAAGATGATTACGCACCAGCGCTTTGGTCTGACACTTCATGGAGCTACCTACACTCTCTAGGCCTAAACGGTAACCTAACTGACAGCTTGTTTATGCAACTTGGTTTGGGTCAAGCTACTGGCGTTCAATATGCAAATGGTGTTGACTGGGGTGCAGGTCAAGTAACTAGCTACCACAACGAAACTGACAACACTTCTTACAAGGCTTACTTGAAGTACACTGTTAGTGACCGTACAACTCTAGCATTTGATTTCTACGGTGTTGACGATGATGTGAAATACGATGGTCTAGGTTTCCACACTGGTCTATCTTTGAATCAATCTTTCGGCAAGCTAGCTTGGATGTCTGAGTTGCGCTACACAGACACAGATAACCGTGCGGACTTCGTTCCTCGTACTATTCATACATATGGTATGAACAATGGTACTTGGTCTCAGTGGTGGGACGCGCTGTCTGACTGGAACAAAGCGGGTGAGCTAGCATGGTACAACCGTCTATCTTACAACCAAGGTAACGGCTGGAACTACTACCTAGGCTTTGGTTACGGTACTGGCGCTGACTCTGCAGCAAGCGGAGCATCAGGTGACTGGGATTACGAAAGCGAATACGCAGTTAACGCAACAGTATCTTACTCACTACAAAGTGGCGCGCTTAAAGGTTCTACCATTCGTTTACACGGTACAATCCTAGAACGTGATGAGTACGCAGGTGCTGGCGATGCGGATGAAACAGACTTACGTCTACAAGTTCTTATCCCTTACAGCTTCCACTAATACTTAATTAGATAATAAAAGGAGCCGCTAGGCTCCTTTTCTATTTCACTTCTCGGCCGTCGTATATTTTGCAATATAACGGTGGCAACATATGTACATTACCGTTTGGCAACTCACACTTTATCTCTGGGCCTAACGTACGACCACCGGATGCACCATTAGCATGAGTGGTTAACGGAATTATGGCAAAAGATATTACTAATAGACCAGATAAAAATCTCATAATAATCACCTTAATATAAACTTTAAATATCTACGTGCTTGTATAAACCGTGACTACGCAGAAAGGCAAGGTTGAATAGGGCTATTATATCAAACTAAGCTCTTACTTCTTTACTATTCCCATTCCCCACCTCTAAATCGACACATTTCACTTGGAATATTCGTAACGTCGCCACTTGGCATCTTACATTCGACTATAGGTCCCAAATTAGTTGTACCGCCGTTTCCGTTGTTGTAGGCAAAGGAAGAAAAAGAAAAAATACCGCACAACATTAAAAAGAGAAGCTTATTCATAGTACATCCTCTTACTTACCAAATAAAAAGCACTCAACTTAAATGCTTATGCGTTAAGTATGTATCCGAGGATAAAAAGATCAAAAAATAATTCAATAAAGTTTTATTTTTTAAAATAAATTTAGATCGATAATTTACCTAGATATATTTCTATCTTATTGATTGTCGTGTGTTGAATAATTAAATAATAGGAAATGGTAGGTAGGGTATTAATAATATTACTAATACTTATTTTTTTCTCGATTTTAATTAAGGTAATGAAATGAAAGCAGTTGTTTAGATTAAAGTAATGGAGCATGATTTGCCCCATTACTTTGGCATAAATTAATTAGAATCAGGCTCAATGATTAAAATAATACCTTCAACATCGGTGATTCTTACGCGGGTACCGGCTGGAAGTGCTTGATCCGATTGTGCGGACCATGTGGTATCGGCTACCTTGATGCGATTGAGCCCGACGGAAAAGTCTTCTTCAAGGATAAGAGTACGCCCAATTAACTGCTTGTACTTTTGGTTCAGATCTCTTTCTTGGTCTTCTTGCTTGTCTTTAGACCATTGTCGTCGCCACCAAAGCCAGGTGGTGATTAAGCTGAAGCTTGCAAAGCAAAGCCATTGCAATTGCCAGCTCATTGGCAAAACGGTCATGAGTGCTCCAACGATAAGTGCAGACATCCCGAGCCAGAGAAAATACCCTGCGGTACCAAGTAGCTCAACTGCTAAAAGAGCAAAGCCAAACGCTAGCCAATGCCAGAAAGAGATACCTTCCAACAAACTAAAAAAGTCCATAAATTATTCTTTATCTTGCTGTTTAAACATTTCTGCTATCCCTGCAACCGAGCCCATTAGTCCGGTTGCTTCTAATGGAAGCATAATGATTTTACCATTTTCGGCTTGACCAATGCTCTTGATCGCTTCGGTATAACCCTGTGCAATGAAGTAATTGACGGCTTGCATGTCACCTTTTGCAATGGCTTCGGAAACCATGTAAGTCGCTTTTGCTTCTGCTTGCGCGGCACGCTCACGTGCTTCTGCATGGAGAATAGCAGACTGCTTTTCGCCTTCAGCTTTTAATATCTCTGATTGTTTATGACCTTCGGCCTTTAATATCTCAGCTTGGCGAACCCCTTCTGCTTCAAGAATTTCCGCACGCTTATTACGCTCGGCTTTCATTTGCGCATTCATTGCAGCGGTCAGATCGGCTGGTGGCTGGACATCTTTAATCTCAATTCGTGTGACTTTTACGCCCCAAGGGTTTGTTGCTTGGTCAACAATCGCCAACAGCTTAGAGTTGATCATGTCGCGTTGGCTCAGCATTTCGTCCAGTTCCATTGAACCTAAAACGGTACGAATGTTCGTAAGGGTCAAGTTTCTAATAGCGTGTTCTAAGTCGTTGACTTCATAAGCCGCTTTTGCAGCATCGATCACTTGAACAAATCCGACAGCGTCAATAACCACGTTAGCGTTATCTTTTGAAATGACCTCTTGCGCAGGAATATCGAGAACGCGCTCCATCATGTTTACTTTTTGACCAACTTTATCAACGAATGGAATGATCAAGTTTAAACCCGGCTTTAATGTGTGGGTGTAGCGTCCGAAGCGTTCAACTGTCCAGTTGTTTCCTTGCGGAACCGTTTTAATGGCTGAAGATAAGATAACGACAGCAAGAACGACGAAAATACCGATGGTGATCAGTGAATCAATTGGCATGAGTTATTCCCTTAAGTGCATAATATTCGATCCATTTTTACCTATTTATAGACAATAGACAATTGAAGTTCTGAGACCTTTGAGAGGTTATTGGTTTTTTATATGACAAAGGCCGGAAACACCGGCCTTTGTCATTGCATGGTTTTACTCTCGCTATTTTGCGGGGTATTCAATCCAACTTGAACCATCAAGAGAAACATAATATTTCCCTTGTACTTCAATCACAGTAGAGCCTGAGTTCTGCGCGACAACTCGTGTTTCTGGTAGGTTCTCTGTCAATATTGAAGGGCTAAACGTCTTACTTTGATAAATGTTTTTATCCAGGATATTCGAAACGAGCTGCGACAATGCCAGATAGCTAGATGGCTCGCTTACGTGTTCGGTGTCGCCCTGACGCTGAATTCCTTCTCCGAAGATTTTAATTCCTACCGGTGTATGAATGATTGTCGGTGCAGGAATTTCTCGCATACCCGAAATTTGCATGCGGTCTCCTCGCATACCACCACCATGTTCTGGTACCAAAGCGACAACGATGTTGCGTTTTGAGGACTCTAAGGTTTTAAAGAACGCGTGGAGATCATCAAGCAAATTCTTAAGGCGCATTTTGTAGCTAGCAATAGATGTGCTTGAATTCGCATTGATGATCCTGTTGCCATCATGTAGTGAAATTGAGTTGTAGAGTGCCACGACTTTGTCGTCACTACTGTTAAGTCTTTGCTGCCACCAGTTATCCAATACTTGCTTATCGCGGAAGATCGAAGAGCCATCAAAAGATTTTTGGTAAGGAGTTAAGTCTTCTTGAGACATAAGAGCCGCTTGTAAGTCGCCGTCTTTTTTGATCAATTCAAGGAAGCTATCAAAGACACCATTGTGGTTCATCAGTAAATTTTCTGTGAAGCCTAGTTCTTTCAAACTTTCGAACAAGTAGCACTGCTTTGATGGTGCTGGCTGGAACAGTTGACTGTGTTCCTGTTGACCACAATTGGCTCGTAACAGACGAATGACCGCAGGCCCGCTGTATGACGTTGCAGAGCTAAAGTTGTCGAACATGATGTCAAATTCTTTGAATAGAGGATGATCGGCCAGTCCTGCAATTTCGATGTCATCCCACGCGACCGAGCAAATACTCAAGAACAACAAATCGAAAGGAGCATCCATTGCGCTGTTGGTATCGAATGCCACACGTCGAGAAGCTTCTTTAGAAAAGAAATCTGCAGTTAACGTGTTGAGACTGGCATCATTAATTTCCGTTATTTGAGGTTGTTTGCTAGCAGTAACCTCGGTTGTCGGCTGTTGTTGAGCTACTTCTGCAGCCACTGTTGTCTGAGGTTCAGTCGTCATAGGAATACTTATATAGACCATCGCAATAACCACAAAGACTGAAACTCTAACGAACTTGCTCAAAATAAAGTACGCACCACACAAAGCGAGCAATCCGAGTATTGCTTGGAATGATAAAAATCGTCCCAAAAGCTCGACCAGATAACTCAATTCAAACTGCATTAACTGTCCCGCTTGAGCCCAAAGACGGTCTAGAGGAGGTAGGTAAGAATCGTAATGCAAGAGCCACGCTGCGGCGACAAATACAACGATATGACGTACCGCATTTAGGCTTTTCATCGAGATAGGAAGCAGGATGAAGATCAACAGCGCAAAGTTTTCTATTGGATGGAAATCGATGATTCCTTGAAAATAGAGCGCTGTTTTTGCGATAAAGTAAATATTCCACCAGCCCAATCCTATAGTAGAGGGGGTAGAGTCATGAGAGTGCGATATCATTACTTAAGCTTCTTAGTATTAGTGGCTGATGTATCTAGCTCAAAATAGCGCGAGCGTTTTAAGTGCTTGTGGTAAAAGCGTCGGGTAGCGTTTACTAGGTCACGGATAAAGTATCCTAGGAGTAGGCCAATACCTGAGCTGATAATCACGGTCAGTAAAAAATCGTTAATATTCATGAACGCTCCTTGAGCTCGATGGTTTTTTTCACAGCAAACAAAGGAGGAACATCAGTAATGGAGTTAGTGGCGGTATGGAATATTTTCCTCTCTGTCGCCAGAGCTGAAACGTCGTCGGATATGACGGCTTCATCTTGAACGATGAATTTTAACTCTGTTTCGATATCTAATTGAGTATCAAACGTGTGAGTTGAATGAAATAAGTCTCTCACTGGGAACTCAAATATATTGTTGAGTGCAATATCAATATCGCTATGTCGAATAGCACTGAACAAGACATATAGAGCTTTGTTGCAGGCTGTCACAACGTCGCCATCTCTTCGAATATGGCAAAGACGTAAACATTCCTCTGCCGTCATACCTGGTAATAAGTTCAGCTTGATAAGCGCAAAGTTCACATTTGAGTGTGTTGAGTGGGAAATGACGTCAATACAGTATTGGCTAAAGTCCTGGTTTTGTAAGTAGCCTTTGCTACCAAACTTAAGGTCATACTTTAAGAGCGCCTCTAAACTGTCAGGAATTGGGCGTGTAAGCATCTGGCCTTGAATTGCTTCAACCTGAGTCATAAAGCGCATTGGGGGGATTTGCGCGTGAGAAATGAAGTTTGCCCCCGAGCGAAGTAAGAACTTTTCATCTGCATATCTCAGACATTGTTGGGTCTCCCTGACAATAATCTTTAGCTGACGGCCATACGCGGACCTTAAACGGTAGCAATCTAACGCGATCTGTTGAACTTCGCTTTGGTTATCACAGCTGAAAACAATAGTTGAAGAGCGAGGGTTGTCTAGCATCGCTATGAGTCCTTGATTGCTCTCTGCCACACGCATCCCTTTTGGGGCTTTCACGCTTTCTCTGAAAGCTCTTCTGCTGACATAGATTCTATCGCTATCCGATTTGTCTTCTGGCATGACATGAGATTGATGCGTTTCGTAAGACGTTGCTTTTAGTGTTTTATCTTTAGTTTTAGTGAGAATGTATTCGTGTTGGGTAATTACACCGTGTTTATTGGACCAAAAATCCACAAGATAGCAGTAGCGAGCGTCATCTAATGATGTCATGGTCGCCAAACCTGCAATGTGTCTATTATGAGAAATAAGAATGGGCTTTAATAGTGAAGTCGTCAGATGCCCATATATACAAACACTAATAGTGACTTTTTTATTATTTGCCAGCTCATTTAAGCTTTGTAGAAAGACACTTATAAAATCATCATTAGTTGATGATAGTAGCGAGTCTGGAACAACTAATAGACATGTAGAAAACTTCTTTATGTTCGTTTGGTGAATGTCTTTAGCAAGATTTATAGCTTTGGGTGTTTTTTTTGTGAATTTATGACTAAGAAAAAACACTGTTCAAGGTGGGTTTTAGATAAGTCATTGAATTTCATTAAGGCTTCATCATTCAATGTGGACAAAAAAGTTTCTTTGTCTGTAAAGCTTGTAAGTGAAGTGTTGTCATTTTCCGGTAGTGTACTGAACAAATAATCAATAAGCATCTGTTTATGAGTAAATAAGTTTACATAAACAGAGTTTATCTCTCGTTCGTTTTTAATAGCAGATGATTCAGAGAGTGATGACATAAAGAGCCTTAAATCAATAACTTAATGTGTTTTGTGAAGCTCACAATCCGTTGTATGCTAATCGTTACAATTTTGATTTTCTTAGTGACAAGAAAATGACGCTAAGATATTAAACGAAATTGATCAGAAATTAAAATAGTTATAGCATGTGCTTCACATGATGTTTATGAGTTTAAAATCAATAGTCTCTAAGTCTATGATTCTCATTTAAAATATTTAAATTTCTTATGTGTATTAAATGGATGGTAACAATTCATTATTGTAATCCTTTTTTCTGAAGTTAAATATTATTTAGGCCTTTGTTATTTATATGGGCTATAAATAAACTTATTCACATTCATCATCGTTCTATAAATATGAGACGCATAGGTCGATGCGTCAATTTTTTAACAATGGAATTTATACTGAAAATGATAGTGGCGGGATTGCTGTTATCTCAGTTTAAGCTCCGTTACATTGTGAAAAATTCTATGACTGAGTCTGCAAAAGATATTAATTCGATCTACTCTTCTTATAACTTAACTCAATACACGTATATTGAAACAACAGAAAACGAGTCTTACGTACAAGTTAAAAATAAGTGGCAAGTCTTCAAAGCCAACGGTGCTCGTAATGTTCTATCTTTGGTACGTAATACGCAGAAAAATTCAGAAACGGAAGCGATATGAAGCGCCTTCTATTTGTTAGTTTAAAAGGCGGCTGTGGCTCAACGACCGTCGCTGCGAATTTGGCACAAGCGTTAGTTAAGATAAATAAACAGGTACTGGCCATTGAGGTGGTGCCTAATAGTTTACTGCAAGCTCATCTTGGCTTGCCGAGGGAAGAGCAAGGAGGCTGGGCGAAACAACTTCTTTTAGATAAGCCTTGGACCCAGGCTGGTTATGAAAGCCCACAAGGTGCACTTTTTTTACCGTTTGGCCATCTGAATTCTGAGCAGTTAAAAGCGTTTTTTAATGAGCGTTCTCACTATCTATCAATGCTAGGTGAAATGACGTTGCAAGTGAGCGAAAACCGTGGTGAGCAGTGGCTGCTTTTTCACGCCGACTTAGCAGAGCTTACTGATCCTGAAGTGCGATCTTTTGTCGACTCAATGGATATGATTGTGGTGGTGGTAACGGCAGACGCCCTGAGTTATCTCACTCTTCAATCTTGGCTACAACATGAAGAGCTATCGAGATTGCTTCGCTCTGATAAATTACGTTTTTTGGTGAATAAATATCAGCCAGAAACCGAAATTGGTCGTGATTTCATGTTGGTGCTGAAAAAGGAACTTAGCGAATCCTTGATTCCTGTTTCGATTCATCGAGATACGGCATTGCTTGAATGTGTGGCAAACCTGACGACCGTTCAACACTATTCGCCATCGAGCCAAGCCGCAAAAGATTTTCAGTCTTTTGCTTTTTGGTGTGTATCAGCGTTATCAAGCGCTCAGGACCAAAGCTAATTTATGCGAAGTCTTAATCTGATTTTCCAACGTTGGGTAGTGGACCAATTCAGACTGCAGAAGAACGCTTACGAGCAAGCCTGGAATTGTAAAACAAACTGGGTTGGTGAGTGTGCTTTGTCTTTTTGGTTTTCATTGAGTTTTGTATTTTTAAAGCCGGTTATTTCGGGTGTTCCCTCATGGAAACTGCCTTTGGTTTACTATCCAAACGTTAATTTTGCTGCGCCAAGATGGTTTGAACCTGTACGTTTTATTATCCAAAGCGTGTGGTTGCTTTGCTTCAGGCAAAACGTAAATGTAAATACAGCATGGTCCAAAAAAACCAGCAGCTTAGCGATGACTTTAGCCGAGCAAATTCGCAATGCGTTCTACTTGCCATTTGAATTGGTTGCAAAAGGCGTCCGCTGGTTAGAACAGACAGCGAACAACATCAAAGATCCACAAGTTCGAGAGCGTATTAAAGCAAGTAAGTCAGCGATGGCGTTGAACTACACCTTGTTGTTTTTCGTGGTGTTAATCGCTTTGCTTTGTTTTACGGTGCCATTTGGTTATCAGGCTCAGACTGTCTTTGTGCTGTTACTCTGGGCATTAGCGATGATGGTCCGTCGCATGCCGGGTCGTTTTCCTACCATGCTTTTGATCATCTTGTCGGTTACGGCCTCATGTCGATACTTGTGGTGGCGTTATTCGTCTACCCTGAACTGGGACGATCCTGTTGCTTTGTTTCTAGGGGGCGTTTTACTTCTAGCTGAGACGTATTCTTGGATTGTGCTGATGCTTGGCTATTTCCAAAATATCTGGCCATTGAATCGCAAACCAGTATCGATGCCACCGGATCAGTCAACTTGGCCAACCATTGACTTGATGATCCCTACTTACAACGAAGATCTCGATGTTGTGAAAGCGACGGTTTATGCCTCGTTAGGTGTCGATTGGCCGAAAGACAAACTTAACATCCACATTCTGGATGACGGCAAGCGTGATAGCTTCCGAGATTTCGCCAAAAGTGTAGGGGTGAACTACATCCGCCGCCCAACGAATGAACATGCGAAAGCCGGTAACATTAACTATGCGTTGAAGCAGACCAGCGGTGAGTTTGTTGCGATTTTTGACTGTGACCATATTCCTACACGAGCATTTTTTCAGCTCACAATGGGGATGTTCCTGAAAGATCCAAAGTTGGCGCTTATTCAGACGCCGCACCATTTTTTCTCACCGGATCCTTTTGAGCGTAACTTATCGAACTTTCGTAACGTGCCAAACGAAGGCAACTTGTTTTACGGCCTGATTCAAGATGGTAACGACTTATGGGATGCGACTTTCTTCTGTGGCTCGTGCGCTATTTTACGTCGAGAGCCTTTAGAGGAAGTCGGTGGTATTGCAGTCGAAACCGTGACGGAAGATGCGCACACGTCTCTGCGCATGCACCGTTTAGGCTATCGTTCTGCATATCTTAAGCAGCCGATTTCTGCTGGTTTGGCGACAGAAACATTGTCTGCACACGTTGGGCAACGCATTCGTTGGGCTCGCGGGATGGCGCAGATATTTAGGGTCGATAATCCATTGACTGGAAAGGGGCTTAAGCTCTCTCAACGGCTTTGTTACGTCAATGCCATGCTGCACTTTCTATCTGGTATCCCGAGGATTGTATTCCTGATCGCACCCTTGGCTTATTTGTTGCTGCATTCCTACGTGATTTATGCGCCAGCGCTGGCGATCATTTTGTACGTATTACCCCACATGATTCACGCCAGCATGACCAACTCTCGTATGCAGGGTGACTACCGTTATTCGTTTTGGGGTGAGGTATACGAAACCGTGCTTGCTTGGTATATCGCAAGGCCAACAACGGTGGCTTTGTTTGCGCCCCATAAAGGGACATTCAACGTAACGGCAAAAGGCGGTTTGGTTGAAAAGTCTCACTACGATTGGGTGATCTCTCGACCATATTTGGTTTTGGTTGCACTCAACATTTTGGGCTTCGCTGTAGGGATTTACCGAATGGGGTGGGGGCCTCAAAATGAAATCGGTACAGTTATCGTGAATCTCGTATGGACGATGTACAACCTGTTGATTTTAGGTGCTGCCGTTGCGGTTGCAGTAGAAGCTAAACAAGTGCGAAAAGATCACCGAGTAGAGGTGGCGATTCCTGTCGCGGTTAGGCTTAATTCTGGGCATTTAATACAAGCGCAGATGAAGGATTTCTCTTTGGGGGGCGTGCGCATAGAAATTGACGGGGTCGATGAACCAACCTGTGCTTACTTACTCGGTCAAACCTTAGAAGTGATCCTCAATCGAGGTGGCCAAGAATTCGTGTTCCCTATGACGGTTGCCTATGCTCATAAGGGGATATTTGGTTTACAACTCAACGAATTGTCTCATCAACAACAAATCCAATACGTCCAATGTACATTTGCACGTGCAGATACATGGGCGAAATGGCAACAAGGTTATCAATCAGATAAACCTCTATCGAGTATGCAGGCTGTACTGCAAGTCGGCTTTAATGGATACAAACGCTTGCTGCAACATTGTCCTAAGTTTGTTCAGGTCAGTGTGGATGCACTTTTATTTTGTATCGAATTTATTTGGTCACTAAGACCTCGTTATGTCCCAATCAGGACCTCAAGTCATGCTAAATAATAAAAAACTAACAGCGTTGACAACGGCTATCACTCTCATGTGTATGTCGTGCAGTCTCGCGGCACAAGAAGTAAGTCAGCAACAAGCAATGCCTTTGGCACAGCAAGATGCTGAAGATTCGACCGTGTTTAAGCGCGTCATCCCATTTAGTCAATTAGGTTACAGTGGTTCAATTGCTATCCAAGGTAGTGAGGCCAGTGCTTATATTGGTTTCGGTTCGCGACTCGATGAGGTGGTATCTAAAGCAACGTTGCACTTTGATATCACACCTTCGCCAGCGTTGCTCTCTTTGGTTTCTCACGTCAAAGTGTATTTGAACAACGAACTTATGGGAGTAGCGTCAATCGTCGATGGCCAGCAAGGCAAAAAGTTGAGCTTATCTATGCCGCTGGACACTCGTTACTTTAGTAATTACAACCAAATTCGCTTTGAGTTAATAGGGAATACTCAGAAAGACTGTGCTAACCCCAATGACTCGAGCATTTGGGCTGAGATTAGCCAAAGTAGTCGAATTGAGATGCTTGCTCAAAAGACAGTGCTGGAAAGTGACTTGAGTTTGTTACCGGCTCCTTTTTTTGATGTCCGTGATTTCAGCCAGTTAAATCTGCCTGTCGTGATGGGTAGCAAATACGATTTAGATGATGTCAAGGCTGCCGGTGTCTTGAGCTCTTACTTTGGTGCTCTTGCGGGTTGGCGTGGTGCTCAATTCCCTTTTAGTGTCGACACGTTACCTAAGCGCAACGCCATTGTCTTTGTTACCAATGACAACAAACCTGAGTTTCTGAGAGATTTTCCAGACACGGATGGCCCTCGTCTTCAAGTCATCACTCATCCAACAGACCCGTACGTGAAGTTTCTTCTGGTGACAGGCCGTGACAGTAAGGATCTTAACATTGCGGTGCAAGGTTTGGCGTTGGGAAACCAACTTCTTACTGGACCAATCGCGAAGATTAATGAAGTCAAACAAATCAAACCACGAGTCCCGTACGATGCGCCAAACTGGGTGAGTACGGCTCGTCCTGTTGCATTGTCTGAGTTAGTCGAACAAAAAAGCATGCTGCAAGTGGAAGGCCGAACGCCTCCACCAATCAACGTAAGTTTGCGTTTACCACCCGATCTCTTTACTTGGCAAAGCCGTGGTATACCGATGGATCTTAACTATCGTTATTCACCGCCTGCTGCGGATCATTCCGGCTCTCGTCTGACTTTGAGTATTAATGACCAATTCATTGAGGCGTTCAACCTAACCACAAAAGGTCAAGGTGGAGAATCTAACCGTATACGTGTTCCTTTGTTAGATGATGGCATTCTAAGTGGTGATACGTTTGTTCGCATTCCGGCTTTTAAGGTGGGTAGTCAAAACCGAATCGAGTTCGAATTTGGCTTTGCTTCGGTGACCGATGGGCAGTGCCAGGTAACGCAGCCAAGTAAGCAATACGCGGTTATTGATGGTGATTCTACTATTGATTTTAGTGGTTTCCCCCACTACATCGAAATGCCAAATATGCGCGCTTTTGCTACATCCGGTTTTCCTTACACTCGCATGGCTGATTTGTCAGAAACTGCTATTGTTGTTCCAGAGAGTGCTCCAAAAGAAGTGTTGCAAACCTTCTTAAACGTCATGGGGTCATTGGGACGTGACTCTGGGTACCCAGGTATTCAGGTGCTTTTGACAGATAAATGGAATGCTGAGCAACTAAAAAATAAAGATATCCTGACGATTGGTGTTGTGGATGCATTAGAAGAAGCCGCTAATAATCCTGACCAAGTTAACTTAGTGGTTAAAGAGGGTCAGAGACAAATTCGCCTACCAAGCAAAAATGAAAAGCAGCTCGGAATGAACTGGATGAGTCCAAGTGATGCTCGTCAAGCCGCCGCAGATTATGTTTCTGTCGAGGCAGAAGGCTCTTTTGCTGCTATTTATGGTGCAGAATCGCCATTTACGAAAAAACGCAGCGTCATTTCTATTATGGCGGCTCACCCGTCAGATTTTTCGTCGGTTGATCGCGCGTTGGCTGACTCCGGTAAAGTGGAGCACATGTTTGGCTCGGTGGTGACGTTGAGAAATAACGAAGTAGCAAGCTACAACGTGGGTTCGCACTACTATGTCGGTAAGCTTCCTGTGTGGCAGCTCGTTTGGTATCACTTCTCTAATCACCCAGTCATCGTTGCGTGCTTTGCCGCCTTGCTAGTGGTGATCGTAACCATTGTGCTTTGGCGCGTATTACGTCAAGTCGCGTCTAGACGTTTAGAAAAAACTGAGGAAGAGGAATAATGAAAAAACTCATCTCGTTCCTTATGTTGTTCGTGTCTCCTTACTTGTGGGCTAACACCTGCGAGTGGCCACAATGGGAAACATTTAAGTCGGTATACATGGAGCAAGGCCGAGTCGTTGATGGCAGTGACGAGCGTATGATTACAACCTCGGAAGGCCAATCTTACGCATTGTTCTTTGCCTTGGTTGCCAATGACCCTAAAACCTTCGATCAGGTTTTAAAATGGACTCAATCACATTTGGCTGGTGGGGATTTGACGGCAAGGCTTCCTGCTTGGTTGTGGGGAAGAAAAGAAAATGGTCAGTTCGGAGTCTTGGATTCTAACCCAGCGTCAGATTCTGATTTGTGGATAGCTTACTCCCTTGTTGAGGCGGGGAGATTATGGAATAACTACTACTATCAGACCCTTGGACATCTGATCGCGAGTCGTATTTTACGTGAAGAAACCGTCAACATAGCGGGAGTTGGAACGGTATTGTTGCCAGCTCCAACGGGCTTTGATGCCGACGGCCAGTACCGTGTGAATCCGAGTTATGTTCCGTTACAACTGATTGCTCGTATGCAGTCGCTGTACCCGCAATACAACTGGGACTCAATGTATAAGGCAAGTGTTCACATGCTAGAGAAAACGATGCCAGCAGGCTTTAGCCCAGACTGGGCAACATTGAGAAATGGTCGTTATAGCTCAGATGTGGTTACAGGGCCGATGGGCAGTTACAACGCGATCCGCACTTATCTTTGGGCGGGTATGCTAAATGACCAAGTTTCAGAAAAAGCAGTATTAGTGCAAAAAATGCAGCCGTTTGTCGCGGCAACCAAAGCCGTTGGTGCGCCAGCGAGAGAAGTAAATACTGAAACGGGTAAATATACCCAAGCAGGAAGCGCAGGTTTTTCTGCTGCGGCTCTTCCGTTACTCGCGGCTTCTGGTGAATCTGCGCTGTTGGAGACGCAGTTTCGTCGTGCTCAAAATGAACTTGTGGTGGACAAAAACGATCATTATTACGACAACGTATTAAGTCTATTTGGGCTTGGTTGGCATGAAGAACGTTACCGTTTTGGTGTGCAAGGTGAATTGCTTCCTGTACGGAGCGAGAGATGTCAGTAACAGGATACGTGTTATGGTGGATTCCACTGGTTGCTTTGGCGGCTGGTGGCGTCGGCACTGTGCATGCAGAAAGCTTTAGCTCAAAACCTCTGACAAAGTCGCAGCTCGCACAGGTCTACAAGCCTATCGAGCTGGTTCAATTTTCCACATCATTAGCACGAGTTGACTCGGTTGAGTGGTTGGTTGAGCAGCTAAAACTGGCGGATGCGATTGGCCGAGATGATATTGTCGAGAGTACTCTGGAGAGGCTGTTCGCGATTGAAGAAAGCAATCCAACGGGGCTTTTCTATCAAGCGAATATGTATCTGAAACGTAAGCAGCCAGAATTAGCAAAACCGGTATTTGAGCGCTTAATCAGACAGGCGCCTCATTCGACTCAAGCGAAAAACTTGTCATCGATTATGGCTATTCAGGGAGAGAAAAGAGCGGATTATCAGCGCGCTCAGTTGCTTGCAAAATCTGGTCGTTACGATGAAGCGATTCAAGCTTACAAAGCCCTTTTCCCAAATGGAATGCCATCACCAGCGTTACAACTTGAACTCCTACAGTTGCAAAGTAATTTGCCTGGCAGTTGGATCTCGGTGAAACAGGGACTGGAACGTTTAAATGCAAATTATCCTAGTGTTCCGTCTTTTCAACTCGCGTTAGCCAACCATATTCGCAAAGAGAATCCTGCTGATCCATGGATTCTCGATACCTATAAAAAGTTAGCGCTTGCTCCTTCGGTTGGAACAAATGCGGCAACGTCGTGGTTGCGTGCATTGGATCAATTGCCTATTTCAGATCAAGTTGTTCAGCAATATGCCATCTTAGCTAGCTACTACCCGTCTGACATGGAGATACAAAGAGCGAATCAAAGCGCGAAAGATCGCTGGAAAAAGGAAAAGGAACTACGCAAAGACCCCACCTATCTCGCCAAGCTCAAAGGGTTAGCGTTGCTCGAGGAAGATAAAACCGGCCAAGCAGAAGCTCAGCTGCGTTATGCGTTGACGACTCGTCCGCAAGATCCTGAATTGCTTGGTGCTATGGGTAAGGTTTATCTACGTAGAGGGCAGCAACAAAAAGCGCTCGGATACTTTAAACAGGCTCAGCACTTAGATCATAATCCTGACTCGGCCTCAAAATGGGCAGCGCTAATCGAGACTTCTCAATATTGGGCGTATCTTGATCAAGGTGATGCCTTGGTCGAAAAAGGCCAGTTTAAGCAAGCAGAAAGCGCTTATCAAAAAGCGATTCAAGTAGATAAATCCCAACCTTATGCTTATTCATCATTAGGCTCTTTGTATCTGGTACAAGAAAATTATGCCGCGGCAGAGAAGGTTTTCAAACAAGCTTTGCAACTGGATAGCAGCAATAGCTCTGCATTGCGTGGTCGCTTAGATGTTCGTATTCAGCAGCAAGATTGGTCTGGCGCGGAAGCACTCGCGCGCAGTTACTCAGCCCCACAGCAGAAAGTGGTCGCTGAAAAAATAGCGAGCATCAAGTCGGAAGTTATTTTGACTCGTCTGCGGATCGCAATCGCTCAAAATGATCAGGCAACGATGAAAGCGTCCGTAGAGGAATTGATTGCGCTACAGCCAACCTCCCCATGGTTAAGGCTTGATATTGCTGACGTGGTTCATTCAATGGGCGACAAAGTACGCGCGGATACGCTGATGTCCGATTGGGCTACATCTAGTAATGACCCTGAAATGAAATTTGCTTACGCGCTTTATCTCGCGCAGGACTTCAACGTGAATGAGGCCATCGCTGAGCTAGAGAGTATCGCACAACATGATATGACAGACGCAATGCAGCGCAATTTAACCCGCTTGAAGCTTGATGCTCAGTTGAGAGACATTCAAACGCGTTACTTAGCTTCTCCCGAATCAGTAATGGCGACATTACGTGCGCTAGAGTCGGATTATCAAGGTCAAATTCAACCGCTCGCTCGTCTAGTGAGTGCGTGGTTAGACATTGATGAAGTTAAGGAAGCTGAGAGGATTTTCCGAAACATTTCGCTTTCAGAAGATTGGTCAACCGATGACAAACTGGCTTACGGCAGCATGATGGTAAGCTTGAATCACTTTGAAGATTTTGATCGTTGGTACGCGGACTTAGCATTAAATTCCGCAACACAAGATTTAAGTGCTTCGGAAGCATTACAGCTTGATGAACTCAAAACCCGTCGACTGTTGAGTCAAGCGGATCTGATGCTGGTTAATCAACAGCCTAAGCTTGCGTTGGATTTGTATGAACAAGTTTCTTTAAAGCCTGAGCCATTTAAAACTCAAGCAGAAATTGGCATGTTGCAAGCTAGTGCTTTGACTGGATATGAAGCGACGTATCACGACATGCACCTCATTTTGAATAAAAAGCGCGATAGCTTAACTGCGGCACAGTTGATGACAGTGGCCGCGGTGTTTAATCAACAAGGCTATCGAAATGACGCTAATGCGCTAAATCAGTTGTTGGATGCGATGCCTGATGCTGACGCATTAGCATTTCGCAATAGCATGTCTATAGCAATGGAAAATCAACAGTGGGCGTTAGCTGAAACACGCGCCTATCAAGCCTTAAATCGTGACCGAATGGATAAAAATCGTGAACCTGAAGAGGCGAAAAAAGAACCCCTAAGCTTACGCGAGCTATATGATACTGCTGACGACTACTGGTTGACTCGTAACGTCAAATCGGACATCGATAAACTGCATGATCGGAGTGATGGGCATGTCATGATTGGCTGGGATTACAGTGCACGAGATGGCCGTAATACTTCGAATCAAGTGCCCATAGAAGCCCGAATCCCGATAGAGAGCTGGGATGGGCACCTATTGCTAAAAGCCGATTATGTTTCTATCGATTCAGGTCAGTTGGACTATTATGAAAAAACCACCGATTCTGACAGCACTTCGTTCCAAAATGACGCATCAGGTATGGCATTTGGAGTGGGCTGGCAGGCTGAAGATTGGTTGGTCGATATCGGCACGACACCAATTGGTTTCGACCATACCACATGGGTTGGTGGTGTGCGCATCAATGGGGACCTGGGTGAGTTCGGTTGGACGGCAGAAGCTTCGCGTCGCCCAGAGACCAGTAGCGCGCTTTCTTATGCTGGAATGTCTGTCCCTAGCGGCACGACTGACCCTCAAGGGACTAAATGGGGCGGAGTTGCTCGTACTGGTGTGAAGTTGAGCTCAAGTTGGGACATTGGTGGCCCTTACGGTTTTTGGAGTAGCTTGCAGTATCATGTTTTGACTGGTGAAAAGGTTGAGGACAACACTCGTTTAGGCGTGCTAGGTGGAGCGTACTACAAGTTAATTGCAACGGATGACCAGCGTTTAAGTATAGGTACGAACTTAATGTACCTTGATTACGACAAAAATCTGGGTGAGTACACGCTAGGTCACGGTGGCTACTACAGCCCGCAAAGTTACTTCTCGGTGTCTTTACCTATCAACTTTTATGGCCGATACAACAGTTCTTGGTCATATCAATTGAGTGCATCCGTCTCTAACTCTTGGACTAAGGAAGACGCGCCATACTTATCGACAGTAGCGGAGTCAGACAAAGGTGGTGGTTTTGGTACGTCGTTGCAAGCGGCGGTGGAAAAGCGAGTCAGCAAACGTTGGTATCTTGGTGCGTTAGTCGATGTACAACGTTCTGAGTTTTATACACCAAACCATTTCATGCTTTATGCCAAGTACACCTTTAATGATCGTTGGCAACCAATAGAGTATCCGCCAGCAGCACCAACGTTGTATAGCGACTTCTAACAAAAAACAAAGGCCGGAAATCCCGGCCTTTGTTGTCTTATTCCTAGAAGAATGCGGCGCTTAGTACAAAATTGAGTAAAGCTGGCGACGATATCTGCTTGCTAATGCGTTACCTTGACCTAGCGCACTGAGAATATCCATAAAAGTCTTCTTCACGTCACCGTCTTGGGCGCCCAAGTCTTTTTTAAGAATATTCCACAGCAGTTCCAACGCTTCTTCATCCCGACCAACTTGGTTGTATTGTACCGCCAATTCACAAGCGAGTTCGAAGTTTGCCATGTCTGCTGCGTATGCTTGTTCTAGTCGCTGTAACTCAGGGCTATCTGCAGCCTGCAAATGCAGCTCGAGCTTGGCTATTAGGCTCTTGTAGTAGTTATCTTGATACTCGAGAGGGATAGCGTTCAGTAGTTCTTGGGCAATATCAAATTGTTTGGTTTCTAGCAAACAATCAGCCATCGCGAGTTTCACATCACCACGCTCTTGCAGCTCTGGCGGCAAAGTGTGGATGATGCTCAAAGCCTGAGCATGCTCACCTTGCTGAAGAAGTTCACTGACTTGTTTTAATAGTTGCTCATCTGGGCTTGGCAAATGCTTTTGTAGCATGGTAGCAATGGCATCAATTGGCTGGGGGCCTCCCAGACCATCGACGGCTTGACCATTTATAAACAGCGCGATAGTTGGCAATACTTGCACGCCAAATTGAGACGCTAAAGCGGGCTGATCTTCACAATTTAGTAGAGCAAGCGTAAATGCACCGTTGTACTGTTGAGCAAGAGATTGCAACTCAGGGAGTATCTGTGCGCTTTCTGGCTGAGCGTTGGCCCAAAAGTGGATCAAAACGGGCGTGTTCATTGATCCTTCAAGCGTTTCGCGAAAGTTCTGTTCTGTTATCTCAACGATAAATGGGGATTGCATCAGAGTATCCTTGCCTTGTGTCTTGTCGTTGATATTAGATATGGAGTTGATTTAGGTGAAATTCAAGCGACATTCACCATCAATAATGAATCATTCTATTTTGAGAAAACGTGAGGTAATAGAGTGAGGTTATTGCTGCTCAGGTGTTAGATAAAAAGAAAACGCTGCCGAAGCAGCGCAATTCTAATGCTATTTGTTAGTGCGGTATCAAAATAGGATGAACATGGTCAACACTACACCCACACTAAGCCAGTTAAGCTGATTTAATGTCATTGTTGCCTCGCAGTAGTATAAACATTGCTACAAAACGTAATGGGTGGCGATACCAAATCTAAGCAACTCAATCACTTTGGGCGAAAGAATCCCCGCTGAATTGCGTAGAAATTGATTCGTTTAGTTGAGGTTTTTTTAACCTACATGTTCATAATGACATCACATTGTTACGGTGAAATTACATTTCGACAAAACTTTTTTATGCAGCCTGTCGCAAAATTTTATCAAGTGCACGGGTTGGTAATAGTCTTTTCAAGACTGCGAATAATTTAGTCGGTGTAGTAATTCGATAACGAATTTTCGGTGAAACGCTAGTTAATGCATGAAGAACTGGTGCGATGCAAGACTCTGCAGGCAAAACAAATCGATTATTAGACTTGTCGTTGTTGAGTCGCTCTCTTTGTCCTTCATAAGCATCACGATGGGGGCTAGATTCAATATCAACCCACTTCTCAAAGGCTCGTAATGCATTGTTTCTAAATTGAGTTTCGATCGGTCCTGGTTCTATCAATGCTACTTTGATATTCGTATCCGCAAGCTCTAGCCTGAGCGTATCTGTCCAGCCTTCTAAGGCAAATTTTGATGCATTATAGGCACCACGGTATTTCATTGCGGCAAAACCAAGAACAGAGCTGTTTTGTATGATGCGTCCTTCGCCTTGCTGGCGCATATGAGGAAGTACCTCTCTGACCAACTGGTGCCAACCAAAAAAGTTGGTCTGAAATTGATCTTGAAGAGCCTCGGTGGGTAAGTCTTCCAGTGCTCCGGGCTGACCATAGGCACCATTATTGAACACTGCGTAAAGCTTACCTTCTGCTAACTCTAGCGCTTGCTTCACGCCCGAAGAAATGCTTTCTGGGCTATTTAGGTCTAGATTGATGCAGGTTAGCCCTTCATTAATTAGGCGCTGGACATCTTGTTCTTTCCTACAAGATGCAATGACATTAAATCCCTTGTTTTGTAGGGCGTGAGCGCACACGTAACCGATGCCGGTTGAACAACCCGTAATAAGAATCGACTTTTTCATAATTTAATTTAAGACTCAGAAACCTTGATTAGAGCCATCATTCATCAGCTCCGGTCATGAAGCAAGTGCTTGAGTGCTGGCTCTATTCTGGAGTAGCTAAATTTAAAGCCCAGTTCGGTGAGTTTTTTGGGTTTGGCTCTCATGCTATCAAACAATAAGCAGGAAGATTCTCCCATTAGGAGTTCCATCGCCCATTTAGGCGTGAACAAGATATGCGGACGTTTTAGCGTTTTAGCTAGTGTGCCGCTGAATATACGATTAGTCACAGGATGGGGGGCGCACATATTGAATGCACCGTGGGCATGTGGTGTTTCAAGCAAGTACATGATGGCGCGGACCATATCTAGGATGTGAATCCAAGGCATGTACTGATTACCGTTCCCAAGTGGGCCGCCTACGCCAAGCTTGTAAGGTAATAGCATTTTTGCCAACGCACCACCATTAAGGCCGAGTACCACGCCAGTTCTCAGTAGACAAACCCGTGTTTGTTCCGACTCTGCGCGCTTGGCTATTTGCTCCCACTTTGCACAAACCTCGTGAGGAAAGTCGTCGCTATTAACATGTAAGCACTCATCAAACGGATGGTCTTGTTGATCACCATAGTAGCCAACTGCCGAGCCACTAATAAAAACAGAGGGAGGTTCGGTACTTGCGTGGATCAGCTCAACAATTTGCTCGGTAATTTTCCAACGACTTTTGCAGATTTTTTCTTTTTGCTCGCTGGTCCACCTTTTATCCGCAATTGGCTCACCTGCAAGATTAATGACGGCATCAACGTGATTGAGATCGGCGAACGACTCGAGCGAGTCAAGGTATTCGATATTACCCAGATCAGCATGCTGTAGGCGTTGTTTTGCTCGCTCTGGAGAGCGTGTAAGTAGCATAACCTGGTGAGTTGATAGCAGCTTGAGCAACTCCGAGCCAATAAACCCAGTGCCACCTGTGAGTAATATCTTCATGTTATCTCTTTGAATGTACACGTATTAGAACATTATAGTCGTTTTGTGCTTAGCTTGATCATCTCAACACCATTATTTCTGGGATAGTGACAAGCTGGCAGAGATACTATTAACTTCACATATTAGAAAATATGTAACTAAATGTTATAGATGGCGCTAGTGCATTCACGGTAGAAGAGTGAAATCTATGCCAGACTAGAAGTTATCGCTCATTGGAATGGCGTAATCAGTTTGCACAATCAAGGAGGATAGGCATGGAAGCATTTGTTGCGCTTTTTCGAGCGCTCCTCAATAGTGCTCGTGACTTATTACCCATCATCATTGTTATCACTTTTTTCCAATTAGTCGTTTTGCAAGAGCCGCTGCCCAACCTGGTCTCCATTCTTTTTGGCTTGTTGCTTGTCGTTTTAGGATTAACCTTTTTTATCTTTGGCCTAGAACTTGGTCTTTTTCCTATCGGAGAGAGTATGGCTCAAGCCTTTGCAAAAAAAGGCAGCGTGTTTTGGTTATTAGTCTTTGCGTTTTGTTTGGGGTTTGGCACCACGATAGCTGAACCTGCATTGACCGCGGTAGCGGAAGAAGCCTCAGAAGTTGCGGCAGAGGGCGGAATGATCGCTAACTCAGAGCAGTCCATGCAGGATTACGGAGAAGGACTTCGAGTAACAGTAGCTCTCTCTGTGGGGATAGCCATCGTTATCGGCGTTTTGCGTATCTTAAAAGGGTGGCCGATTCATTACATGATAATTGGTGGCTATGTAGGCGTTGTAATACTGACGTGGTTTGCACCTGAAGCCATTATTGGCGTCGCTTACGATTCAGGAGGTGTAACCACGTCCACCATAACAGTACCTCTGGTCACTGCACTGGGCGTCGGTTTAGCGTCTTCTATTAAAGGGCGTAACCCTATGGTGGATGGCTTTGGTTTAATCGCTTTTGCCTCGCTGTTACCGATGATGTTTGTGATGGTTTACGGAATGGTCGTAACATGATTTCAATTGATCATTTCCTAGACACTTTATTATCGACCGTTCGAGACGTCGTTCCCATCGCCAGCATTATTTTTGGTTTTCAGTTAGCGGTGTTAAGGCGTCCTGTTAGCAACCTTAAGAAAGTTTTGCTTGGGTTCGTTTATGTGATTTTCGGGCTAGCTCTTTTTTTACTTGGATTAGAAATGGCGTTGTTTCCACTTGGGGAGACGATGGCTGTGCAATTAACGGCGCCGGAGTTTTTACAAGAGTTCAAAGTATCTGTAGGGAAAGCCTTAATGTGGGTCGACTATTATTGGGTTTACACCTTCGCCTTTTTTATAGGCTTTAGTACCACGATTGCAGAGCCTTCTTTAATCGCTGTAGCGATAAAAGCAAACCAAGTCTCTGGAGGCAGTATCAGTATTAACGGCTTGCGCGTAGCCGTTGCGTTTGGGGTGGCAATTGGTATTGCATTAGGGAGTTACCGGATTGTCGTGGGCGATCCCATTCATTATTACATCATCGCGGGTTACATCGTCGTTGTGATTCAAACGTTTTACGCTCCCAAGCTTATTGTTCCACTCGCCTACGATTCTGGAGGCGTAACAACTTCTACTGTCACTGTCCCACTTGTAACTGCATTAGGGTTAGGGCTTGCTTCGACCGTCCCTGGAAGAAACCCAATGATTGATGGCTTTGGCTTGATCGCGTTTGCCAGTCTATTCCCTATGATCTCTGTGATGGGCTATGCGCAAATAACCCAGTGGCTGAATAAAAACATCTCGGAGGAAGAAGAAAATGCGCTTTAAATTGATACTTGCGTTTGTTGAAGACAGCAAAACAGACAAGGTGTTGGACGCTGCACGCGATGCTGGTGCGACCGGTGCAACAGTGATTAACAATGCTCGCGGGCAAGGTTTAAATCAAAAGCGAACGTTTTTTGGTTTAACGCTAGAAGTGCAAAAAGATGTGCTGCTGTTTGTGGTCGAGGAACATCTCTCTCGACACATATTAGAAACCATTAATGAGGTTGGTGAATTTGACAGAGAGTCGGGACAGGGGATTGCTATTCAGATCGATATTGAAGATGCAGTCGGTGTCGCGCATCAAGTCGAGACATTGACCAAAGTAGTCGAGGATGAATTATGAGTGATCAAACGATAATTAGAGTTCGAGATGTTATGGCGGCAACGTATGTAATGGTTGATGGACTGATGACCGTATACGAAGGCATAACGCTAGCGAAAAAATACCAAGTCAAAGCGCTGGTGGTGAAAAAGCGAGATGATAATGATGAATATGGCATCGTGTTGATGAATGATATCGCCAAAAAGGTGCTGGCGAATAATCGTTCTCCTCAGCGCACAAATATTTATGAAATCATGACCAAGCCCGCTTTGTGTGTCGAACCAGATATGAACGTAAAATATTGTGCCCGTTTGTTTGAGCGATTTGGCATAAGCAGAGCGCCGGTCATTGAAAGTGGCGAGGTCATTGGGATGGTGAGTTATAACAATATTGTCATCAATGGTATGGTGCGAGAAGAAGTGTAATAGGTTGATATAAATGAAAAATCAACGAATTTTTTCTCAAGTCAGCGACTGTTACAAAGAACTAAAATATTTAATATATGTTAGGTTGCATATGTGTTAATTCACCATTATTCTTTGCGCCCTAAGCCTAATGTCGAGGAATCTGTATCATGCCTTTAGTCTCTTGCCCCGTGTGTGAGAAACAAATCTCAAAACGCGCTCATGCATGTCCAGGATGCGGAGAGCCCGATCCGCTGCACCATCTAGCCAAATCAAAATTTATGTCGATGGTGTTTTGGATACTGGTGTTGGTTGGAACAGCGTATGCAGCATGGTTCTATGTTTTGCCTATGGTCATTGAATCATTGCGCTATCAGTAGTATTCAAACCGTCGTAGGTTGAGCTGCTAAAAAAATGCCGTAGAATGACCTCATACTTTTTGAGGAGACAATGTCGTGAAACTATTTTTTGCCTCAGACCTGCATGGCTCTTTGCCAGCAACTAAAGAAACCATTGAGCTATTTCTGGCCTCTGGTGCGCACCACCTGATTTTGCTAGGAGATACGCTAAACCATGGGCCGCGAAACCCTATTCCGGAAGGCTACAACCCTCCACAGGTAGCAGACTTATTGAACCAATACAGTGATCAAATTATTTCTGTACGTGGCAACTGTGATAGTGAAGTGGACCAAATGCTATTGAAGTTTCCAATGATGATGGATTACTCATGGGTGCTACTTGAATCTGGCAAGAGAATCTTTTTGACTCATGGTCACTTGTACAACTCTGAAAAACGGCCGCCACTGCGCGAAGGTGATATCATCGCCCACGGGCATACACATGTTCCCGTCGCAGAGATGCAAGATGGAGCCATTATATTCAACCCAGGCTCGATGACATTCCCACGTAATGGCTTACCGAGAAGCTTTGGTACTCTAGAAGACAATAAGCTAACGGTAAAAACGCCAGAAGGCGAAGTATTAGCACAAACCATGATTTAACGGTTTTACTAAGTAAAAAAATAGGGAGCGAATTGCTCCCTATTTTGTGTCTGAATGTCCTAAATCGCGTTCTGGGTCGATAATGTCTCTAACGCGCTGTTTTAGCACCTTGGCTTCAGGAAAGCCGCTGTCTTTTTTCCGTTCCCAAATTTGCTGGCCATTACAGAAAATTTCGAAGCGACCACCTGTGTCTGGGTGTAAGCTGATTGTTTCTATTTCTTCACTAAAAGTATGCAGTAATTCTTGCGATAGCCAAGTTGAACGCAACATCCAGTTGCACTGGCGGCAGTAATAAATATCAATGATTGCTTTATCCATGAAACTTTCCTTTTAATCTTTTTAAACCAGCAACTTGATGCCCACCGCAAACGTGAGAATTTCGAATGCAACTTTAATCACTCTGTTACTGTATCGAGTCGCGGCCCATGCGCCTAAACTGCCGCCTAGAAAAGAGCTTAACAATAAAACAGGTAACCAAGCCCAGTGAATAGGCGCCCCTGCCTGTACGACGGCAATGCCTCCAATGCCATTCCAAAACAGGCCGACACAAATCATGGTGTAAGCAACGGCTTGTTTGTAGTCGTAACCAAACCAGCGCACCAAAAATAGTGTCACGAGCAAACCAGAACCTGCGGTAAGAGATCCGTTAATGATGCCGATAAACAGTAAGCCAATTCCACCAATAACCCAACCAATAGGATGACGGTTGCGTATTACTTCAGCTTGGCCTAGCGATGTCTTAAGTCGCGAGTAGATACCCAGCGCTAGGATCATCGTGCCGAGCATCTTTTCCGCGATACCATCAGGGATCTGTACAATTAAGTTAGCCCCTAAAATCACGCCAATACTGCCGGACAAGATAAGGTAGAGCGCGACTTTCCATTTAATAGTGCCTGATCTTAAATGCGTGCTTGCTGCGCCTAAGCCTAAAGCGACCGAAGCCACCTTATGTGTGCCTAGCGCAACGGAGAACGGTAAGCCGAGAAAGATGAGTAAAGGGAATTGAAGCAAGCCTGCTCCGCCACCGGAAAGTGAAGCCAGCGTGTTGGCGATTAGTGAACCGAAAAAGAGAGTAGTGGTATCTAGCCAATCCATAAGCAAAACAAAGGGGGCGTCTTGCCCCCTTATCATCCAATCAAAATTAGTTTTTAAACAGTACCGAAGAACCGTGGTTCAAGCTAGTGAGCAATAGTGTTTTTTCGTTCACGACGTCAATACGACGACTTTGCTCCGCATCTAGCTTAAAAATTTGAGTAATTAAACGTAGCTGTGCTTCGGAAAAGTCTTTTGATTGAGAAGATGAAATATCTTTAAACTCCGAAGGCGAGACCAACAAATAGTTGTCACTTACTTCCCAGCGGCCTTTTTCCGAGATATTTATCGTTGATTCTGCGGTTGAACCTTGAGCGAATAGTTTTATATTTGCTACGCGAATATAGTCACCATTAGGGAGATATTTCACGTTTGATTCAACATTAACTCGGCGTAGTGGGCCGACAGTATCGTCAGGCAAGCTGTCTGTAATGACTGTCACCATGGTCGACTGCCATTCGTTTGCTGTGAGGAGCTGCTCCACTTTTAGGTCACTTCCCCAATACAACCAACTACTGAAAAGAACGGATACGGCCAAAACCGCAGATGCTAATTTAATCTTCATATTGGCCTCCTTTATTTGCAGATGTCTGTTGGATCGTTTTGACCTGCGAAAATACGCAGTGTTACGTTCTCGTAAGAGTGGTTACTGTCATGAATGTAGTTCAGAATCAGCTGGTTATTTTGTCCACCAGTGGCAATCACTTCAACTGGCAACGAGTCTTCTGCATGGTGCTTCACGTAGCGCTCAATGCATTGCTCTATTGAAGGCAACCAGTTGTTGATTTGAGGGTGATTTACAGGTGTCATCACTGGTACATTTTGATACTCACCAATCTGACGGAATTGGGATTCCGCAGGGTTCGTGAATAACAATACGCAAACAGGAAGCAGCAGAGACAAAAAGATAATGACACGCGGTAGCCAGTTAATCGTGTTAGATGCTGGCTTCGGCTGAGTTTTAGTCGGCTCTACTTGAGGCTCAAGATCAGCAGTAGTATCGGTCACTATCTCTGTTGGTGGTGTATCGCTCGCTTCTAACTCCACTGCTGGCGCTTCGTGTTCAGAAGCGGTTTCTTCAACGTCAGTGTTAGAGTCAGTAGAAAATGGGCTCAAGCGTTCCACTGAACAAATGAGTTGGTAGCCACGTTTAGGTACCGTTTTAACAAACTCTGGAGATTTTGTTGAATCCTTCAACATCTTACGCAGAGTAGAAATCGCTTGAGTCAGGCTTGAGTCATCCACCTCAAAACCTTGCTCACGCCAAACAAACTCGTGAAGCTCGTTACGGGTTAAAACTTCGTTTGGTCTCTCTGCCAACATCAGAAGTATACGGCTTTCGTTGCTTCCTAATCGTACAACGTCGTTGCCGTTTTGTTGGTCAGCGAGCGAATTACTATTTGGATCAAAGGTGAACCTTTGAGCAAGTAGAAATTTGGTGCCAATGTTAGTCATTTAGTTCTTCTTAGATGGATGATGTTGTAATTATGGTGATTTATGTCACAAAATTACCGGGGCGCTTGGAGTGCGCACGACATTTTAGATGCTTTTAGACGGGTAGGATAATTAAAATTTTCTAAAAAAACACCGTTTTTAGCAATATTGACCTTGAATTTACATTTGTCAGCCACATGTTAAATGACATCTCGGTAAGGTGATTTCAAGGGGAAAGTCACAAACTTGTCCCTATGAAAAAGCCAATTAGTTTAGATGTTATGGAGCACACATGAGCGAAACCGTATCTCAAAATAAAGAAACTCGTGGTTTTCAATCAGAAGTAAAACAACTACTGCATTTAATGATCCATTCTCTTTATTCAAATAAAGAGATCTTTTTGCGCGAGCTGATCTCTAACGCATCAGATGCATCAGACAAACTGCGCTTTCAGGCGTTATCTAACCCAGATCTATACGAAGGTAATGCAGACCTTTGCGTGAA
The DNA here is from genome assembly GCF_000354175.2 of Vibrio alginolyticus NBRC 15630 = ATCC 17749. Classification (NCBI taxonomy): domain Bacteria; kingdom Pseudomonadati; phylum Pseudomonadota; class Gammaproteobacteria; order Vibrionales; family Vibrionaceae; genus Vibrio; species Vibrio alginolyticus. The sequence continues at coordinate 3,218,436 of NC_022349.1, forward strand.
ACTGTCGTTTGATGAAAGCGCAAATACCTTAACCATTTCTGATAACGGTATCGGTATGAGCCGTGATGATGTGATTGAGCACTTAGGAACAATCGCAAAATCTGGAACAGCCGAGTTTTTCTCAAAGCTATCTGAAGAGCAGAGCAAAGACTCTCAGCTTATTGGTCAGTTTGGTGTTGGTTTCTACTCGGCATTTATCGTTGCTGACGCCGTTACCGTGCGCACTCGCGCTGCGGGTCTAGCCGCTGATGAAGCGGTACAATGGCACTCAGCGGGTGAAGGTGAGTACACCATCGAAAACATTACCAAAGAGTCACGTGGTACCGACATCATTCTTCATATGCGTGAAGAGGGTAAAGAGTTTTTGAATGAGTGGCGTCTACGTGACGTTATCAGTAAGTACTCTGATCACATCGGCATTCCTGTTTCAATCCAAACTGTCGTTCGTGATGACGAAGGCAAGGAAACAGATGAGAAAAAGTGGGAGCAAATCAACAAAGCCCAAGCACTGTGGACGCGTAACAAATCTGATATTTCAGAAGAAGAGTATCAAGAGTTCTACAAGCACGTATCACATGACTTTGCCGATCCATTGGTCTGGAGTCATAACCGTGTAGAAGGTAAAAACGACTACACGAGCTTACTATACATCCCATCGAAAGCACCTTGGGATATGATGAACCGCGACCACAAATCAGGCTTGAAACTGTACGTACAGCGCGTATTCATTATGGACGATGCAGAGCAATTTATGCCGTCATACTTACGCTTCGTACGTGGTTTAATAGACTCAAACGATTTACCGCTAAACGTATCGCGTGAGATCTTACAAGACAATAAAGTGACTCAGTCTCTACGTAATGCTTGTACTAAGCGCGTGCTAACGATGCTCGAGCGTATGGCCAAGAATGACGAAGAGAAATACCAATCATTCTGGAAAGAGTTTGGTCTTGTGATGAAAGAGGGCCCTGCGGAGGACTTTGCAAACAAAGAGAAAGTCGCAGGTTTATTGCGCTTTGCTTCAACTGAAGTGGACTCTTCTGAGCAAACTGTGGGCTTGGCGTCTTACGTTGAGCGCATGAAAGAAGGTCAAGATAAGATCTACTACTTGACGGCAGACAGCTATGCAGCTGCGAAAAACAGCCCTCACTTAGAACAGTTCAAAGCGAAAGGCATTGAAGTTATCTTGATGTACGACCGCATTGATGAGTGGCTGATGAACTACTTAACTGAGTTTGATGGTAAACAGTTCCAGTCAATCACTAAAGCTGGGCTTGATCTAAGTCAGTTTGAAGATGAAGCAGAAAAAGAGAAGCAAAAAGAAACCGAAGAAGAGTTTAAGTCGGTTGTAGAGCGCACGAAGTCTTACCTAGGCGATCGTGTGAAAGAAGTTCGTACGACCTTCAAACTCGCATCTACGCCTGCTGTTGTGGTAACGGACGATTACGAAATGGGCACTCAAATGGCGAAGCTTCTTGCGGCAGCTGGTCAAGCTGTGCCGGAAGTGAAATACATCTTTGAGCTAAACCCTGAGCACGAATTGGTTAAGCGTATGGCTGACGAAGCCGATGAAGAAGCGTTTGGTCGCTGGGTTGAAGTTCTGCTTGGTCAAGCAATGCTAGCGGAGCGAGGCTCTATTGAGGATCCAACAGAGTTCTTAGGAGCCGTTAATCAACTTTTGACTAAGGTGTAATAACCTCTGCAAATCAAAAAGCTCGCATTTCGCGAGCTTTTTGTTTGTTGTCGCAAAATTTTGCATCTCAAGTGCTGAGTTAATAATCAATAGGGCATGAAAGAGGGTACTGTTAACATTCTTTAGTCTTAATACACTCTTTGCTCAGAGAACCTGTGATAGAATCTGCGACTTGAATGTGAGTAATAAGGCGTGTATTTTTGCTCGCCTATATACGTTATACCGAAACTTATCGTTGCAGGTGCTTCTCAGGTTTGATGTCTAAGAGGTCAGCTATTGTGAGCTTCGGTATAAATCTTAAATATTAAAGAGGATAAATCATGCGCATCATTCTTCTAGGTGCTCCAGGTGCAGGTAAAGGCACACAAGCAAACTTCATCATGGAAAAATACGGTATTCCACAAATCTCTACTGGTGATATGCTTCGTGCTGCTATCAAAGCAGGTACAGAGCTTGGTAAACAAGCTAAAGCTGTTATTGACGCTGGTCAGCTAGTTTCTGATGAAATCATCCTTGGTCTTATCAAAGAGCGTATCGCTCAAGAAGACTGTGCAAACGGTTTCCTACTAGATGGTTTCCCACGTACTATCCCTCAAGCTGACGGCCTAAAAGAAATGGGCGTAGACGTAGACTACGTTATCGAATTTGACGTTGCAGACGATGTGATTGTTGAGCGTATGGCTGGTCGTCGTGCTCACCTTCCTTCTGGTCGTACTTACCACGTGGTTTACAACCCGCCTAAAGTGGAAGGTAAAGATGATGTAACTGGTGAAGATCTTGTTGTTCGTGATGACGACAAAGAAGAAACAGTACGTGCTCGTCTAGGTGTTTACCACGAGCAAACTGCGCCACTAATCAACTACTACGGCAAAGAAGCTGAAGCAGGCAAGACTAAGTACCTTAAGTTTGATGGTACTAAGCAAGTAGCTGAAGTTAGTGCGGATATCGAGAAAGCACTATCTTAATTTGCTGAAGTCAAAAATTTAATATTTTGATATATTGAAAGCGGCCCAAGTGGTCGCTTTTTTTAGTTTACTCGTAAACATATATCTAATTAACTTCAGCTCGGCTATTCGTTACTTCGAGGTTACTTAAATATATGAACCAAGCCGTTTACCATGAATAGGATGTTATGAAAGAGAATAATAAACAGGGTGTACTCCTAGTTAACCTGGGAACTCCTGACGCACCAACCGCTCCTGCCGTAAAGCGCTTTTTAAGTCAGTTTCTTCATGATCACCGAGTGGTAGACATGACTCGATGGCTTTGGTGTCCACTATTGCACGGCGTTATCCTTCCTATCCGAGCTCCTAAAGTTGCCAAACTCTATCAATCAGTATGGATGGAAGAGGGCTCGCCGTTGATGGTGTACTCTAAACGCCAAACTGAAAAGTTAGCACAAAAGCTTGATATACCTGTAGAGCTTGGTATGACGTATGGTAACCCAAGTTTACAATCAGGCTTTGAAGCCCTATTGGCGCAAGGCGTTGATGAAGTCATTGTTTTACCTTTGTATCCGCAATACTCGGGCACAACAACGGCAGCGGTTTCTGACGGAATCACTAAAGCATTTAAAAACCTGCCGGTGATGCCAGGCTTTAGCTTTATTCGTGATTATTACAATCACCCGAAATATATTGAAGCGTTAGCGCATTCAGTTCGTGAACATTGGCAAAAGAATGGCCAGGGAGATTACCTGCTGTGTTCTTATCATGGTATTCCAAAACGCTATGCTGACAATGGTGATGTTTACCCACAGCATTGTGAAGAGACGACTCGCTTGCTTGGGGAAGCGTTAGGTTTAAGCGAACAACAAATTGGCATGACGTATCAGTCCCGATTTGGGAGAGAAGAGTGGCTTCAACCTTATACCGATAAGACCCTAGAAGCACTTCCTGCAAAGGGTGTGAAAAATATTAATGTTGTGACCCCTGCATTTTCGTCAGATTGTTTAGAGACGTTGGAAGAGATCTCGGAAGAGTGTAAAGAGATTTTCCTTGAAGCTGGTGGCGAAAACTTTACCTACATCCCTTGTTTGAACGATAGTGAACTTCATATCGAGATGATGGTTGAGTTAGTTCAATCTAAACTTTAGATACAAAAAAGGGTCGCAATAGCGACCCTTTCTACGTTTAGTTGAGCGATCAAGCAACTTGTACTTGCTGCTCTTCTACTTGCTCTGCCGTGCTGTGCGTATTTTCAGCGCCATGCATCCAGCGAACGAGTGTATTAGAGAACAGGAGCAAAATTACGCCACTTACGGTTGCGCTGACCGCAATACCACTAAAGATAGCCATAGCGCCTAACTCGCCTACGTGAGAGCCCACATAGCCCGCAACATAGTTAGCAATCGCATTACAGCCAAACCATGCACCCATCATAAGTGAAGCTAAGCGAAGCGGTGCTAATTTAGTCACCAATGAAAGACCAATTGGTGATAAACACAGCTCGCCTAATGTGTGGAAGAAGAAAGCGCCGACCAACCATAACATCGATGTTTTTACTGTTGTATCTCCACCTTGTTCTAGCACTGCGCCAACCATACAAAGGAAACCAATCGCTAAGAAAAATAGTGCCATTGCAAATTTCACTGGCGAAGTAGGTTCACGTTTACCCAATTTTACCCAAAGGACGGCTAGGACTGGCGCTAGAGTAATAATGAAAAATGGGTTTAGTGATTGGAACCACGCAGCAGGAACTTCAAAACCACCAATCATGCGATCAGTATATTGTTGAGTGTAGATGTTCATCAGGCCACCTGCTTGTTCAAAGCCTGCCCAGAAGACAATAGTGAATAAGCTCATGACCAGAATTACTTTTAGTCGATTCACTTCTTCTTTGGTGAGTGGCTGCTTCGTGGTGGCGTTTTTGTTATTTAGATCTCGTTTCGCCGCTGGTTCGCGGCCAATATCACCAAGCCATGATTGAGCCAGTACCATTTGCATCACTAGGCTAACCAGCATACCCACACCAGCGGCAACAAAGCCAGCTTTCCAACCGTAAGAGGTTGTCACAGAGCCAGAAACGACGCCGGCAAGTAATGCACCTAAGTTGATACCCATATAAAAGATAGTGAATGCGCCGTCACGACGGTTGTCACCTTCTTGATAAAGGTCGCCAACCATGGTTGAGATATTTGGCTTAAAGAGACCGTTACCAGTGATAAGTAGGCCAAGACCTAAATAGAAACTGTGTAGCGAACCAATACCTAAAGCATCAGCAGGAAGTGCAAGAGTAAACTGGCCGATGGCCATTAACGCGCCACCAAGCAAAATTGAGCGACGTTGACCTAAATAGTTATCTGCTAGGTAACCACCGATAAGAGGCGTGATATACACAAGCCCTGTGTATATGCCGTATAGGTCTAATGCGTCTTTGGTTGACCAGCCAAGGCCGCCATTCATTGTTGTATCAGTAAGGTAAAGCACGAGAATGGCACGCATTGCGTAGTAAGAAAAGCGTTCCCACAGTTCAGTACCGAACAATAAGAACAGGCCACGTGGATGACCAAAATATTGATGTTGGTTTGACATAAGCTCTTCTAATAATAGTTATTACATTTTTTAACGACTTCTACGTATACAATGCAATTCAACGAGTGACAAATAATAAAATTTTGCCATTCAACTATTTTTGTTTGTTAAGTGGCTGTTTTTGGTTGGATTTGCAGATTATATGATGGTGTATTGGTTGTGTTACAAACTTAATTTCCATTTTTGCCTATGGACTTCTTTATCGTAAGTTGCTGAAAAATTTCGTTAATGCGAGCGATGTATAATCATACTTTTATAGATAAACTGAATATCAATGACTCAACTTTGGCTTAATGCTAGGATAAAAACAAAATAGAATTGGCTAGTAAAAAGATGAAACGTTGGTATCTACTTTATTGTAAACGTGGGGAGCAGGTTAGGGCGAAACAACACCTTGAAAACCAAGGTGTAGAGTGCTTTTATCCAACTGTAGAAGTTGAGAAGATTTTGCGCGGTAAAAGACAAAAAGTCGAGGAACCGCTGTTTCCTTGTTACGTATTCGCTTACTTTGATTATGAGCAAGGGCCAAACTTCACCTCAGTCCGCTCTACTCGAGGTGTTGTTGACTTTGTGCGTTTTGGTGCTCAACCGAAAGAAGTTCAAGGTGACTTGGTCTTCGAATTGATGCAGCTAGAAAAGTGTTGTAATGACAATACCGTTTCTGAATGCATGCCAAAACCAGGCGATCAAATTAGAGTTAAAAGCGGTCAATTTGCGGGCATAGATGCCATCTTCCAAGAACAAGATGGTGAGAAACGCTCAATTATGCTAGTTCAGATGATCACCAAGCGTGTGCCTGTCAGCATAGACAATAGTGATTTAGATTTAAAATAGCCTAATTCCATCAAACATAAAAAGAGGTGCAAAAGCACCTCTTTTTGATCGTATCTAATTTTCTGTCTGTTTTAAAAGGGTTGGACGAACCGACCCTTATCTTTATCGTAGAGAATTAGTATGAGTCGTTGTGAACGGTCTGTACTGCACGACCTGATGGGTCAACACAGTTTTGGAACGATTCATCCCATTCAATCGCCTTCGCTGAAGAACACGCTACTGAAGGGCCTCCTGGTACACACTCTGCTGCTGATGGAAGTGGGAATAACTCTTCAAATATTTCACGGTACACGTAGCCTTCTTTTGTCGTTGGCGTGTTGTATGGGAATCGATATTGAGCTGTTTCCATCTGCTGGTCTGTCACTTTCTGTTCCGCTACTTCTTTCAGCGTATCGATCCAGCTGTAGCCAACGCCATCAGAGAATTGCTCTTTTTGACGCCATGCGATCGATTCTGGCAGGTAGTGCTCGAAGCACTCACGAAGGATGTGTTTCTCCATTTTACCGTTGCCACACATCTTGTCTGCTGGGTTCAAGCGCATTGCTACATCTATGAACTCTTTATCTAGGAAAGGTACGCGTCCTTCAACTCCCCATGCTGCCAGCGACTTGTTAGCACGAGCACAGTCGAACATGTTCAGAGCAAGCAGTTTACGCACTGTCTCCTCGTGGAACTCTTTCGCGTTTGGCGCCTTGTGGAAGTAAAGGTAGCCACCAAAGATTTCGTCAGCGCCCTCACCAGACAATACCATCTTGATACCCATCGCTTTGATCTTACGACCCATTAAGAACATAGGTGTTGATGCGCGGATAGTCGTCACGTCATACGTTTCAATGTGGTAAATCACGTCACGAATCGCGTCCAAACCTTCTTGAATCGTGTACGTCATTTCGTGGTGAACGGTACCAATTTGGTCGGCAACTTCGCGAGCGGCTTTCAGGTCAGGCGCGCCTTCTAGGCCAACAGCAAAAGAGTGCAGTTGAGGCCACCAAGCTTCAGACTTTTCATCATCTTCAATACGCATCGCTGCAAAGCGTTTTGCTACCGCAGATGTAATAGAAGAATCTAGACCGCCCGAAAGAAGTACACCGTAAGGCACGTCAGTCATTAGTTGGCGTTTAACAGCCGCTTCTAGCGCTTCAGTCAATTCTTCTTTGCTAGTGCTGTTGCCTTGTACTGCTGCGTACTCGTTCCAGTCACGAACATAGTAACGTGTTGGCTCAGTATCTTTAGAGCTGTAATAGCTACCAGGAGGGAATTCACTTACTGTTTTACATACTGGAACAAGAGCCTTCATCTCTGATGCCACATAGTAGTTACCATGCTCATCGTGACCTTGATAAAGAGGGATAATACCAATATGGTCACGTCCGACTAAATACTCATCTTTTTCTTCGTCGTAGAGCACAAAAGCGAAAATACCGTTTAGTTCTTCAAGGAGATCTGCACCCATATCTTGGTAAAGTGCAAGAATGACTTCACAGTCTGAATCGGTTTGAAATTCGTACTTTCCTTCGTAACGAGCACGAATTTCTTTATGGTTGTAGATTTCACCATTGACGGCAAGGATGAGCTTCTTATCAGGGCTGTATAGCGGCTGTGCACCACTATTTAGACCAACAATCGCCAAGCGCTCGTGCGCTAAAATAGCACGCTCTGAAGAGTAAATCCCAGACCAGTCTGGGCCACGGTGACGAAGTTTTTTCGACATCTCTAATGCGATAGGGCGCAATGCGGCTGCATCGCTTTTAATGTCTAAAATGCCAAATACTGAACACATACTACATCCTTACTAAACTAAACAATTTCTAATCGGTATGGTTTAAATTTGCCATTACTAATAAAAAAAGCAACGTTTTGTGATTAAAAAAATGATAAAAGGCCTTGTTGTATGGAAAATATTTAACTCAACCGTTGTTTTGGTGAATGAGATCAAGGTTTGGTATAAAAACTATACAAAAAAGGCTTTCTATCAATAGAAAGCCTTCCGAAAAATATCAGTGCTGTTGCTTATTTAATTGGTGTGAATTTAGGTTGAAGTTGTTTACAGACGTGTCGAGCAAAACCGCTACCAGCTTCACTATAAATATTGAATGCTGCGTCAACGCCATTTTCAAGTAAGCCTTCCAATTGATCTGGGTATTCGGCGATAGCGGCAATTTGCCCTTTATATTTTCTGCGTTTAAGCTGCTCAAGTGCTGTTTGGTTACCTTGATGATGTGGCATTGCAAGCAGAACCAGTTTTACATGACCTGTATCTAAAATTCGCTCCCAGAAATCCGGGTCGGTGGCATCACCAGAAATCACATTTCTTCCTTCTGAACGATGATGATGTGCAGCGTCTTCACGAATTTCTATACCCAATGAAATTTTGCCATAGCGTGAGCGTAGCTCATCATAAGCGCCCGTTCCAATACGCCCCATACCTAAGATCAATACTTGGGCATGACCTGGGTTGATGAGTTGGTCGCGTTGATTGAGCTTTTCTACCGCTGTCTCTTGCAGCCACTTACCTGAATGTCGATAAATTTTATGGCTAAGGCGGTTAAGTGGCGCGGAAATTACAAAGGATACCGACACCGCAACCGCAATCGCAGCAAGCATATCACTTGGCATCCAGCCCATTTTATAGGCCAACCCAGCAACAATAAGACCAAACTCACTGTAGTTAAATAGTGATAAAGAGGCGAGCAAAGAGGTACGTACTCGAAACTTAAAATGATTAATAGTGACGAAGTACAAGAGTCCTTTGATTGGTAGCAGTAAGATAAATAGCAGGGCGAGAACGACGCCATTCACGCTCAATGAGGCGGATAAACCAATGTTCAAAAAGAAGCAGACTAAAAAGAGCTCCTTCATATTGAATAATGACTTGGATAGTTCTGAGGCTTTTGGGTGACCTGCGAGTAGCATGCCTAAAATTAGCGCGCCCAAGTCTGGTTTCATCCCGACCAACTCGAATAGCCCAGCACCGATAACAAGCGCGAAGAAAATACCGAATAGCACTAGCATTTCGCCGTGGCCAACTTTATCGAGCAGCTTATAGAATAGAGGACGAAGGAAAGGCAGTGCGAACAAACCGATGGCATACCATTCTGGGACTTTTCCGGTTGAAGCAGTCAGGAATACTACGGCAAAAATATCTTGCATAACCAAGATACCGATCGCGAGTGTGCCGTAGGTCGCGTTCATTTCGCCTTTTTCTTGCAATGCTTTTACGGCAAAAACGGTACTAGAGAACGATAGTGCAAAAGCTAAAAGCAGGATTTGGCTGCCGTCCATACTGGCTAGCGAAGTCAAGCCCAGTAGTTTTAAGCCGGATAACGCTAGGGCAAAAAAAGCGGTAGAGAGTATGTTGTGGGCGGTTGCCCCTCCCCATATTTCTTTGGACAGCAGGGTTTTTACATCGAGTTTGAGTCCAATAGTAAACAGAAGAAGAGTAACACCAAGATCTGCGAGAGTGACGATAACGTCATTGCTTTGGTAACCAAATGCATGCAAGCCAAATCCAGCTAGTAGAAAACCAACGAGGGGAGGGAGGCTGCATTTAAGCGCAATAAAACCAGCTAAAAAAGCGGCTGTAATTAGAATAATTTCCATACTGTTAAGCTGTATTCCTGATATACAAAAACGGGCTGTGAAAACACAGCCCGAGATTGTAACTCAATTGGTTGTATAAACTTAGTCTTCCAGTAACTTTTGTAACAAAACTCCGTTCAGCATAGCGCGTTTAATCATCGCAAATGCGCCCATCGTTGGCTGCTTATCAATGTGAGAAGCCACGATAGGGAGGTCGTTATGGAAAGTTTTAAGAGATTGATTCTCTACATTGCGTTGAATTGCAGGGAAAACAATATCTTGTGCTGCAGTAATATCGCCAGCAATTACAATTTTCTGTGGATTAAATAAGTTAACCGTAATCGCAATCGCTTTACCTAGCTGGTTGCCCACTCGCACTAAACTCTGTTTCGCAAGTTCATCACCATTCATTGCGTGCTGACATACCGCTTCAATTGTGATGTTTTCAAGGTCGGTTAAGCTTGATTCGTATCCTTGAGTAATCAGTTGCTTCACTCGTTGAATAATCGCTGGGTTTGCAGCTACGGTTTCTAAACAGCCAAAGTTTCCACATTGGCATTGCTCACCAAGCGGGTCAATTTGGATATGACCAATTTCACCGACGTTGCGGTTAAAACCAAGAAAAACCTGGCCGTTAACGATAATACCTGCGCCAGTACCGCGGTGGACGCTAACCAAAATAGAATCCTGGCAGTCTTGGCTTGCTCCAAAGTAGTGCTCAGCCAACGCCATGCCACGTACGTCGTTGCCAACAAAGCATGCTGTATTAAACTTCTCTCCAACAATTTCACCGAGAGCAAGATTATCGATATCGGTATTAGGCATGTATTCGACCACGCCAGTTGTTGGGTTAACAAGGCCCGGTAAAGTGATGCCGATAGCGATGAGTTGATCAATTTTGTCTTCGCAACGGCTTACGAAATCTTTTAATAAATCGATAAGCCCTGCGATTAAGTCTGCTTGGTTAGTGTAGTGCAATTCATGCTGATCTTCTGCAAGCGCGGTGCCACCTAAATCGTATAAACTGAACTGTACGTAATCTCGACCTAAGCGAACGGCAATCGAATGAAAAGGTTTGACTTCAGTAGTCAAAGAGATCGCACGACGACCACCAGTTGAAGCTTGTTGGGCGACCTCCTTAATAAGGCCGCGCTCTAAAAGTTGGCGGGTTATTTTGGTAACACTAGCAGGCGCGAGCTGACTCACGTCCGCGACTTGAATACGGGAGATAGGACCTTGCTGATCAATCAGCCTATATACCGCAGCGCTGTTAAGCTGTTTTACTAAATCTACATTACCAATCTGTCCGCCATTCATGCTTAATTTTGCTCGTATTGTCCGTTAACAACCGTCGCTTTTACTTTAAAGTCACGATCGAAAATAGTCAGGTTTGCAACCATCCCTTTTCGAACTCGGCCAAGGCGATCCTCAACACCAATTGCTGTTGCTGGGTATAACGTGGCCATTCGTAGAGCTTCGTCTAAAGCGATCCCCGCGTGCTCAACTGAATTCTGAACTGCTTCAATCATTGTCAAAGCTGAGCCGCCTAGCGTGCCATTTTCATCAACACACTTACCATCTCGGTAATATACTTTCTTACCGACAAAAATAAAGTGATCAATGTTAGCACCTGCTGGAGCTGTGGCATCCGTCACCAAAACAAGCTTTTCACCTTTGATTTTATGAGCAATTCGGATGTTTGCGTAGTCGACGTGAAAACCATCAGCAATAATGCCAGCATAAACGTCAGGAGTATCGTAAATTGCACCAACAACTCCTGGTTCACGACCAACCATTGGTGTCATTGCATTAAAGAGGTGTGTAGCAAAAGTAATGCCTGCTTCAAAGCTTTTACGTGCTTCGGCGTAGGTTGCATTTGTGTGGCCAATTGAAACCACGATGCCAGCAGCCTTTAATCGCGCAATATGCTCTGGGTCGTTATGCTCAGGTGCTAGTGTTACTTTCGCTACGATATCGGCGTTTGCGCAGATAAGGTCGATCATGCTTTCGTCTGATGGGCGAATAAAATCGACGTTATGGATGCCTTTTTTCGCGACGTTAAGGTAAGGACCTTCGAGGTGTAAACCAAGCGATTGATTTTGATATTTGTTGTGGTACTCACGAGCTGCGGCAATTGCAGTTCGCATATCTTCATCAGATGATGTAATGAGTGTTGGCAGGAAGCTAGTACAGCCAGATTTGAGGTTTGCCTGGTGCATGATTTGCATGGTTTCAGGGGTAATTGCATCGTTTAGCATTACACCGCCACAACCGTTCAACTGCAGATCGATAAAGCCTGGACTTAGATTAGCGCCTGCAAGGTCTTTTACTTCGATGCTTTGAGGTAGCTCAGAAACCGGCACAATAGATTGAATAAGATCGTTTTCGATGATGACCGCATGATCGGTAAGAACATCACTACCGGTATAAATTTTACAGTTACTTAGCGCGTACATAGTCAGCTAGTCCTTATAGATGAGAATTCAATTTCTATATCGTTATCTAAGTAGAGACTGCTTCAGTCATATGGGTACTTAGTTTGTATCACTGAATTAGATAACGAGTCACATACAGCAAGTCGCGTTTTATCGATGTTATTGTCATAGTAACTAACTGAAAAGTAATAATTGTATGGTTTTTTATGATTCTTTTTCAGAGCAAAGTTACAGTGATTTACCCGCCTAGATACCAAAATAACACTGATTCTGCCTTGCATAAAGTGCGAGAATATTATCTTTAAAACGCCATTTTTTCGTATAATAAAATAAGTTTTATGATCTCGCTAGCAAAAACCTTCCGAAAGGGCAAATTGTGGTGATTATGATCACAAACGGTGAGCTTTTAATTTGCGGAGCAAAATTAATATCATAAACTTAGGATGACTAAATTGGACGGCTGAAATAAGTCATTCAACATAACATCTAATCCTATAGGGGGAACTTAAGGTGAACATTCTCGGATACTTCCAGAAGGTGGGTAAGGCGCTTATGGTGCCGGTTGCCACACTTCCTGCAGCAGCAATACTCATGGGTATTGGCTACTGGATCGACCCAAATGGCTGGGGCGCAAACAGTGCACTTGCTGCATTTCTTATTAAAGCTGGTGCAGCGATCATTGACAACATGTCAGTATTGTTCGCTGTTGGTGTTGCTTATGGAATGTCTAAAGACAAAGATGGCGCCGCTGCACTTTCAGGCTTCGTGGGCTTCTTAGTTGTCACAACGCTTTTGGCCCCTGGTGCAGTATCACAAATTCAAGGCATTGACCCAAGTGAAGTACCTGCTGCATTTGGTAAAATCAATAACCAGTTCGTCGGTATCTTGGTTGGTATTGTTTCTGCTGAGTTGTACAACCGTTTTTCTCACGTAGAGCTGCACAAAGCACTGGCGTTTTTCTCTGGCAAGCGTCTTGTACCTATCCTAACGTCTTTTGCTGGTATCGTTATTGCGTTCATCCTGATGTACGTTTGGCCATCAGTTTACGGCGGTCTGGTAAGTTTTGGTGAAAGCATTCAAGGTATGGGTGAAGCAGGTGCAGGTGTTTACGCATTCTTCAACCGTCTTCTAATTCCTGTTGGTCTGCACCATGCACTAAACTCAGTGTTCTGGTTTGATGTCGCTGGTATTAATGACATTCCAAACTTCCTTGGCGGTGCGAAATCATTAGCTGAAGGCACGGCAACGGTAGGTGTTACGGGGATGTACCAAGCGGGCTTCTTCCCAATCATGATGTTTGGTTTACCAGGCGCTGCTCTAGCGATGTACCATACTGCGAAATCAAAGAATAAAGAGAAAGTGGCATCTATCATGATTGCAGCTGCGTTTGCTTCATTCTTTACAGGTGTAACAGAACCACTTGAATTTGCATTCATGTTCCTTGCTCCAGGACTGTACGTTCTTCACGCAGCGCTGACTGGTCTATCAGTTTATATCGCGGCATCAATGCAGTGGATTGCAGGTTTCGGTTTCTCTGCTGGTTTAGTCGACTTAGTATTGTCGACTCGTAACCCGCTAGCGGTAAACTGGTACATGCTCATTGTACAAGGTCTTGGTTTCTTTGCGGTTTACTACTTCGTGTTCCGTACCGTGATTGTTAAGTTTGGCCTTAAAACACCGGGACGTGAAGATGATGAAGAAGCTTCATCTAACGTGGCTGGATCAAGCAATTCTTCAGAGCTTGCTCGTCAGTACTTGAAAGCACTTGGCGGTCATGACAACCTAAGTTCTATCGATGCCTGTATTACTCGTTTGCGCCTTTCTGTGAAAGATATGAGCGTTATCAATGAGAAAACTCTGAAAGATCTTGGAGCTATGGGAGTTGTGAAGCTAGGTACAAACAACCTACAAGTTATTCTTGGTCCACTAGCAGAGATTGTTGCTGGTGAGATGAAGAATGTATCTAAAGATGAAGACTTAAGTGGTGTTCAGCTACCAGCTTAACTGTTTAATAGTGGTGTGATTGTTTGTTATTGGTATTGCAAACAATTGATACTACAACATCGCAAAAGGCCTCCGCAGGAGGCCTTTTTTCGTTTAGGCCCTTTGAATCTGCTTTGCTTTCACGCTAACTCGATAAATATTGTCGTTTTAGAGCGAGTTCTTGTTGTCTAATTGCTTAGAATTGTGGATCATTAGGAACAATGTACTCTGTGAAACCATACTTGGATACAGGGTTCCGTTTTCTCTGACAATACTAATATTTTTGAGGTGCTATAGATGAGTGAAGCTGATGCTCGTCCATCAAACTTTATTCGCCAGATCATTGATAAAGATCTAGCGGATGGTAAACACACTAGCGTGCATACTCGATTCCCGCCGGAGCCAAATGGCTACCTGCATATCGGTCATGCTAAGTCTATCTGTTTGAACTTCGGTATTGCTCAGGACTACCAGGGTCAATGTAATCTGCGTTTCGACGATACAAACCCTGAAAAAGAAGACATCGAATACGTTGAGTCTATCAAGAAAGATGTAAACTGGTTGGGCTTTGAGTGGAGTGGTGAAGTATGTTACTCATCAAACTACTTCGATAAGCTTTACGAATATGCAATTGAATTGATTAACAAAGGCTTAGCGTACGTAGATGAGCTAAGTCCAGAGCAAATTCGTGAATACCGCGGCACACTAAAGGCGCCAGGTAAACCAAGTCCATACCGTGACCGTTCTGTTGAAGAGAACTTGGCGTTGTTTGAAAAAATGCGCGCTGGTGAATTTGAAGAAGGTAAAGCGTGTCTTCGTGCTAAAATCGACATGGGTTCTTCATTCATGGTCATGCGCGATCCAGTTTTATACCGTGTGCGTTTTGCTACGCACCACCAAACTGGTGATAAGTGGTGCATTTACCCAATGTACGACTTTACGCACTGTATTTCTGATGCATTAGAAGGCATTACGCACTCTATTTGTACGCTTGAATTCATGGATAACCGTCGTCTGTACGATTGGGTTCTAGACAACATCACGATCGAAAGCCGTCCACATCAATACGAGTTCAGTCGTTTAAACCTTGAATATACAGTGATGTCTAAGCGTAAGCTTAACCAGCTAGTTACTGAAAAACTGGTTAATGGTTGGGATGATCCACGTATGCCGACTGTCTCAGGTCTGCGTCGTCGTGGCTTCACACCTGCATCTATTCGTGAGTTTTGTAAGCGTATTGGTGTAACGAAGCAAGAAAATATGATCGAGTTTAGTTCATTAGAATCTTGTATTCGTGATGACCTAAACGAGAACGCTCCGCGTGCAATGGCTGTACTGGATCCTGTTAAAGTTGTTATCGAAAACTTTGAAGCAGGCGCAGTAGAAAACTTGACAGTTGCCAACCACCCAAATAAACCAGAAATGGGCGTGCGTGAAGTGCCATTCACGCGTGAATTGTGGATTGAGCGTGAAGACTTCCGTGAAGAAGCGAACAAAAAGTACAAGCGTTTAGTGCTAGGTAAAGAAGTTCGTTTACGTGGTGCTTACGTGATCAAAGCTGAGCGCGTTGAGAAAGATGCCGAAGGCAACATCACAACGATCTTCTGTTCTTACGATGCAGATACGCTAGGTAAAAACCCAGCAGATGGTCGTAAAGTGAAAGGCGTTATTCATTGGGTGTCAGCTGATAAAGCTCTTCCAGCGGAAATTCGCCTGTACGATCGTTTATTTACGGTGCCAAACCCAGGCGCAGCGGAAGATTTTGCTTCTACTATCAATCCTGAATCATTAGTTGTGATCAATGGCTTCGTCGAGCCTAGCCTAGCTTCTGCAGAAGCAGAAAAAGGTTACCAGTTTGAACGTATGGGTTACTTCTGTGCAGACTCGAAAGACTCTTCAGCAGATAATCTAGTATTCAACCGCACGGTTGGTCTACGTGATACCTGGGCAAAAATTGAGAATCAATAATCTCAATTAATGCTGAGAACGATGAAAAAATGCCAGCAAACGCTGGCATTTTTTATACCTAATCCCACAGAGTGCTATATAGATGTGCAAAACTGTGGAGAAAAAAGATGGGTGTTTAGTAGCTTTTGTTCTGTAACCAAAGTACTGACGTCTAAGGTACTGACTTCTAGAAACAAAAAACGCCAGCATGTGCTGACGTTTACTTTTTAAATTAACAAACCCTTATTTTTTCGGTTTGTGTGCATCTGGATTGTCTTTACAACCACCATCGCTACACTTGCCGTACAAGTATAAGCTGTGGTTTGTTAGTGTGACATTGTACTTAGCTGCAATCTCTTTTTGACGTTCTTCAATAAGATCGTCAGAAAATTCAATTACCTCACCACAGTCTAGGCACACTAGGTGGTCGTGGTGATGTTGAGTCGATAATTCGAAGACTGACTTTCCACCTTCAAAGTGGTGACGAGTTACAATACCAGCATCGTCGAACTGGTTTAGAACTCGGTAAACAGTTGCTAGGCCAATTTCTTCACCTAGATCAATCAACTTTTTGTACAAATCTTCAGCACTGATGTGCTGGCAGTCTGGCTGCTGAAGTACTTCTAGAATTTTTAGCCTCGGAAGGGTTACTTTTAAACCCGCATCCTTCAGCGCCTGATTATTATCTGACATATACTTTCCCGTTGGATCATCTGCAGCGATTTAACAGAATTCAATCTTCCTACCATTATAGGATAAGCGTTCGGAACATTAAACCACGAACTTCAAAGGGTTAATAGAATCTTTTTGTAAATTAGAAACAGGTCCATTATATTACAGCTCTGACCAGTTACAATTGTGTAACATTAAGCTTGGAGAGGGCAGGGATAGCGATGAATAGGCGACTAGCGAAGATATACAAACCAGGAATTGTAAAGTTCGCACTCAATATTTGGCCTCCTTTTTGGGGGGCGGGTATTAAAATCTTACATATTTCTCAAGACTTCCGTACTGTAAAGGTACGTTTAAAGCTTCGCTGGTGGAATAAAAATGCCAATCGCACCCAATATGGCGGCAGTATTTTCTCTTTAACTGATCCTATTTACTCGTTGATGCTGATGGGGATTCTACGAGAGGAATATTATGTGTGGGATAAAGAGGCAAGCATTAACTTTATTAAGCCGGGGCAAAGTGATTTGTTTGCAGAATTTGAGGTCACTGAAGGGATGCTGGAAAACATTTATCAAATGACACGGAATGGAGAAAAGTGTTTTCCTGAGTTTATTATTCATGTAAAAGATAAACAGGGGAATGTGGTTTCAGAGGTTCAACGCAAGCTTTATGTAAGAAAGAAACCTCAGTATCGCGAAGAGGAAGTACTTACCGATGCTGTGTGACAATACATACAAAAAGACCTCCAAGTGGAGGTCTTTGCATCATTCAATTTGATTAGCCTTCTAGCTCCGCTAAACACATCTCTTCATAGATCTGTTTAACCCAGCTTTCAACACGCTCGTCAGTCAATTCTGGTTGGCGGTCTTCATCAATACATAGACCTACGAATTGGCTTTCGTCACCTTCAACAAGTGCTTTAGACGCTTCAAATTCGTAGCCTTCTGTCGAGGTATGGCCAAGAATTGTGCCGCCTTTAGATTCAACGATATCACGGACTGTGCCCATCGCGTCACAGAAGTATTCTGCGTAGTCTTCTTGGTCGCCACAGCCAAAGATAGCCACTAGCTTAGTAGAGAAGTCGATTTGCTCAAGCTCAGGGAAGAAGTCATCCCAATCACATTGTGCTTCGCCGTAGTACCAAGTTGGGATACCTAGAAGAAGAAGATCGAAGTTATCAATGTCTTCTTTGCTGCTTTTCGCGATGTCTTGAACGTGAACTAGATGTTTACCTAGTTGCTTTTGAATCATCTTTGCAACGGCTTCAGTATTACCTGTGTCGCTACCGAAGAAGATACCTACACTTGCCATAGAGTCTATACCTTTACATTGTTTGTTATTGGCGATGTTACTAAGGGTTTAACCTAACCCTGAGCCTTCCCAAGTTAGCTGAATTACACCTTTTGCAATAAAGCCAGCACAGCCTAGGAAAAGGACTAACCACACAATACGACGACCAAAAACAGGTACATTGCCTTGCTTTAGCACATCTTTTATCGCCATCCCGATGAAAAAAAAGATAGCAGCAAAAAGAAGATCGAGCCCAATAGACTCGAGCATATCCATATAGTCGTAAAGCATTTTAGCCCTTCATGCCGAAAAATCTTGGGCGCACTATACCACTGTTAAACGGTAAAGTTAATGCACTACAAGAAGGGTTATTTCAATAATCTAGTGTTGCTTTTCGAATTTGTTAACTCGAAATGTATTTTCGAATGACTCTCATTACTTCTGTCGGTTTCTCGGCGTGTAACCAGTGACCAGTGCCAGCGATAATGTGTGCTTTAGCATGGTTAAATTGTCGCTTCACTGCCGGCTGATGTTCTGGCATTAAGTAGTCAGAGTCGCCGCCTTTGATAAATAAAGTTGGGATATCTGTTGGTGTGATTTCTTGCCAGCCAATAATTTGGTCATAATTCTCAAAAAGGCTCGGTACGTTAAACCGCCAATCCATCTTATCGCCATTTTTGTACAGTGATTTAGAGAGAAATTGTCTTACACCATCGAGTTCAATATGTTGAGCTAGGATATCCATGGCTTGCTGTCGATTTGCTGGTTTTTCATTAATAACAGCATGTAAGCCGTTAAAAACATTATCGTGACGGTTCGTAGTGTAGGCTACAGGCGCCATGTCGAGAACGACTAACTGCTTGACTACATTTGGCGCAATGTCCACAAGAGCCATCGCGACTTTTCCGCCCATGGAGTGACCAATAACAATAGATGGCTCAACGTTTAAGTGCTGAAGGAGCTGAGCCACATCTTTTGCCATATCGGTATAGTTATGGACTTCGGAGTGGAAAGAGAGGCCGTGATTTCTCAGATCAATACTGATCACCGTGTGATCTTTAATAAGATCGCGGGCGAGTAGACCCAGATTACTTAAACTACCAAACAATCCGTGAATCAAAACAACTGTTTGGCCTTGGCCTTCCTGCTTATAGTTGAGTAATGCTGACATTTTATCTTATTCGTGATGGGTTTAACGTGGAGTATCCGCGTGGATCTCGTTATAATCCCCCAGAGTTTAAACATTGAGAATGTGAAAAGCGAATGAAAACAATTGAGGTTGATGAGGATCTATACCGTTATATAGCTAGTCAAACTAAGCATATCGGTGAAAGCGCCTCGGATATTTTGCGACGCCTTTTAAACCTTGATGGTCAGTTGCAGGAAGCTAAAGCCGCGCCTGTAGTAGAGAAGCCACAAGGGATTGTAGTAAGTAAAGATGCGGGTAAAACGGAATCTGTTGATGTAGTGAAAGAAATGCGTTCGCTGCTTATTTCTGATGAGTTTGCCGGTCTAAAAAAAGCGATTGATCGCTTTATGTTGGTATTATCGACCTTACATAAATTGAATCCAGAAGGTTTCGCCCAGGCTACGAATGTAAAAGGACGCAAACGCGTGTACTTTGCAGATAATGAAGAAACCTTGCTAGCAAACGGTAATACGACCAAGCCAAAAGCCATTCCTGGCACACCGTTTTGGGTTATCACGAATAACAATACAAGTCGTAAAAGACAGATGGTTGAACAAGTGATGGCACACATGGGGTTCCAACCTGACTTAATAGAAAAAGTAACAGGTTCAATCTAAGAAACCTGATAGAAGCCTCATAATGCGTCGCAGTGAGCGGATATTATGAGGCTTTTTTAATTTTATTTGTATTGAAAGAAAGGATGTCAAACATGGCTATGCACCCTCGTGCTGGGCAAAAAGCGCAGCAGGAAGATCTTCACAATATCCCAGCACTCGTTGCTAACTACTTCTTACTTCAACCAGACGCGGCAAACGCAGAACACAAAGTTCAATTTGGTACTTCTGGCCACCGCGGTACTGCAGACAAGCACACTTTTAACGAAAACCACATTTTAGCGATCGCTCAAGCGGTAGCAGAAGTTCGTGCTGAGCAAGGCACAATTGGCCCGTTGTTTGTGGGTAAAGACACGCATGCGCTATCTGAGCCTGCTTTCTCAAGTGTGATTGAAGTACTGATTGCAAACGGTGTGAAAGTGATTGTCCAACAAGACAACGGTTACACGCCAACACCGGGTATTTCACACGCGATTCTGACTTACAACATCAAACACGATGAAAAAGCAGACGGTATCGTTATTACCCCATCACATAACCCACCACAAGACGGCGGTATCAAATACAATCCGACACATGGTGGTCCTGCAGAAGCTGAGTTGACTCAAGCTATCGAAGATCGTGCGAACGAATTGATTGCTGAAGGTTTACAAGGTGTTAAACGCCTACCACTAGCAGAAGCAAAAGCATCGGATCTGTTTGTAGAGATGGACTTGGTGAAGCCATACATTGATGACCTGGTGAACGTTATCGATATGGAAGCAATCCAAAAAGCGAACCTGAAGATTGGTGTAGATCCATTGGGTGGCAGCGGTATCGATTACTGGCGTCAAATTGGTCAGGCATACAACCTAGACCTAACGCTAGTAAGTGAATCTATCGATCCTTCTTTCCAATTCATGTCGCTAGATAAAGACGGCGTTGTGCGTATGGACTGTTCTTCTCCTTACGCAATGGCGGGTCTATTGGCACTGAAAGACGAATACGATTTAGCATTTGGTAACGATCCTGACTACGACCGTCACGGTATCGTTACGCCAAAAGGTTTGATGAACCCGAACCACTTCTTAGCCGTTTGTATTGACTACTTGTACCGTCATCGTGACGAGTGGGGTAAAGATGTCGCTGTTGGTAAAACACTAGTTTCAAGTGCGCTGATTGACCGTGTTGTTGCGGATCTAGGTCGTGAGCTATGTGAAGTGCCTGTTGGTTTCAAATGGTTTGTAGACGGTCTGTACACTGGTAAGTTTGGTTTCGGCGGCGAAGAAAGTGCTGGTGCGTCTTTCCTTCGTAAAGATGGCACGCCTTGGTCAACAGACAAAGATGGCATCTTGCTATGCCTTCTAGCAGCAGAGATCACTGCGGTAACGGGTAAGAACCCACAAGATTACTATGAAGAGCTAGCGGCGAAGCACGGTGAGTCGAAGTACAACCGTATTCAAGCTGTAGCAAATGGCCCACAAAAAGACGTATTGAAGAAGTTGTCACCAGAAATGGTTGCGGCTGAAACTCTAGCAGGTGATGAGATCACTGCTCGTCTAACGCATGCACCAGGCAATGGTGCTGCGATTGGTGGCCTTAAAGTAACGACAGCTAACGGTTGGTTCGCTGCTCGTCCATCAGGCACAGAGGACATCTACAAGATTTACTGTGAAAGCTTCAAAGGTGAAGAACATCTGAAACAAATCGAAGCTGAAGCACAAGAGATCGTTAATCAAGTGTTTGCAGCCGCTGGTTTGTAAAACATCCAATGGTCAATGTATCTAGCAAAGGGTTGATGTGAAAACATCAACCCTTTCATGTTTAAGTGCCCCGAACCGCTTTATCTCCGGGCCATGAATCTGGTACCACAAACCAGAATTGACCGTCTTCCGTTTGTGCGTGTATGAATCGATCTAAAGGCTTTTCAATAGGTTGAGAGAAATCGTCTGTACCGATCGCCCAGCATGGTTTATGTAAATGATAAAGGGGTTTACCAATTAAATCCCATTGACTTTGATAGCACCAGTAACCACTAATCTGACTTGGATTTAATTCATAACCCAAGCACTCCTTAGGGGGTGGCTCTGGAGTAAACGGATTGATATAGAGTCGTCCTTGCATCATTAGGCGCTCTTGTGGGGCGTCGTTTAACGGAATTATTTTTTGAAATTCCGGGCGATCGCTCATTTTCAATTGATGAGTAAGCATTCTATTCAGTTTTGTATGCAGCTGGTCGTGAGCATTCGGACCATACCAAACGCCGTTATAAAGAAGATAAAACTTAATCGCCACTTCCCAGTGTTCTATTTGATTTGATTCTGTATTCCGCAACACCAAATCGACAGCACCAATGGTCTTACCTTCCGCGTCGTTTAACTGAATTTCTTCGGCAATAATCTGATATCGTTCTGAATTAGAAAGAGCCGCAGTGCATAGGTGCTGATATAAAAAACCCAGCCTCGGATTACCATTGTATTGTTCTGAGCTATTCAAAGGTTTGACCGAGACATCTTCTAAGGTTGCAAACGGAGGGGTTAACTTGAAAAGCGGAGGTGAAGTGGCGATCCATTGGTAAAAGCGTTGCAGTTGGTTCATCCGTATCCCTAAATTTATGGTGAGGCGACAAGCTTTGTTATTGTAACTAAATTTGCTTTTGAGGGTAGGGTGGCTAGCATCGATATTAGGGTTCGAGATACACTTTAAAGACCTAAATGATATCAAGGTGCCAGATGTCAAAACGTTGTTGTATCAACTAGGTTGCACTCTTTCGTCTGATTCCATCGAGAGGTTATTTAGGTTTACATGCGCTAGAAATTGGAAGTAATAATGAATAACTTAAAGTTAGAACAGATTCTTAATGACAAACTGTCACCGCAGTTAATTAAAGATTACGCACCAAATGGGTTACAGGTAGAAGGGAAATCAGCGGTAAAGCGTGTTATCACTGGCGTAACCGCCTCTCAAGCCTTAATCGATAAAGCGATTGAGCTTAATGCAGACGCATTGCTTGTTCATCATGGCTATTTTTGGAAAGGTGAGCCTGAGCCAATTCGTGGCATGAAAGGTAAACGAATTCGTAGCCTGATCAAAAATGATATCAACTTATATGGTTATCACCTTCCTCTAGATATTCATCCAGAGCTAGGCAACAACGCTGAATTAGCTCGCTTACTTGAAATCGAAGTAGAAGGTGGGCTTGAAGGGCACCCTCAGTCAGTTGCTATGTTTGGGCGCTTGAAAAAGCCGATGTCTGGTGTTGAATTTGCGAGTAAGATCAACCAAGTTCTTGAAAGAGAGCCTCTGCATATCGCTCCAGAGAATACTGATAAGATGATTGAGACAGTCGGCTGGTGCACTGGTGGAGGGCAGGATTTCATTGAACTTGCTGTACAGCACGGGCTGGATGCATTTATCTCTGGAGAAATTTCAGAGCGCACCACTTATACCGCTCGTGAAATGGACATTCATTACTTTGCTGCAGGTCATCATGCTACTGAGCGTTATGGTGTTCAGGCCTTAGGCAAATGGCTAGCGGATGAATACGGCCTACATGTGGAGTTTATCGATATAGATAATCCGGTTTAACGTTCGCTATTCGTAACGTTAAGTGCTGAAAAGAAAAAGGGTTGAGACGAAAATCTCAACCCTTTTGTTTGTCTATCTTCGTACTAAAAGATCATTCACGTTCGTGAAGTGGAGAAAACTCACGTTGTGTTTCGCCAGTGTATAGCTGACGAGGACGACCAATGCGGTTCAGTGGATCGCTATGCATTTCGTTCCAGTGAGCAATCCAGCCGATGGTACGAGAAATCGCGAAGATAACCGTAAACATAGAAACTGGAATACCAATCGCTTTAAGAATGATACCTGAGTAGAAGTCTACGTTCGGGTACAGCTTCTTAGACACGAAGTACTCATCAGAAAGCGCAATGCGCTCAAGTTCCATTGCAACGTCTAGCAGAGGGTCTTGAATGTTTAGCTCTTTGAGAACTTCATGACACGTTTCGCGCATTACTGTCGCACGTGGGTCGTAGTTCTTGTAAACGCGGTGACCAAAGCCCATTAAGCGGAATGGGTCATCTTTGTCTTTCGCGCGGTCTACATATTCAGGGATCTTATCGACGCTGCCAATCTCTTCTAGCATTCTCAAGCAGGCTTCGTTCGCACCACCGTGAGCAGGTCCCCAAAGGGATGCAATACCAGCGGCAATACATGCAAATGGGTTCGCACCAGAAGAGCCAGCTAGACGTACAGTTGATGTCGACGCATTCTGTTCGTGATCCGCGTGTAGAGTGAAAATCTTATCCATCGCACGGGCAACCACAGGATTTACTTCATACTCTTCGCAAGGGTTTGCGAACATCATATGCAAGAAGTTCTCTGCGTAGCTAAGGTCGTTACGAGGGTAAATAAATGGCTGACCGATAGAATATTTGTAACACATCGCCGCCAGTGTTGGCATTTTTGACAGCAGGCGGTACGCTGCAATTTCGCGGTGTTCGTCGTTGTTAATGTCAAGAGAGTCGTGATAGAAGGCTGCAAGTGCTCCAACTACACCACACATTACCGCCATTGGGTGAGCATCGCGTCGGAAGCCATGGAAAAAGCTTGCGATTTGCTCGTGTACCATTGTGTGACGAGTAACGGTCGTTTTGAATTGCTCGTATTGTTCTCGGGTAGGGGCTTCACCATAAAGAAGGATGTAACATACTTCTAAGTAATCTGCGTTATTGGCTAATTGATCAATCGGGAAACCGCGGTGCAAAAGAATACCTTTGCCGCCATCGATGTACGTGATTGATGATTCACAAGATGCAGTGGCAAGAAAACCTGGGTCAAAAGTAAAGTAACCATTGGCTCCCAGCTTACGAACGTCAATTACAGGTGTACCTAGCGTACCGTCCATAATTGGCAGTTCGATTGGCGCTTGACCTTCAACATGAAGGGTCGCTTTCTTATCCGCCATAACAATCTCCTTTGTTTATTATTTAATCCGTCCAGGATGTTTATGTGCCATTTTTGTACTGTTGTTAAAGCTTAAAGTCAATTTTTCTCCATCTTTGTGTGCACTTGTTATGATTTTTCTCATGAAAATCGTTAAAAATCTGTTCTATGTAGCATAATTTGTTACACCAATTGTATTAGAATGTTGCTCGCCGTATATTGGCAAAGAAAATTTTAGTTAAATCCTTATAAATTCGGGGCTAGAAACAAAGAGTGAGGTTTGTTGCTGGATTCCGTTTGTTAACAAATCGTTTACAATTATCTGGGTGGTTACTCGCGATATTTGTTAAGTAGATGTTAACTTTTGTACGTTTGGAAGCTGAAATTGGTTATAACAATAAATGCTCAATGGAGCTGAGTGAGCAAGCCCGTGAAAGAAAGAAAGTCAAGACCTGTTAATTTAGATTTACAGACCATCCACTTTCCTATCACAGCAATCGCATCCATCCTACACCGTGTGTCTGGGGTAATTACGTTTGTTGCGGTGGGTATATTACTGTGGTTACTATCCATTTCTCTGTCATCCCCAATGGGTTTTATGGAAGCCGCTGACATCGTCGATAGCTTCTTCGTAAAATTCATCCTGTGGGGAATTCTTACTGCACTTGCCTACCACATCGCAGGTGGTATCCGTCACTTATTGATGGATCTGGGTCACTTTGAAGAACTAGATTCAGGCACGATGAGCGCTAAAGTCGCGTTTGGTGCAACAGCAGTATTATCATTATTGGCGGGGATCTTGGTATGGTAAAACACGTATCTTCATTTGGTCGTAATGGTGTACACGATTTCCTACTAATTCGTGCAACTGCAATCATTATGACGCTATACACGATTTATCTGATTAGCTTCTGTGCATTTTCAGATATCTCTTACGCATCTTGGACCCAATTCTTTGGTGGTACCTTCACTAAAGTATTCACCATGTTGGCACTTGTCTCGATCCTGATTCACGCTTGGGTTGGTTTGTGGCAGGTATTAACTGATTACATTAAGTGCGCGAAACTACGTGGCGCACTACAACTTGGTGTTATTGCCGTTCTATTCGGCTATGTCTTCTCTGGTCTATTTATTCTGTGGGGTGCGTAAGTGTCTATTCCAGTTCGTGAGTTTGATGCCGTAGTAATCGGCGCTGGTGGTGCAGGTATGCGCGCTGCACTACAAATTTCAGAACAAGGCCTATCATGTGCTTTGTTGTCAAAAGTATTTCCAACACGTTCTCATACTGTGTCTGCACAGGGTGGCATTACTGTTGCTCTGGGTAACTCGCACAAAGACGATTGGCAATGGCACATGTACGATACCGTTAAAGGTTCCGACTACATCGGTGACCAGAACGCGATTGAATACATGTGTAAAAATGGTCCTGAGTCAGTTATCGAGCTTGAAAAAATGGGTCTTCCATTCTCTCGTTTCGATAACGGTACCATCTACCAACGTCCATTCGGTGGTCAATCTAAAGAGTTTGGTGGTGAGCAGGCTGCTCGTACAGCCGCTGCTGCAGACCGTACTGGTCACGCACTTCTTCACACGCTTTACCAGCAAAACGTAAAACACAAAACAACCATCTTCTCGGAGTGGTACGCTTTGGATCTTGTGAAAAACCAAGACGGCGCAATCATGGGTTGTACTGCGATTTGTATGGAAACGGGTGAAATCTGTTACTTCAAATCGAAAGCGACCATTCTAGCTACAGGTGGTGCAGGTCGTATTTACGCATCGACCACTAACGCGCACATCAACACGGGTGATGGCGTTGGTATGGCGCTTCGCGCAGGCGTTCCAATGCAAGATATGGAAATGTGGCAGTTCCACCCAACAGGTATTGCTGGCGCGGGTGTTCTAGTGACGGAAGGTTGTCGTGGTGAAGGTGGTTACCTTCTAAATAAAGATGGTGAACGCTTCATGGAACGTTATGCTCCAAACGCGAAAGACCTTGCTGGTCGTGACGTGGTTGCTCGTTCAATGATGATTGAAATCCGTGAAGGCCGCGGTTGTGATGGCCCTTGGGGTCCACATATCAAGTTGAAACTTGATCACCTTGGTAAAGAAGTACTTGAATCACGTCTACCAGGTATCTGTGAACTGTCTCGTACATTTGCACACGTTGACCCAGTGAAAGAGCCAATTCCAGTAATTCCAACTTGTCACTACATGATGGGTGGTGTACCTACTCAAGTCTCTGGCCAAGCAATTAAGCAGAAGGCCGACGGTAGCGAGATGGAAGTTCAAGGCCTTTACGCATGTGGTGAGATTGCTTCTGTATCGGTACACGGTGCTAACCGTCTTGGCGGCAACTCATTACTAGACTTGGTCGTATTTGGTCGTGCCACTGGCTTGCACCTTGGCGAAACGCTAGCAGCGCAAGCGGAAGCTCGTCCTGCAACAGAATCTGATATTGAAGCGTCTCTAGCGCGTACTATGCGTTGGGAAAACAGCACTGGTGGTGAAGATCCAGTTCAGATTCGTAAAGACCTACAAGCATGCATGCAAAACAGCTTCTCGGTATTCCGTGAAGGCGATGCGATGGCAACCGGTCTAGAAGAGTTGAAAGTGATTCGCGAACGTTTGAAAGATGCACATCTAGCGGACAAGTCTTCAGAGTTCAACACGCAGCGTATTGAGTGTCTAGAACTTGATAACCTGATGGAAACCGCGTTTTCAACTGCCGTTGCAGCAAACTACCGTACAGAGAGTCGTGGCGCACATGCTCGTTTCGATTTCCCTGAGCGTGATGATGAGAACTGGCTATGCCACTCTATCTACAATCCGGAAACAGAAGCGATGACTAAGCGTGATGTGAACATGACGCCAACGCATCGTGAAGCTTTCCCGCCGAAAGTACGTACATACTAAAGGGAGGATACGACTATGAAATTAAACTTCTCTTTATACCGTTACAATCCGGATGTGGATACTAAGCCTTACATGAAAGAGTATACCCTTGAGGTAGACGAAGGCTCAGACATGATGGTGCTTGATGCATTGATTCTGCTAAAAGAGCAAGATCCAAGCATCGCGTTCCGTCGCTCATGCCGTGAAGGGGTATGTGGTTCTGATGGTTTGAATATGAATGGTAAAAACGGCCTAGCGTGTATCACACCGTTATCTGCTCTACAAGGCGATAAGATAGTTATTCGTCCACTACCAGGGTTACCTGTCGTGCGCGATCTTATCGTTGACATGACGCAGTTCTATGATAACTATGCGAAAGTTAAACCGTTCTTGATTGATGATGGTGCATTACCACCATCACGTGAGAATCTACAATCGCCTGATGACCGTGCGCATTTAGATGGATTGTACGAATGTATCATGTGTGCATGTTGTACAACGTCTTGCCCATCATTCTGGTGGAACCCTGATAAATTCATCGGCCCAGCTGGTCTTCTCGCAGCGTACCGTTGGCTAATTGATAGCCGCGATACGGCAACAGATGAACGTTTGTCTGATCTTGATGATGCATTTAGCGTTTTTCGTTGCCATGGCATCATGAATTGTGTAAGTGTTTGTCCTAAGGGATTAAATCCGACGAAAGCCATCGGTCACATTAAGTCGATGTTGGTTAATCGTTCGGTTTAATTTACTCGCTCTTAGGAATGTCGCAGTGTTGCGGATCACCCGATATGACCGCTTCACTGCTTCAGTAATATTCGAGTAAAGAATACAAAAATTGCCGACCGTATTTTTAGTCGGCTCTTATAGCTCGGCAAAGACCGAAGCAAACGTGAAAACTACTGGTTAAGGGAAAATATGCACAACGGCGTGATGAAGGCATGGCTCGAGTCTTCACACTTGGCTGGCGCCAATGCAACGTATGTAGAGGACCTCTACGAACTGTATCTAAGTGATCCCGATCTGGTAAGTGAGGAGTGGAAACGTGTTTTTGAAGGCTTGCCTAAGCCATCAGAAGAAGTGGCAGAACAACCACATTCACGTGTCCGTGACTACTTCCGACGACTCGCTAGAGAAACAAAGCATTACAATGTCCAAGTTAGTGACCCAGATGTCGATGCAAAACAAGTAAAAGTTCTACAGCTAATCAACGCATACCGTTTCCGCGGGCATGAAGCTGCAGAATTAGACCCACTAGGTCTATGGCAACGCCCAACAGTGGCGGAGTTAGACCCTGCTTTTCATAATCTTACCGAAGATGACTTCGAAGAAACTTTCAACGTAGGTTCTTTTGCTGTTGGGCAAGAAACCATGAAGTTGAAAGATATCTATGAAGCCCTCAACAAAACTTATTGCGGTTCCATCGGTGCTGAATACATGCACATGACTGACACAGAGCAAAAGCGTTGGATTCAGCAACGCCTTGAGTCTGTCGTAGGCCAGCCATCATTCAACAAAGATGAGAAGCGCACATTCCTAGAAGAGCTAACAGCCGCTGAAGGCTTGGAGCGTTACCTCGGGGCGAAATTCCCAGGTGCAAAACGTTTCTCTTTAGAAGGTGGTGATGCGCTGATTCCGATGACGAAAGAGTTGATCCGTCATGCGGGTACAAGTGGAATGCGTGAAGTGGTTATCGGTATGGCTCACCGCGGTCGTTTGAACATGCTGGTGAACGTACTTGGTAAGAAACCTCAAGACCTGTTTGATGAGTTCGCCGGTAAACACGACGAAACTTGGGGTACGGGTGATGTGAAATATCACCAAGGTTTCTCTGCTGATTTTGCGACTCCTGGCGGTGATGTTCACTTAGCACTTGCATTTAACCCGTCGCACCTAGAAATCGTAAACCCAGTAGTCATGGGCTCAGTTCGAGCACGTCAAGATCGCTTGGGTGATAATCAAGGTAGCAAAGTGCTTCCTATCACCATCCACGGTGATTCTGCAATCGCTGGTCAGGGTGTGGTTGCCGAAACGTTCAACATGTCTCTTGCTCGTGGGTTCCAAGTTGGTGGTACGGTACGTATCGTCATCAACAACCAAGTAGGCTTTACGACGTCTAATCCTCGTGACACGCGTTCTACGATGTACTGTACCGATATCGCGAAGATGGTGCAGGCGCCAATTTTCCATGTAAATGCAGATGACCCAGAAGCAGTTGCTTTTGTTACTCGCATTGCATTGGATTACCGTAACGAGTTCAAGCGCGATGTCGTGATCGATCTTGTATGTTACCGTCGCCACGGCCACAATGAGGCGGATGAGCCAAATGCGACTCAGCCTTTGATGTACCAGAAAATCAAAAAGCATCCTACACCACGCAAATTGTATGCAGATGTTCTGATCGATAAAAATGAATCAGATATCGAGACAGCGACTCAGTTAGTCAATGAGTATCGCGATGCATTAGATCGCGGTGAAGTGGTTGTTAAAGAATGGCGTCCAATGGCGTTGCACTCTGTAGACTGGTCCCCTTACTTAGGGCACGAATGGGATATGGAGTGGGATTCAAAATACGACAAGACACGCCTTATTGAGCTAGGCAATCGTCTGTGTCAGTACCCAGAAAGCCATAAACTGCAAAGCCGTGTTAATAAGCTATACAACGACCGTCTAGCAATGATGACCGGTGAAAAAGCCATTGACTGGGGTATGGCTGAAACATTGGCGTATGCTACATTGGTTGACGATGGCAAGCGTATTCGTCTTTCTGGTCAGGACTCGGGTCGTGGTACTTTCTTCCACCGTCACTCGGTTCTTCATAACCAAACCGATGCAAGCACTTACATTCCATTAGCGAATATTCATGACAACCAAGGGCCATTCCAAGTCTTTGACTCAGTATTGTCAGAAGAAGCTGTGTTGGCGTTTGAATACGGTTACGCAACAGCCGAACCAGGTGGTTTAACTATCTGGGAAGCACAGTTTGGTGATTTTGCCAACGGTGCACAAGTTGTTATCGACCAGTTTATCTCGTCAGGCGAGCAAAAGTGGGCGCGTTTGTGCGGTCTTACTATGCTTCTACCTCATGGTTATGAAGGTCAAGGCCCTGAGCACTCATCTGCACGTTTAGAGCGTTACCTTCAGCTTTGTGCTGAGCAAAATATGCAGGTTGTGGTTCCTTCAACACCGGCTCAGGTGTACCACATGATTCGTCGTCAGGTTGTACGCCCAATGCGTCGACCTCTCATTGTTATGTCGCCGAAATCTTTGCTGCGCCACCCTCTATGTACTTCAACGATTGAAGACTTGGCGGATGGTACATTCCAATCTGCAATTCCAGAAGTAGATGATTTAGAACCAAGCAAAGTGAAACGTGTCGTGTTCTGTGCTGGTAAGGTTTACTTTGACCTACTAGAGCAGCGCCGTAACAACGAGCAAGACGATGTTGCTATCGTGCGTATTGAACAGCTTTACCCATTCCCAATGGAAGAAGTACAAGCAGCAATTGCTCAATACACTAACGTTGAAGACTTCGTGTGGTGTCAGGAAGAACCTCAGAACCAAGGTGCTTGGTACTGTAGCCAACATAACTTCCGTGCCGCTATTCCTGCAGGTGCAAATCTTAAATACGCAGGTCGCCCAGCTTCTGCTTCGCCAGCAGTTGGCTACATGTCGGTGCACTTGAAACAACAAAAAGCGTTGGTTGAAGACGCTCTGAACGTGAACTCAAAAACTTCGAATTAAGAACTAGAAGTTAAAGGAAGAAACAGATATGACAATTGAAATTCTGGTTCCAGATTTACCTGAATCAGTTGCTGATGCAACCGTAGCGACATGGCACAAACAACCAGGCGACGCAGTAGAGCGTGACGAGGTTTTGGTTGACATCGAAACAGACAAAGTTGTGCTAGAAGTTCCAGCTCCGGAAGCTGGCGTTTTAGAAGCTATTGTTGAAGCAGAAGGTGCGACAGTACTTTCTAAACAAATCATTGCTAAATTGAAGCCAGGCGCAGTTGCAGGTGAACCAACTGCAGACAAAACAGAAGGTACTGAAGCATCTCCTGATAAGCGCCACAAAGCTGCGCTTAACGAAGAAAGTAATGACGCATTAAGCCCAGCAGTGCGCCGTTTATTGGCTGAACATGGCTTAGAAGCAAGCCAAGTGAAAGGCACTGGTGTTGGTGGTCGTATTACGCGCGAAGATATTGAAGCGCATCTTGCGAACGCTAAATCTGCGTCAAAAGAAGACTCGCCAGCAGTGGTAGACGTGCCGGCAGCGGCTCGCAGTCAGAAGCGTGTTCCAATGACTCGCCTTCGTAAGACAGTTGCTAACCGTTTGCTAGAAGCGAAGAACAACACGGCAATGCTAACGACGTTTAACGAAGTGAACATGAAACCAATCATGGACCTTCGTAAGCAGTACAAAGATCAGTTCGAAGAGCGTCACGGTATTCGTTTGGGCTTCATGTCTTTCTACGTGAAAGCAGTAACAGAAGCGCTTAAGCGTTACCCAGAAGTAAATGCTTCGATTGATGGCGATGACATTGTTTACCACAACTATTTCGACATTAGCATGGCGGTATCAACGCCACGTGGTCTAGTTACACCTGTCCTAAAAGACTGTGACAAGCTTGGTTTCGCTGATGTTGAAAAAGGCATCAAAGAACTGGCTATCAAAGGTCGTGATGGCAAGCTAACGGTAGACGAGCTAATGGGCGGTAACTTCACTATCACAAACGGTGGTGTGTTCGGTTCACTAATGTCTACACCAATCATCAACCCACCTCAATCAGCGATTCTTGGTATGCATAAGATCCAAGAGCGTCCGATGGCAGTGGATGGCAAAGTTGAAATCTTGCCGATGATGTACCTAGCGTTATCTTACGATCACCGCCTAATTGACGGTCGTGAATCAGTTGGTTTCCTAGTAACGATTAAAGAGTTACTAGAGGACCCAGCACGTCTCCTATTAGACGTTTAATATCGCTAAAACGTCTAGTTATCGTAGGTAGCTAGACGTTAAAAATTTCAATGGCTAGACTAGCTCAACGTTTGGCCTTCATTTGAATCCTTCAGTATGAGAACTCATGATGAAGGATTGATTTGAGAAGACCCTACAGACGTACAAGCAGCCAAGACTGCAGCGTTATGGAAATAATAAATCCCTTAAGGGAAAAACAAACGGAATATCGAAATGAATTTGCATGAATACCAAGCCAAACAGCTGTTTGCAGAATTCGGTTTGCCTGTGCCAGAAGGCTACGCGTGTGATACACCACAAGAAGCTTTTGAAGCCGCAGGCCGTATCAGTACAGCCAAGAAAGTAGTTAAATGTCAGGTTCACGCTGGTGGCCGTGGTAAAGCGGGTGGCGTAGAGCTACACGATACAAAAGAAGGCGTTAAAGAGTTTGCACAGAAGTGGTTAGGTAAAAACCTAGTAACTTACCAAACAGACGCAAATGGTCAGCCAGTAACAAAAATCCTTGTTGAAGAAGCTTCAAATATTGCGAACGAACTATACCTAGGTGCGGTAGTTGACCGTGCTAGCCGTAAGATCGTTTTCATGGCTTCTACCGAAGGTGGTGTGGAAATTGAAAAAGTTGCGGAAGAAACGCCGGAACTCATCCACAAAGCAGCAATTGACCCACTAGTAGGTCCACAAGCTTACCAAGGTCGTGAGCTAGCGTTCAAACTTGGTCTTGAAGGCGACCAAATCAAACAATTCGTTAAGATCTTTATGGGCCTTGGCACTATGTTTTCTCAGTACGATCTTGCTCTGCTAGAGATCAACCCACTTGTGATTACTGGTGAAGGCAACTTGCTATGTCTTGACGGTAAGATCAACATCGACTCAAACGCACTGTACCGTCAGCCTAAGCTTCGTGAAATGCACGATCCTTCACAAGAAGATGAGCGTGAAGCACACGCAGCTCAGTGGGAGCTGAACTACGTAGCACTAGACGGTAACGTTGGCTGTATGGTTAACGGTGCAGGCCTAGCAATGGGTACGATGGATATCGTAAACCTACACGGCGGCAAACCAGCTAACTTCTTAGATGTAGGTGGCGGCGCGACGAAAGAGCGTGTTGCTGAAGCATTCAAGATCATCCTATCTGATGACAATGTGAAAGCGGTACTTGTTAACATCTTCGGTGGTATTGTACGTTGTGACATGATCGCAGAAGGTATTATCGGCGCGGTTAAAGAGGTAGGCGTAAGCGTACCTGTTGTTGTTCGTCTTGAAGGCACTAACGCTGACCTAGGTCGCGAAGTTCTTGCTAATTCTGATGTTGATATCATTGCTGCTGAGTCGCTAACTGATGCTGCTCAGAAAGTTGTTGCTGCTGCGGAGGCTAAATAATGTCTGTATTAATTAACAAAGACACTAAAGTAATCTGTCAGGGGTTCACTGGTGGTCAAGGTACTTTCCACTCAGAGCAAGCTATCGCATACGGTACGCAAATGGTTGGCGGTGTGTCTCCAGGTAAAGGTGGCCAAACTCACCTAGGTCTTCCTGTATTCAACACAGTTCGTGAAGCAGTAGAAGCGACTGGTGCAACAGCGACAGTCATCTACGTACCAGCTCCTTTCTGTAAAGATGCAATCCTAGAAGCGATTGACGCGGGTATCGAGCTAATCGTAACGATTACTGAAGGTATCCCTACTACAGATATGATCGACGTGAAAGTGAAGCTAGAAGAAACTGGCGTTCGCATGATTGGTCCTAACTGTCCGGGCGTTATCACTCCTGATGAGTGTAAGATCGGTATCATGCCTGGTCACATCCACAAGAAAGGCAAAGTAGGTATTGTATCTCGTAGCGGTACTCTAACTTACGAAGCAGTTAAACAAACCACTGACGAAGGTTTCGGCCAGTCTACTTGTGTTGGTATCGGTGGTGACCCAATCCCGGGTTCAAACTTCATTGATATCCTAAAACTGTTCCAAGAAGACCCTGAGACAGAAGCGATCGTTATGATCGGTGAGATCGGTGGTACTGCAGAAGAAGAAGCAGCAGCATACATTAAAGAAAATGTAACGAAGCCAGTGGTTTCTTACATTGCTGGTGTAACTGCACCTTCTGGTAAGCGTATGGGCCATGCTGGTGCGATTATCTCTGGTGGTAAAGGTACTGCTGAAGACAAATTTGCTGCACTAGAAGCGGCTGGCGTTAAAACTGTGAAATCTCTAGCAGAGATTGGCCAAGGTCTACGTGAAGTGACGGGTTGGTAATCGACCACACTACTTAATAAGTATTAAAAAGCCTGCGATTTCGCAGGCTTTTCTTTTTCCGTTTCCGTGGGTTTATGTTTGTTGTTAGCAAGGTCTTTCGCGTTTAATACTCAATGCGATTATGCTTTGCTTTTAATCAGCTGGCTCAGCATGAATAAGGATGTTGCGCTGATCACTACGGAAGGGCCGGCCGGTGTATCGAAGTGCCATGATAGGCTAAGCCCCATCAGTACTGCCACTGAGCCAATAATGGATGCGAACAATGCCATTTGCTCTGGTGATGAAGAGACTTTACGTGCTGTTGCTGCTGGGATAATTAGGAGCGAAGTCATGATCAACGCGCCAACGAACTTCATACCTACTGCGATTACTACACCCACCATTAGCATTAACACCAATCTAACTAAGTCTGTATTCACGCCCTCAACAGCGGCAAGTTCTTCACTAACAGTGCTAGAAAGCAGTGGGCGCCAGAAGACGTACAAACACGCACTTACCGCAACAACACCTGCGTAAATAAACATCAGATCTTGTGGAGAGACGGCAAGTAAGTCCCCAAATAGGTAGCTCATTAAATCGACGCGCACGTTTTCCAAAAAGCTAACCGATACTAAACCGATAGAGAGTGCACTGTGTGCCAAGATACCTAACAACGTGTCTGTAGCCACAAGTTGTTGCTTTTGCAGAGTGACAAGCAAAACGGCCAGAGCTAAACAGCAGACGAGTAGCGCAAGGTAGAGATTTACGTTGAGCAAGAAGCCCAGCGCTAGGCCCATTAACGATGCATGAGCTAGGGTATCTCCGAAGTAAGCCATTTTACGCCAAACGACAAATGACCCAAGTGGACCGGCAATGATCGCGATACCAATACCAGCAAGAATAGAAGGTAGGAGAAACTCAATCATGATGGTGATGTCCGTGTTTATGGTGGGAGCATGATGTCGCATCACCGCTTACTGGCGTTCCGGATAAATCGTGATGATGGTGCTCATGGTCGTGATGATAAAACGCGAGAGACTCTCTCGCTGCATTGCCAAATAGTGCGATGTAAGAAGGGTGCTGAGTAATAGTGGCAGGTGAACCTGAGCAGCAAACATGGTGATGCAGACAAATAACATCGTCCGTTTTCGCCATCACTAAATGTAAGTCATGCGACACCATAAATACGCCACAATCAAAGCGATGACGAATGCTCTCAATTAAGTCATAGAGATCGATTTGACCTTGGATATCCACACCCTGAGCTGGTTCGTCTAATACCAACAGCTGAGGACGCTGAAGCAGAGCGCGAGCCAGTAACACTCGTTGGTTTTCACCACCGGATAAGCGATGCATATTACTATTAAGTAAATGTTCAGCGCCAACAAGCCTTAATGCATCAATGCACTCTTGCTTACTGTATTTTCCTGCTAAATTTAGAAAGCGGGTTACATTCAATGGAAGGGAGTCATTGAGCTTCAACTTTTGAGGAACGTAACCAATTTTCAGTTTTCTTTGTCGGTTCAACTTGCCGCTAGTCGGCTTTTGAAGACCTAAGATAACTTTGACTAACGTTGATTTTCCCGCTCCATTGGGACCAATTAGGGTAGTTATTTTGCCCTTTTCTAATTCCATACTAATGTTATCGAGAACTCTGCGGCCATCGAACTCGACGCATAACTGCTCAAGATGGACTAAGGAAGACATGAATGAAACTCATTTGCAAATCAATAATGTTATAATGTAACATTATCTCACTTTCCACGCCATATCCCAAGTAAAACTATGAAAAGAGCATTAATTCTTGCTGCCTCAGCAATGTTAACACTGCCAGCACAGGCGGTAACGGTACTGACGAGTATCAAACCTATTCAGTTGTTAGTAACAGAGCTTACTCAAGGAGTAACTTCACCAGACGTGTTATTGCAGCCTAACACATCACCCCATGACTACGCTTTGCGTCCATCGGATGTTAAAAAGGTCGCTTCGGCTGATTTGGTTATCTGGTACGGACATGATCTTGAACCGTTTCTAGAGAAAGTTGTTTCGGATAGATCGAATACTTTGACTATTAGTCAAATTCCAAATCTAGAATTGCGTGAATTTGATAGTGAGCACAACCATGACCATGATGGGCACGATCATGGCTCACATGATCCGCACTTTTGGCTAGGTGTAAGCCAAGCACAACAAGTGGCCAAGGCTGTTGTGAATCAACTTGTATCACTTGATCCGGAAAATGCAGCTCAATATCAAGCGAACCTCAAAAAGTTTGAACTCGAGCTAAAAGACACTGACCAACAGATAAAGCAGAAGCTGGCACCAGTAAAAAACAAAGGTTACTTTGTATTCCATGATGCTTACGGTTATTTCGAAGATCGTTATGAACTAAATCAAATGGGGCATTTTACTGTGAGCCCAGAGCGCAAGCCAGGAGCGAAGACCTTAATTCAA
This sequence comes from Vibrio alginolyticus NBRC 15630 = ATCC 17749, assembly GCF_000354175.2. Taxonomy (NCBI): domain Bacteria; kingdom Pseudomonadati; phylum Pseudomonadota; class Gammaproteobacteria; order Vibrionales; family Vibrionaceae; genus Vibrio; species Vibrio alginolyticus. The sequence continues at coordinate 3,255,692 of NC_022349.1, forward strand.
ATTCGTCAAAAGCTAAGTGGTGGAGATGTGGCTTGTGTATTTTCTGAACCTCAGTTTACCCCGGCTGTCGTTCAGAGCGTAATGAGAGGCAGTGACGTCGCTAAAGGCGAGCTTGACCCGTTAGGGAGTACAATTGAAGCAAAACCTGGCAGTTACTTTACTTTTCTCAACAATATGGCGAATAGTTTTGAGCAATGCTTGAACAAAAAGTCAGATTAAGTGCTGTCGTAATGTAGGAGTAGTCTTTTTAACGTGATCCAGTAGTAAGAATTACAACCTTTGGTAAGGCGAGCCTTTTCTCAGAAAGTAATTGAGATATCATTACCAATAATTATCAGCTCAAAATAACCGTATCAATCCATGTTTTACAAACGATGAACGGTCACTTTCAGAGCACAAATTGATACAAAAGGTTTTCGTCTTGCTACGCCAATTAGCCCTTGCTCTGTTGGGCTTTGTCTTATCCTACCAAGCATTTGCGCTTCATAATGCAAATGCAATCTTTTACCCTTTGCCAACTCAGGCAAAGGGTACTTTTATCGCGGCTAAAAAGTTGTTCTTGGGTGAAAAGGGTGGTTTGTGGATTCATGACGTACACGGGAGAGTCCTGTTTTACGATGGTCAAACTATATTGCCTAAATCAGGTAGCTTCCTACAAACGTCGGCCAAGCAGTTGGCCTATCATAAAGGTGCTTTTTGGACCTTTATTGAAAATGAGGTCTATCGAACTTATCCAAATCAGGAGCGACGTTTAGTCTTTAGTTTAAATCCAGGCTCACAAATAAGAAAAATAGGGTCTTCAAAGAACTATATTTGGGTGAGTGATGGCGCGCATTTCTATACCTACAATATCGACACTAGCGAGTTAAACTCTTTCTCTCTATTGCAGCTCTATCAACATAGTAATAATAGCTACGTTTACATTAATGATGCGGTGCTAGTTGAAACGAAGTGGGCACTAGCAACGACTTCCGGCTTCTATCTTTCTGAAGGTGATAAGTTTGACCATGTCGCTGCCTCAGGTCAAAACTACATTGAGAAAGTCTATTATTCACACACGCGAAGAGAAATTTTGATAGGTACATTGCGTGGCGCTTTAATTTTCAACATTTACCAGCCTGATAAAGAAGTGATTAGAATTGGCGGCTCACATGTTTTGACATTCGCAGAGACAAATCAAGAGTATTGGGTGGGGACAGAGCATGGCCTTTATTTGTACTCATTTTTTTCAGGTGAGGTCACCGAAGTCGCGCCTGCAAGTTTTCTTGAGTTAGAGTTAGATAACACGAAGATTTATTCGTTGTTGAGTGACAATATGGGAGGGATGTGGATTGCGACTAACCAAGGTATTCGTTATTACTCGCTATTTAGTAAAAAATTTGAACGAGTGACCTTTAGTAGTTATGACTCACACACCCTATCAGGACGAATTCGGCAAACTATTGAAGGTCCTGATGGTGCGCTTTGGTTTGCTGATGACCGAAAGATTTATCGTTCAGGAAAGAGTGGGATTAACCAAGTCTTAGAGTTGGAGTCGCAGATCAATGAATTTGCGTTTCAAAACGGCATGCTTTGGCTTGCAACCTCAAAAGGGCTGGAAATATTTGAGCTAAATGGTCTCAACAAGATTACATTTCCTTATTTACAGGTTATGGCCGGACATGCCGTAGAGCATGTGACCGTTGATGGTGATGACCGTCTTTGGGTATCAAGCGGATACCATCTTTACAATGTTGATACTGCTGCACAAAGCGTACGAAACTTTGGAAGTGAGTGGCTAGTAAGTCAGTATTTGCCTGCTAAGGTTACGCGCCTATATGATACTGAAGATGCCCTATTAATAGGCACCGATCATGGCGTATACCAATACAGTAATGACAACATCCAGTTTATCCGTTTTTCAGAAAAGTTTGGTGAATCATTAGACATGACCACGGCGGTTGATGGCAGCCAGTGGTTTGCTTCATCTTATGGTGTGTTTAAAACTGATACACGAAGCGATGAAAAACGTGTTGTTGAAATGAGTGAGCCCAACGCCAGACCTGCTTGCTTGATCAGAGACAGGCAAGGTATATGGTTAGCTTCCTCTGTCGGTTTAAGCTATTACCACCTTTCGGGTGAGTTAGTGAAACATTACTCATCGTCATCAGGCTTAATGAACAATGAGTTCCTCCCTGGTATTTGTAGCGTTATACAGCAGACAGAAATTGGTGAGCGAGAGCTTGTTCTGGGGTCGAAGTACGGACTCGTAAAAGCAGAAGCATCCAAGCTGCTTGTATCTAATCCCCCAGAGTCTAAGTTTATTGTTAGCCAAGTTGTGCTTGAAAATGAAGTTCTGCAAGTTGGTAGTGCCGATCTGAATGGGATCACACTGCCATATGGATCTTCGCTGAGTTTTTTATTCGGTGTGATGCCAAAACCAGACAGTCAAAATTTGTACTATCGATTGAACAACGATGACCCATGGCAAACGTTAGAGGGGGGCCAACTGACACTCGAGCACCTTAGTTCCGGTGAATATCACTTGCAGGTCAGTAATGAGTCTCAAGTTGCCACTGGAGTCGTTGGTTTAGAATCTCACTTTATCGTCCTTCATCCTTGGTATCTATCGCGATTTGCTATTTTAGGCTTTGTCGTAGCTAGTATTGCGGTCGTCGCATTACTTGTTTTCTGGCGCTCTCGCTACGTTGTACAGGCTAACCGTGATCTAGCAGCTCAAGTGACTCTCAAAACGAATCAGTTAAGACATCAAAGTAGAGTGTTGCTTACGAGCAACCAGCAATTACGTAAACAGATTCAAGTTAGAAACCTACTCGTAGACCATGTAGCTCTATCCATAAAATCAAGCGTCGACTTTATTGTGGCGAAACTACCTATGCCTCTCGATACTGCGACGGAGGATCATTTGGCTAAAACGAATTGGCAGTTAAATGAACTCAAAAGTGTTCCAAGTGATGTAAGTGGTGGGAGTCAGAACTACAACTTGAGTCAGATAACTCAGTCAGTGGTTGATGTATGGCAAGATGACTTTGCAAAAGCGGGTATTTTGGTAGAGCTAGAAGATGAGAGCAAGCAGAGCCGGGTTGCTCTGGAAAGTTTTAATCTTGATGTTATTTTCAATAGCATTTTTGCCAATATCATCAAGCGCTCTTTCCGAGGTCAAACGGTTAGAATTATGCTAGAAGAGGGACATGATATTGTGTCATTGAGCTTTCTTGATTACGGGACGCAATTACCTAATAAAGTCGCGACTGGGCTTCCATCTAACTTAAATCACTCTGAGTTGAGTATTGACCACCTTGCCCAACTAGTGACAACGAGTGGTGGTTATTTGGCTGTCTTCTCTTCTGATGCTCAAAACAAAGTCGAGATTACATGGCCATCTGCGAAGGAAAGGAGTTATCTGGATGAACCGCAGCAAGAACTCAATCCTGTAACTATTGCAGAAGATCAAGTCACACCAGAGAAAGAGTGGTTGCAAAAAGTCTATCAATTAGTGGCAGAGCATTACCATGATCCTGAATTTGGCACTGCGTCAGCCGCTAAAATGCTGTATATGTCTGAACGCTCTTTGCAGAGACGTTTTAAATCTGCCTCGTCAAGAACGTTAAAAGACTATGTCACAGAGGTTCGTTTGGAAACGGCGTGTGAAAAGTTATTGGCGGGTGAGAAAATCAGTGAAGTCGCCTTTAACTGTGGCTTTAATGATCCATCTTACTTTAGCCAAAAGTTTAAGCTGCATTTTGGTTTGCCCCCTTCCAAGTTTGCTTTGACTCAAGAAAGCCAAGAAATTAACTAGAAAACCTTCATTATACGCTCCCTAGTTAATAGTTAAGATGCTGGGGAGCTGCATACAGTGCTCTATTATTGCTGCAGTTGCTAACGCAGTAAGTTTCATTGTTTCTTCATCACATCTAGCCTACAAATCCATTCTCAACACGTAAGCACGATCACGTTCTATCTGTTAGTCGCGATGTTCATAGCAATAAGCATAAATGGCTTCAAGAGAATGATTTACTGATAGTTGCAACAAATAAATGACAGTTGTATTGCTGTATCAAAAGAGCGTTGTTCATTTGGGTGAATGATGGCATGCGACATTCGTGAAAACGAAAACTGTGTTGAAAAGATGGATAAGGTAAAGAAGTTTTGAAAGAGGTGAAAAAAATATCGTGGTATAGCCGGGGGGACTATACCACGGGTGTCAAGGACACCTTCGCTTGCTGCCGGAGTGACATGTTGCCATGCCACCTCTGGAATTTATTAGAGAGGTTGCCCTCTCGATGGAGTAACTATACGAGAGGTTACTTATTTTTCTTATAAAAATAACGCCATGTTTATATGAGAAAAGCGACAACGTTTTGTTTTTTAATTAACCCACTGTTTTAATTTGCATTTTTTGTTTTCTATCTTGGTTTGTGACATTTTTGTTTCGTTAGGTGTCATTTTTAATTGTTAATTTTGACGTAAATAACGAGAGGAAATTTACGAAGTTAACGTTTGAAAGCGTGAAAACATTTACGGAATCTTTGATTTCACACAAGGATTGAAGGGGTATAGGGGAGTAATATTGGCAACCTAAACTTATTAAATAATAATATTTCTCATTAGCAATACTCTTAAGGGCCACTATGAAGTTATCAGAGATTAATCCTGGCGATACGGTGACGATTCGGTTGTTAGATGGTCTTTCATCAGATATCAGAAAGAAACTCATGGTAATGGGGCTGCTTCCCAATACAGAAGTCAAAGTGATTCGACGTGCGCCAATGGGCGATCCTTTACAAGTCGAAGTCCGTGGTGTGTCTGTCGCATTGCGAGAAACAATTGCTCAGAAAATTGAAGTGGAGCGAGTGTAATGCAATATCAAGTGCTAACCGTAGGTAACCCTAATAGTGGTAAAACGACGCTATTTAATGGTTTAACTGGCGCAAAACAGCAAGTTGGTAACTGGGCAGGCGTCACGGTTGAAAAGAAAACGGGACAATTCAAGCATGCTGGGGATGAGTTTTTGCTCACTGACCTTCCGGGTATTTACTCATTAGACAGTGGTAATGATAGTAATAGTATTGATGAATCCATCGCATCGCGTGCGGTTCTAACTCATCCTGCTGATCTCATTATTAACGTGGTGGATGCTACAAGTTTAGAGCGCAGCTTATATATGACGCTGCAACTTCGCGAACTTGGTCGCCCTATGATTGTTGTCCTCAACAAGATGGATGCGCTAAAGCGTGAACGTCAGATGATTAACGTTGCAGAGCTTGAGAAAACGTTAGGTTGTCCGGTTGTCAGTTTATCTGCAACCAATAAAACTCAAGTGGCAGAGTTTAAAGAAAAGCTTCATAAATCCATCGTTCAAGGAGTGCCACTTAAAGAATTGTCTTTGCATTACGGTGAGAAGATGGAGTCGGCAATTCAAACGGTTTCCGCACTTTTTAACGACCAAAACGTCGCTCATCGTGCACTAGCGATTCGTGCGCTTGAAAAAGACACAATGGTGCTCAATAGTCTTTCTGATATTGATAGAAGCAAAGTCTTGGAAGTCATTACGACGTTAGATTTGGATATCGATTTGCATGTCGCGGATACTAAGTACACGCATCTGCATGAACAGTGTAAAAAAGTTCGCCGAAGCGAAGGCAAGTTAAGTCGTAGTGTGACTGAAAGACTCGACCAGTTTATTTTGAACAAGTGGATTGGAATTCCTTTCTTCTTTGTTGTTATGTACCTGATGTTTATGTTCTCGATTAACATCGGTAGTGCATTTATCGACTTTTTTGACATTGGTGCGGGCGCATTGTTGGTTGATGGTGGACATCACTTGTTAGATGGTCACCTACCTGTTTGGCTGGTTACGGTGATTGCTGATGGTTTAGGCGGCGGTATTCAAACGGTTGCTACCTTCATTCCGGTTATCGCGTGTTTGTACCTGTTCCTAGCGGTACTTGAGAGCTCAGGTTACATGGCTCGTGCTGCGTTCGTGCTCGATAAAGTCATGCAGAAAATCGGCCTACCGGGCAAAGCATTTGTACCGTTGGTTCTTGGTTTTGGCTGTAACGTACCATCAATCATGGCGACTCGTACTCTAGACCAAGAACGTGAGCGTAAACTGGCTGCATCTATGGCGCCATTTATGTCATGTGGTGCTCGTCTGCCTGTATACGCGCTATTCGCTGCGGCATTCTTCCCAGGTTCTGGCCAGAACATTGTATTCGCACTTTACCTACTTGGTATTGTGGCAGCGATCTTCACAGGTCTTTTCCTTAAGCACACGCTTTACCCAGGTAGCAGCGATAGCCTAGTGATGGAAATGCCAGATTACGAGCTTCCGACGCTACAAAACGTGGTGATCAAAACTTGGCAAAAGCTAAAGCGCTTTGTACTTGGTGCAGGTAAAACCATCGTTATCGTTGTTGCTATTCTGAGTTTCTTCAACTCATTGGGTACTGATGGCAGTTTTGGTAATGAAGACAGCGAAAACTCGGTGCTTTCTAAAGCTGCGCAAGTTGTAACTCCAGTATTCGCGCCAATCGGTGTTCAAGAAGATAACTGGCCAGCGACGGTTGGTATCATTACCGGTATCTTCGCAAAAGAGGCGGTAGTTGGTACGCTTAACAGTCTATACACCACGCCAAGTGACGGTGAAGACGCAGAATTTGATCTAATGGGCAGCCTAGAAGAGGCAGTAATGAGTATCCCTGAAAACTTAGCCGGTTTGAGCTACTCAGATCCACTAGGCATTGAAGTGGGTGACTTAACTGACTCAAATGCCGTTGCCGAAGAACAAGAAGTCGATGCTTCTATCTTCGGTAACATTAAATCGCAGTTTGCTTCTGGCAATGCCGCATTTGCTTACCTAATCTTTATCCTACTGTACACTCCTTGTGTGGCGGCGATGGGTGCTTACGTACGTGAGTTTGGTCATAAGTTCGCACGCTTTATCGCGGTTTGGACAATGGGCTTGGCTTACCTATGTGCGACGTTCTACAACCAATTGACGCATTTCGCAGATAGCCCAGTGACAAGTGGTATTTGGATGGCTGTGATCGTTGCTATCTTCTTTGGTACCTACCGCGTGTTCAAACAAGTTGGTAAGAAACAAAACGGTGCATTAGAGGCGCAAGTAGCATGATTTTAAAAGAGCTTTATCAATACATTGCAGACAAAGGAACCGTCTCCCAGTCAGATCTGGCTAAACAGTTTGGGATGAGTGAAGATGGCGCCGACGCGATGTTAAACGTGTGGATTAAGAAGGGCAAAATTAGCCGCCTAGTCGACACTAATAAAGCTCATGACGTGACTCGTGTTCGCTACTCAGTGACTAAACAAGATGGTTTGTCTTTGACAGTCACCATGTAGCGATTGTCAAAATTAGTCACCTAAAAAGTTATTACGTAAAAACGACAAAGCCGCATCAGCAATGATGCGGCTTTTCTTTTGCTGGTTATTGTTTGTGAATACAGCGAAATTAATGCTCTTCAGAGTGTTTAGTCGCGCCTAACCCTAGGAACTTCAAACCAAGACTTAAAACTAAAATCGAAATAGGTAATGTTAAGATCGTCCAATCTAAGCTGTCGAAGTTAATCAGCACGAGCTCTAAGAACTTCACAAACAAGATCACGATGATGACTTCAGCCAAAATGTTTTTTAGGTGGCCGATGTTTGGGGTTCTGATCCAATGCAAAACCGACGGTTCTTGTGTTTTCGCTTTAGCTTTGTTGGAAATAAACAGTGTGTAGATGCCGTGAGCAAAGATGAACAAAACTAGTGCGACAAGAAACGTATCCAGTGACTTGATCAAATATGCGATCGCGATGTCTGCTTTATCTAAATGTGCGAGTGCTTCTGGAGGTGTTTGATTAAGAATGAAGACCGCAAATGCCGAATAGGTTTTTGCTGCGCCCATAAGAAAAAGCAAGAATGAAGCAGCCATAGAACAGATAATGGCGATCCAGCTGACGTATCGGAATGTGTTGAAGACTTGTTTCATGATGACCCTCTCTAACTGAGCTGGTAGTCTAAACAAGTTTTATTTTAGTGATAATCCCAGAAAAATGAGAAAGATTGTTACAAATACGTATTAATCTTTCTCTGTCTATTTCAGCCGTATTCAAAGGCGAATTATTTTCGCTAGCAGTGCTTATGCTTTTTGGAAAATAGAGCTCAGTGACAGCACATTTTTAATGCGACCAAGCAATTCGTTTTGCTCTTCTTCTGTACGGAATTCACCTTTGGTGTTCCCCCAAACCGGTCCCGGCCATGCTACGTCATCTTTGAAGCGAGCAATATGGTGAATGTGCAGCTGTGGCACCATATTACCTAGCGCACCAAGGTTTAGCTTGTCTGGACGGAATGTTGCTTCCAGTGCTTGGCTTACCGCTTGAGACTCTAGCAAAAACTGTTGCTGTTCTTGCATTGGCAAGTGGTGAAGCTCTTTTAGGTTTGCACGTTTAGGGACCAAGATAACCCATGGCACGGCGTTATCTTTATGCAGAAGCGCCACACACAGTGGGAAGTGGCCGATAACGGTGGTGTCTTTTGCCAGTTGAGGGTGCAGTTCAAAACTCATTATGTTGTCCGATTTGAATTGAATGACATCAGTATACGCCAGATAAAACAAAAGGTTGACGCTTTCACGTCAACCTTTGTCATCATTTAGCTTGTGCTACTTAAGCTACCTACGTAAAAGCGGATTACATACGCTCTAGAGTATCAATACCTAGTAGAGACAGACCTTGCTTGATGGTCTTCGCTGTTAGCGCTGCTAGTTTCAGGCGGCTTTGTTTCACTGCTTCGTCTTCAGCAACTAGGATAGGGCATGCTTCGTAGAAGCTAGAGAACTGACCTGCTAGTTCGAATAGGTAGCTACACATGATGTGTGGTTGGCCTTCGCGAGCGACAGATTGAACCGCTTCTTCGAACTGCATAAGCTTAGCAATAAGTGCTTTCTCTTTCTCATCAGTGATTTTGATGTCACCTTGGAGAGCGTCCATAGCAACACCAGCTTTAGCGAAAATAGAAGCTACGCGAGTGTATGCATATTGCATGTATGGTGCTGTGTTACCTTCAAACGCTAACATGTTGTCCCAATCGAACACGTAGTCAGTCGTACGGTGTTTAGATAAGTCAGAGTATTTAACCGCTGCCATTGCAACTGTTTTAGAGATCTTCTCTTTTTCTTCCGCATCTAGTTCAGGGTTTTTAGATTCGATCAGCTGTGCTGCACGAACTTCTGCTTCATCTAGAAGGTCGGCAAGACGAACCGTACCGCCCGCACGAGTCTTGAATGGCTTACCATCTTTACCAAGCATCATGCCGAACGCGTGGTGCTCAAGAGATACTGACTCAGGTACGTAGCCTGCTTTACGAACAATTGTCCAAGCTTGCATTAGGTGCTGGTGTTGACGTGAGTCGATGAAGTAAAGCACACGGTCTGCGCTTAGCTCTTCATAACGATATTTTGCACATGCGATGTCTGTTGTTGTGTATAGGAAACCGCCATCGCGTTTTTGAACGATAACGCCCATTGGTTCGCCATCTTTGTTCTTGTATTCATCTAGGAATACAACTTGCGCGCCATCATCTTCAACGGCAAGACCTTGTTCTTTTAGGTCTGCAACGATCTTAGGAAGCATGTCGTTGTACATGCTCTCGCCCATCACGTCGTCACGAGTCAGTGACACGTTTAGACGGTCGTAGTTGCGCTGGTTTTGGATCATGGTTACATCAACGAGTTTTTTCCACATTTCTGCACAGTACTCGTCACCGCTTTGCAGTTTCACAACGTAGTTTCGCGCCTTTACTGCGAAGTCTTCATCTTCGTCGTACAGTTTTTTCGATTCGCGGTAGAAGCCTTCAAGGTCCGCAAGTTCCATAGAAACTTCGCCAGACTCTTGTTGTACACGCTCAAGGTTTGCGATAAGCATACCGAACTGAGTACCCCAGTCGCCGATGTGGTTCGCACGGATCACTTTGTGACCTAGGAACTCAAGAGTACGTACTACCGCATCACCGATGATGGTTGAACGTAGGTGACCAACGTGCATTTCTTTAGCAACGTTTGGTGCAGAGTAGTCAGCAACGATAGTTTGAGCTTCGTCTGCTGCAACGCCAAGACGTGAGTCAGCCAGTGCTGCTTCCGCTTGTTTTGCTAGGAACTCTTCGCTTAGGAAAATGTTGATGAAACCAGGACCAGCGATTTCTGTCTTGCTTGCAATACCATCTAGGTCTAGAACATCCAGTACTTTCTGTGCAAATTCTCGTGGGTTAGTACCCAGTTTTTTAGCAACGCCCATTACGCCGTTTGCTTGGTAGTCACCAAATTGTGGCTTTGCTGATTGGCGTACTGCCGCAGGACTGCCTGCAGGTGCGCCAGCGGCTTCTAGAGCCTGAGATACTTTGTCATTAATAAGTGCTTGGATATTCACACGCGTTTCCTTCAATTCAAGGACGAAGAACTCGGCGAAGTAAGTGCCGAGTTCTGTTGGAGTTCACAAAAATGGGGCTAATGATAACAACTTTATTGCTTTTCATACAGAGAGGAATTGGGGAAATTTATACTTTTTCGATTGAATGGAAATGTGGTTTGGTTTGCGTTTACTATTGCGCTCAGAGTAATGAGATAAATCGCCCCATAAGAGAGCCACAATGACGACTCAACTAGTTGAAAAACGCCTAGCGCCTAAATTGATGATCCAAGATCTGGATGCATTTATGGCGAAGATTGAAGAGCTTGCATCCCTGTTAAAACTGGATCTGAGCTTTGCTCAAGCTGACCATATTGCGCTGCGAATTAATGATACTGAAACAGCAAAAGCCGCGCATGAAGCATGGAATCAATACGGTAAGGTGATTTCACAAGCGAAAATCAACGGTCGCCCAATCATCGTTATCGAATTCGATAAAGCGTTGGAAAGCCGTGGTTGGAAGATTGAGTGTCTGGAACTGCCATACCCTGCGGAAGGCAAAATCTACCCAAATGAAAGCTGGGAACATGTGGAGTTTGTGATTCCGTCTCATGCCGAAACTGCAGACGAGTTTCTTGCTGATTTGAAACACACTTACCCAGCGTTTGGCGCGCGTTTTAATGAGTTGGAAGAGCTGGGTGTGAAGATCAAACTGTCGAGCCCGAAAGGGGATGGCGAACGCTTGAATAACCCAACAGTGGCGTTTAAGTACCAAGGCATTTGTATCAAACTGCACCCGCATTCACTTAAGCGTATTGTGGAGTCTGAGCAGGCGTAAAACGCTAGGGTGAGAATTGCTGAGTTGCGATAGGCAAAAAGGGAGCCGAGGCTCCCTTTCGTAAGCGAATCACTATTTAGCCAGTGACTTGCTTTTTGGGTTGGTAATGGAAAGTTTTTTGCCTTTCAACTCTTCATCTAAAGGCAGTGTAAAAGTTTTGGCAAACGGCATTCGTTTACAATGATCCGCCTTGTCTCTAACGATAGTAATAAGAGCTTCTGTCTGTGAGCTTTGCTCTATTTTTAGGCTAAAGTCCTCGTTTTCACTGCAGCCGTTAGACTCTGTGATAAATGAAATTTGACTCTCACTTGTCCTATAAGTCTCTACCATCATTGCTTGGTGCTCAGACGTCTGGTTTGTTTGCAGTCCTGCGTTTGCTGAACATGCAGTTAAACTGATAGTGCCCAAACCAAGTAGGAATATCTTGAGTCTATGTTTCATCTCGTTACCTTTTTTTGCGTCGTACGAATGAACCTGCAGCCATTAACACCAGTAGGCCAATAGATAAACTGCCGCCTGAACTAGACTTTTTATTAACGTCGTTACCAGCATCGCCCGTATTATCTGTGCTGACTGACATATTTATGTTGCGAACAAATGCTTGCGCGCTGTAAATGCCACTTGAAAACGGGTGTTGGACGTATTCAAACGTTATCGTATTAGATGCTTTGTAAAGATCGATCTGGATCTCTTTATAATCGAGGAGTTGGTTGGTGCTATCGTAAATTTCACCATTAACTAAGATGAACAAGTAATCAAAACCATCGGACATTACTTTGAGATCCATGGTAAGTTTGCCCTTCGGAAGATCGGTCAAAACCAGCTCAGATACACCAGGATAAGCTCCCATATCCGCTGATTGCAGTTCACCATTTTCAGCCGTCCAAGCGTTTTGACCGGTATAAACATTTGCGTCTGCTAGCGGAATGGCATTACGCACTGATCTGCTTGCTTTATCTACACCTGAATACTCGAAAGTTGTTGTGAGTCTGGACAGTTTCGGATGATCGGTAAAGAGCTCTATCGTTGTTTCTGATCCCGAATAGCTAGGTTGGTAGCCGACGGTAATTTGACAGCTTTGCGAAGGCTTTAAGGTACCAGTACAAGTGCTTTTCTCGATGGTACTTCCGTATGATATTGTGCTTTGGTAGATGTTGAATGGGATAGTATCGTCATTACGAATAGTAAAGGTCTCTTGCTGCGCTTTTCGCTCAACGAAACGAAGATCTCGGTACTTAGTGAAGCTGATAGTATTGCGATGGCTATCTATCCATCCATTGTGTTGAAAATGAGCGACGTTGGCGTAAACACCATAAGCGTTTGGTTGAGCACATCCATCCCCCCAGCTGACCACGCCTAGCAATTTGTTGATACCGTTATCATCAACGATGAGTGGACCGCCGCTATCTCCTTGGCAGCTATCTTTACCTCCCCAATAGTATCCGGCGCAAATACCGTCATCTGATACATTAGAGTAGTTTCCTGGTAGGTTTTGGCAGGTAGCTCGATCTACGTATTCCAAATCTACTTGTTGTAAAACGGTTGGGTATATTCGGTCTGTCGTGGACGTATTTCCCCATCCAGCCACGTGCAACTTGTCTCCTACGCGTACGCTATCTAAAAGTTCTGGCGTTGCCAGGTCAATAGTTGCGCTATCGATATTGCGTTCTAATTCAATAAGAGCGATGTCATTGTTCGTTGTTATGTTGTTATATTCATCATGTGAATAGATATTTTTAATGGCGATGCGCTGTGCTTGAGACTCTCTGTTTTTGTCATAAAGACCAAGAACGATATCCAGATCGTCCGCATTAAGACCTTCCACACAGTGCGCAGCAGTTAATACGTATTTTCCACCTAGGAAACTGCCACCACAAAAGTGACCAATAGATGTAGGTTGTCCTTTACGTACCAGTGAAGCAATAAATTTCCAGTCGGAAGTGTTGGCAGGTTCGCCGCCGATAATGCGAGTGGATACATCATTCTGAACAGGCTCAAGAGTATCTGCGATTGTGGTTGCTGGTAAAGTCAGCCCAATCAGAAAAGCCACTAACGTTTTTTTCATTTTAATTCCGTAATATTAACGTGGTTTATTATAAGGAGGGCAAATGATAAACGGAATCATTCTCTCAGTAAATAGTTGTGGAGAAATGAAAAATTATAACGTATCGGTTTAACTTTGATGGTTAGAATTGGAGGGGGGATCTTCTGAAAAGATGAAACCCGCCAAGTTGGACGGGTTTCACTATCGTTGTAACTAGTACGGAGGGATTACAGGATCACTGTCTTATTCCCATAAACAAAGACGTGGTCATTGATCACTTTATTCAAAGCCTTACTCAATACGTTCTTCTCTACATCGCGTCCCGCTTGCGCCATATCTTGGGCATTGAATGTATGGTCGACAGGAATTACGTCTTGCTTGATGATCGGCCCTTCATCTAAATCATTAGTCACGAAGTGTGCTGTTGCACCGATGATTTTCACACCGCGATCGTAAGCTTGTTGATATGGCTTCGCGCCAATAAAAGCAGGTAAGAAGCTGTGATGAATATTAATGATTTTGTGGTGATATTTCTCAACAAACGTCGGCGTCAATACGCGCATGTATTTAGCTAGCACCAAAAAGTCAGCATCGTATTGATCGATCACTTCTAGCATCTTCTGCTCGTGTTCTTCACGGCTAAGGTTTTCATGGGTCACGTGGTGGTAAGGAATGTCGAAGCGTTCAGTGAGAGTTTGCAGTTTGTCGTAATTCCCCACCACAGCGGCGATCTCAACATCTAGGCTTCCATCGTAGGTTTTCATCAGAATATCGCCTAAACAATGCGCTTCTTTTGTGACGAGAATGACGATGCGCTTACGGCGAGAGCCAACCAATTTACGCTTAGCACCTTGCGGGAGAGCTTGGTCCAAGTCGGCAAGAAACGTTTGATCGTTGAAGTACCCCTCCAACTCCGTTCTCATGAAAAAGTGGCCACTGGTATTATCAACAAATTCGTTATTGTGAACGATGTTGAGTTGGTGCTTGTAACAGATATTAGTAATTTTCGAGATGAGACCCGGGGCGTCAGAACAGTGGGTCAACAGTGTTTTCTTTTCCATAAATCAGGTACTTCCATGCATTAATATTTTAGCGTACGAATTTGTTATTATTCCCTGGCGGGTGTAACTGTACTGCCATGTTTCACCATAAATAATCTATTCTTACGTTGGTTTCAACAAAATATCCGCGTGTCGCCGCAAGCTGGTCAGATTGTGGGCTGATGTCACTCCTATTCCTCTGATATACTCTCGATAATTTTTCAAACTCAATACCAAGCATGATCGCAAAAACTTTTTCCTCTGATGGCGCGTTAGGTAAGGCCATTCCTGGCTTTCAAGCTCGTCAGCCACAAATCGATATGGCGGAAGCCGTCAGCAGTGCGATCAAAGATCAAACCCAGTTGGTGGTGGAGGCAGGAACCGGAACCGGTAAGACCTTCGCATACCTAGTCCCTGCGCTGTTGAGCGGTAAAAAAGTGATCATCAGTACAGGCTCGAAAAACTTGCAAGAGCAGTTGTACCATCGTGACTTACCGCTCATGGTCAATGCGCTTGGTTTTTATGGCCAAGTGGCGTTATTAAAAGGGCGTTCTAATTATCTGTGTTTGGATCGTTTGAGCCGCCAAATGGTCGAAAGCCACACTAATGAATCTGACCCGACATTATTAACTCAACTTGTTAAAGTGCGTGCTTGGTCATCAGAAACCAAAACAGGTGACCTTGGGGATTGTGATGATCTACCAGAAGACAGCATGATCATTCCGACCATCACCTCAACCAATGATAACTGTTTAGGTAAAGAATGTCCGAGCTACACTGATTGCTTTGTATTGAAAGCGCGTAAGCGAGCCATGGATTCCGACATTGTTGTAGTGAACCATCACTTGTTTCTTGCTGATTTAGCGATCAAAGAAACAGGATTCGGTGAACTGATTCCAGAAGCCGATGTGTTTATTTTTGATGAAGCTCATCAGTTGCCAGATATTGCGAGCGAATATTTCGGCCAGTCAGTTTCAAGCCGCCAAATTCACGATCTTGCCAAAGACATTGAAATAGCCTATCGCACCGAAGCCAAAGATATGCGTCAATTGCAAAAAGTGGGCGACAAACTCATGCAAAGCGCAATGGACATGCGGATTGTATTGGGTGAGCCAGGCTTTCGTGGCAACTGGCGTGAGGCGTTGCAATCAGGTTCTATTAAGCGAGAATTATTGCGCTTAACTGACAGCCTCGAATTGGCGATTGATGTACTCAAAATAGCCTTAGGGCGCAGTCAATTACTGGATACCGCCTTTGAACGAGCAAATTTGATCAAAGGCCGTATCGACCGGGTATGTGATGTCGATATTACCGGTTACTCATACTGGTACGATACCTCGCCTCGTCATTTCGCTCTGCACATTACGCCTCTTTCTGTCGCGGACAAGTTCCATGAGCAAATAGAGATTAAACAAGGCGCTTGGATTTTCACGTCAGCAACCCTAGCCGTATCGGGCGATTTCAAGCACTTTACTGAGCGCCTTGGCCTCAAGCCTACAAAGCAATTTTCTCTGCCGTCCCCCTTTGATTATCAAAAGCAAGCGCGCCTTTGTGTGCCAAGGTATTTGCCAGAGCCAAACAGTAACGGCTTAGCGGATAAGTTAGTCCGAATGCTTGCTCCGGTGATTGAAGAAAATGATGGTCGCTGCTTCTTTTTATGTACCTCGCACAGCATGATGCGTGAACTAGGTGAGAAGTTCCGAGAAGTACTTGAGCTGCCTGTGTTAATGCAAGGGGAGATGAGTAAGCAGAAAACCTTGGCGGAGTTTATGGAACTGGGTAACGCTTTACTCGTGGCGACGGGCGCTTTCTGGGAAGGGATTGATGTTAGAGGTGATGCGCTGAGCTGTGTTATTATCGACAAATTACCGTTTACCGCCCCTGACGATCCGTTACTCAAAGCCCGTATCGAGGATTGTCGATTACGTGGCGGTGAACCATTTGCTGAAGTACAAATCCCGGATGCAGTGATTACGTTAAAGCAGGGAGTCGGGCGATTAATTCGAGATCAGAAGGATCACGGTGCGTTGATCATTTGTGATAATCGCCTCGTCACGCGAGACTATGGTGGTATTTTCCTCGGAAGTCTACCACCTATCCCAAGGACGCGAGACTTAGATGGAATCAAAGCATTCCTGAAAGCAGAACAATCTGTCACAGACGCAAGTGCTGAGGCATAACCCAATAAATGAGAGTTGTAGAGAGTTAAATGAGCGCAAAAATTCTTGCTATCGATACAGCGACTGAAAACTGTTCAGTTGCGTTGTTGGCTAATGATCAAGTGATTTCACGTAGCGCGGTTGCACCACGCGATCACACCAAAAAAGTACTGCCAATGGTTGATGAAGTACTCAAAGAAGCTGGCCTGACTCTACAAGAGCTGGATGCGTTAGCGTTTGGACGTGGTCCAGGTAGCTTTACTGGCGTTCGTATCGGTATTGGTATCGCACAAGGTTTGGCGTTCGGTGCTGACTTACCTATGATCGGCGTTTCAACGCTGGCTGCAATGGCTCAAGGTAGCTATCGCTTACATGGTGTGACCGATGTCGCTGTGGCTATTGACGCACGTATGGGTGAAGTTTACTGGGCACGTTACACTCGCCAAGCAAACGGTGAGTGGGCAGAGATGGATGCAGAGTGCGTAATTCCACCAGCACGTCTCGTTGAAGAAGCACAAGCAGACGACAAAACGTGGACGACAGCAGGTACTGGTTGGGATGCTTACCAAGAAGTATTAGCAGACCTACCGTTTAATTTGACGCATAGTGACGTTCTGTACCCTGATTCACAAGACATCGTGATTCTTGCTGAACAAGAATTTAAAAAGGGTAATACCGTGCCGGTCGAAGATTCGAGCCCTGTTTATTTACGTGATAATGTGACATGGAAAAAACTTCCTGGTCGCGAATAGTCCGTTTTTCATTAACCTGACAAAAAGCAGGGCGTTTGCCCTGTATTTTTATGGAGTGCTATGGCGTCGATTAATGGCTTGCCTCCTTCTTTGATTCCCGGTGCAAATCGCACTCATAAAGCCAGTCAAAAGAAGCAGGTAAATAAATCACAAACAAAGCAGCCTGTAGGTCAGCCTTCAAAGGTTGCTAACGCCGTGGCGCACTCCATAAAACACGTGGATGAGTCCCAAATTCACCGAGCTCAAGTGCAATATGACCTTCCTGAAGGGGGCGCACGTAAAGCAATGGAGCAGTACATGGATGTCATGAATCGAGCTAAAAAAGAGGAACTGGCTCAATTACTTGGTGTCGATATTTACGTGTGAGATCTCCCCAGCTTGGGGTTACTAATATTGAAAGGTGGTTTATGAAGGTTTTTGGACGGTTTTTTCTCGCATTATTTGCTACGGTTGGTTTGTCTGCGTGTAGCTCTTTGCCAGAGGAGCTAAATGCAAGCACAGAATTGGTCGTTACAGACTATAAAGCGTTTGCTGAGTCTCAGGGGCAAGTGAGTGAAGATGTTCGCCTTGGTGGAATCATCGCTAAAGTGGATAACTTTAAAGATAAAACGCGTCTAGAGATTGTAAACCTTCCTATCAGTGAGTCTGGTAAACCTGATATTGATGAAGAGCCTACGGGGCGTTTTGTCGCCTATTTTGATGGCTATTTAGAGCCTGTCGCCTTTAGTGAAGGCCGTTTGGTGACGGTTGTAGGCAAAGGAGCAGGGGAAGAAGAAGGAAAGATCGGTGAGCACGGTTACATCTTCCCAGTAATTAAGGGGGAAGGGTACCGTTTATGGAAAATTGAAGAACGTGTACGCATGTATGACTCGCCAACCTACTTTTACCCATGTTACTCGATTAACTGCCGCATGTGGCGTAATGATTTCCCGCAAGACGGTAAAGTGATAAAACAGGTCAAATAATCTGCGATGCATGAGCGTCAATTCGAGCTTCCTGCCGGCAAAATGGCAGCCCTTGAGATAGGGAACGAGAAAACGGCTGACTTGTCAGTCGTTTTTCTTCATGGGTGGTTAGATAATGCGGGCAGCTTTAAAGCGCTCATGGAGCAGTTGAATCAACTTAATCCTCACTTACACCTCCTCGCCATCGATCATTTTGGTCACGGTTTATCGAGTCATAAATCTCACGATAATTATTACCCCTTTCACGACTATATTGCCGATTTGTATCAGTTTTTGGACGAATTATCACCAAACAGACTGATATTAGTAGGGCATTCACTTGGTGCTTTAATCGCAAGTTGCTATAGTGCAGCGTTTCCAGAGCAGGTCGAAGCTCTTGTGCAAATTGAGGGAGCAGGACCTCTTCATGAGGATCCTACTAACAGTTTGCCTCGTCTTCGCGATGGCGTTTTAAGTCGAATAAGACAGCAAAACAAGCCAGAGCGAGCCATTGCCTCCTTCGATCTGGCGTTAAAATTACGCATGCAAGCCAACCAATTAACCGCTGAGCAACTTCTACCGATAGTCGAGCGTGGAACAGAGCAGCGAGGAGATAAATGGTATTGGCGGCATGACGCCAAGTTAAAATGTGCGTCGCTTTACCGAATGGCGCAAGCGCATGCTAACTCGATTACCAGCCAAATACGTTGTCCTCATTTGATTGTATTAGGCGATCAAGGATTTCAGAATTTACCATCTAACCAAGCTGATTGGGGAGAGAACCCACCGCAAGTGGTTTCTGTCAAGGGTGGTCATCACTGTCATTTAGAGCAAATACTCGAGGTCGCAACGCGAATTCTTGGTGTAGTTAACAAAATTTAAACAAGTGTTTGAGAGTTGCGTGCTCAAGCACGTTCGCTGTGCTGTAATAGCTTTCAAAATAAAAAGGACGCTATTTTTTAGCCAGTTATAAACGAGGAGTAACATCGTGGATAAACCATGGCTTTCACGTTATCCAAGTGACGTACCTGAAACCATTAATCCAGAGCAATATGAGTCTTTGGTAGAAATGTTTGAACAGTCTGTACAAAAATATGCAGACCAACCAGCATTCATGAACATGGGCTCGGTTATGACCTTCCGTAAATTGGAAGAGCGTAGTCGCGCATTCGCAGCGTATCTGCAAAACGAGTTAAAACTGCAAAAGGGTGACCGTGTTGCTCTGATGATGCCAAACCTACTGCAATACCCAGTGGCGTTGTTTGGTATTTTGCGTGCAGGTTGTATCGCCGTAAACGTTAACCCACTTTACACTCCTCGTGAACTTGAACACCAATTGAATGACTCAGGTGCGACGACGATTGTGATTGTGTCTAACTTTGCGAATACGTTAGAACAAATTGTCGATAAAACACCAGTCAAACACGTAGTGTTAACCAGTCTTGGTCAAATGCTGCCACGAGCGAAAGGTACGATTGTCGATTTTGTCGTGAAGTACGTTAAGGGCATGGTGCCTAAGTACGATTTACCTGGTGCAATCTCAATGCGTCAGGCTCTACGTAAAGGTCGTCGTCTACAATACGTTAAACCGTTTATGTCTGGGGATGACATTGCATTCCTGCAATATACGGGGGGGACGACAGGTGTCGCGAAAGGTGCGATTCTGACTCATCGCAACATGATTGCGAACGTTCTACAGGCAAAAGGCGCGTACGGACCGGTTTTATCTCCGGGGCGTGAATTAGTCGTAACAGCGTTACCGCTGTATCACGTATTTGCTCTTACCGTAAACTGTCTGCTGTTTGTCGAAATGGGTGGTCGTAACTTACTTATTACCAACCCTAGAGATATTCCAGGGTTCGTGAAAGAGCTACAAAAGCATCCGTTTACTGCGATTACGGGCGTGAATACCTTATTTAATGCATTGGTCAACAATGAAGATTTCCACGAGTTGGATTTCAGTAATCTACGTTTAGCCGTTGGCGGCGGCATGGCAGTGCAGCGCTCAGTGGCAGAAAGATGGCAAAAGACCACGGGTTGCTATTTGCTCGAAGGTTACGGTCTAACAGAGTGTTCTCCGTTGGTGGCGGCATATCCGCATGATCTTGTTGAATACAATGGCTCTATTGGTCTGCCGGTACCATCAACAGAAGTTCGTATCGTGGACGAAGAAGGCAACGCTCTTGCGAATACTGAAACTGGTGAACTTCAAGTTCGTGGTCCTCAGGTTATGCAAGGTTACTGGCAACGACCTGAAGCAACGAAAGATACGATTAACGAAGACGGCTGGCTATCAACTGGCGACATCGTTAAGTTCGATGACGAAGGCTTCCTGCATATCGTTGACCGTAAGAAAGACATGATCTTAGTATCAGGCTTTAATGTTTACCCGAACGAAATTGAAGACGTTGTAGCACTACACGGCAAAGTACTTGAAGTTGCTGCTATTGGTCAGCCGCATGAAGTGTCTGGTGAATTAGTGAAGATTTATGTCGTGAAACGCGATCCGAGCTTGACCAAAGACGAAGTGATCGCGCATTGTCGAGAACACCTAACTGGCTACAAAGTTCCGAAGTTGGTTGAATTCCGCGAAGACTTACCTAAAACCAATGTCGGTAAGATCTTGCGTCGTGTTTTACGCGAAGAGAATGACGCTGAACTTGCGAAGAAAAGCGCATAAGCCGATTTCGTCGAGTCGAGAGATTTAAAAAATGATAGAATGCCAGCGTTTTGCTGGCATTTTTTATAGCGAGAAGTATGTGAACTATCAAATTATTACTAAAAACAAAGACCTAGAAGAGGTTTGCACTCATGCCCGAGAGGCAGACGTAGTGATGCTGGATACCGAATTCGTTCGTATTCGCACTTTCTACCCGCAGTTAGGTCTGATTCAGCTTTTCGATGGTAATCGCCTCTCGCTGATTGATCCGACTGAATTAACGGATATGACGCCGTTTGTAGCGCTATTAAAAGATACTTCTGTGCTAAAAGTGCTGCACGCATGTGGTGAAGATTTAGAAGTTTTCCAAAACGCTTTTGGTTGTACACCATTCCCTATGGTGGATACGCAGCTGATGGCCGCTTTTCTCGGTCACGGCCTATCGACAGGCTTCGCATCGCTGGTGGAAGAATATTTAGGCGTAGAGCTCGACAAAAGTGAATCACGTACCGACTGGATGGCTCGTCCACTGACACAAAAGCAATTAGATTATGCTGCCGCAGATGTTCATTACTTGTTACCGTTATACGAAAAGCTGTTCGATAAGGTGACGCAAGCAGGTTGGTGGGAAGCTGTACAGCAAGAAAGTGATTTACTCGTTTCGAAACGTATTCGCGTAACCAATGAAGAGAATGCCTACCTTGATATTAAGGGCGCTTGGCAATTAAAACCTTCTGAGCTGGCGATTTTAAAGCCATTGGCGACGTGGCGTTATCGTGAAGCAATCAAACGAGATTTAGCGCTGAACTTTATCTTCAAAGAAGGTGATCTATTAACGGTCGCTCGTCTTGGTTTAACGAACTTTAAGAAGATGGAAGCAGAAGATATTGATATCCGAGCGATTAACCGCCATGGCGCGAAGATTGCCGCGATTGTTAAACAAGCGAAGCAAACACCTTCTGAAGAGTATCCTGCGAAAATTGAGCGTTTAATGGACTATCCGGGTTACAAGCAGGTCTTCAAAAATATGAAAGACTTGGTGAAATCGGCTTCGCAGAAGTCAGGTTTAGCCACGGAGTTCCTTGCCTCTAAAAAGCAGATCAATCAGTTGATCAGTTGGGTTTGGAAAAAAGATCGTGACCCAGAAGTATTGCCTGATTTGATGCAAGGGTGGCGTTTGGATTTACTCGGCGACAAGATGAACAAAGCATTAAAGTAATGAAAGATGAAAAAGGTTGGCCTCGATGCCAACCTTTTTCGTTCTAATTAGAGCATTCGTCTTGCGAGAGAAACTGATTACTTTTCTTCGTCTGGTAGCTTCACATTTAGCTCAAGAACTGAGATATCGTCGTCTTTGTGCTCAAATGTTAAGTCAACCATATTTGGATCAATTGCCACGTACTTGCTGATCACCTTCAAGATGTCTTCTTTTAATTGAGGCAAGTAAGACGGCGCAGGATCATTTTGGCTGCGGCGCTCTGCGACAATGATTTGCAAACGCTCTTTAGCTAGATTCGCAGAAGTTTTCTTCTGTGGACGGAAAAATTCTAATAATGACATGTCTAGCCTCCAAAGAGTCGTTTAAAGAGTCCTTTCTTCTCCTCAGTAAGGAAACGAAATTCAACCTGATTGCCTAATAAGCGATCAACGGTGTCAGAATAAGCCATACCCGCATCGGTGTTATCGTCAAAAGTGACTGGCACACCTTTGTTTGACGCGTTAAGCACGGCTTGGCTTTCTGGAATCACGCCCAGTAGTGGAATATGTAAGATCTCCTCTACGTCTTCAACGCTTAGCATTTCGCCTTGAGTGACGCGAGATGGGTTGTAGCGAGTCAGTAGAAGGTGCTGTTTTACTGGCTCTAGCCCTTGTTCTGCACGCAGTGACTTGGAATCTAAAATACCGAGAATGCGGTCAGAGTCACGCACAGAAGAGACTTCTGGGTTCGTTGTGACAATGGCTTCATCGGCATAGTACAAGGCCATTAACGCGCCTTGCTCGATACCTGCTGGTGAATCACAAATAATGAAATCAAAGCCCATTTCATCAAGTTCGCCGAATACGCGCTGAACACCATCTTTTGTCAGTGCGTCTTTATCACGAGTTTGAGAAGCAGGAAGAATAAATAGGTTGTCCGTGCGCTTATCTTTGATCAGCGCTTGGTTTAATGTCGCTTCGCCGTTAATGACGTTCACAAAGTCATACACGACGCGGCGCTCACAGCCCATGATTAGATCGAGGTTACGCAAACCGATGTCAAAATCGATCACCGCGGTCTTTTTTCCCTTAAGAGCTAGACCAGAGGCGATGGCTGCGCTTGAAGTGGTTTTACCAACGCCACCTTTACCAGACGTTACTACAATAATGCGTGCCATTTTTTTCCTTTTTAGATTAAATCGCGAGAACTTCTAAATGTAATGATTCATCGGCTTTACTGATCATTACTTTCTTTTGCCAGTACTCGCTTTCAATTTGATCGCTTAACCAGTAGTCACCCGCAATGGATACCAGTTCTGCTTGTAAATCGTGGCAAATAATACGCGCTTCCTGCTGACCACTTGCTCCTGCAATCGCACGACCTCGAAGTGTGCCATGGATATGAATAGAGCCGTCAGCAATGACTTCAGCACCTGCACTTACGTGCGCTAGCACCACCAAATCACCATCTTTTGCGTAGATCTGTTGTCCTGAGCGGACAGGCGTACGAACTACTTTCGTTGGTGCCATTTTGGCAGGTGCTTGGCTTGGCGATTTGCTCGCCGACATAATGGCGAAGCCAGCTTCGGAAGCAAGGTTTTGTACACGCTTGTCTTTACAGCCCGTTACACCGACTGGAATAAAACCGGCATCTGAGATGCCTTGTTTAAGCTTAGGGAAATCAATGTCGCCTTGTACTTTTGCTATATTGATTACCAAAGGCGCGGATGCAAAAAAAGAAGGTGCTTGAGAAACTTTTTCTTGCAAAAATTCGACAGTCTTTGCGATCTCATTGTCAGAAAGGTGTAAAACTGACAATGTAAAACTGCTACCTTTAAGGTCTGGTGAATGGGTCATCGTGGACTTCTTGCCTTTATTGAAAGAGCGTTGCCTTAAACTAGGTATGTCATGTTATATTTCATCCTTTGACGCAGCAAGTTCTCTCGTGGGCAAATAGGTGAATTAATCTCAAATTTGCTATTAAGTTTGCGAGAATTTGACGTTTACAACCTAATCCGCACTCAACGCGGCTAAATCAGCATAAAAGGCGTGTCATGCTTTGTTCTATTTATAAAAGCTCGAAAAAAGAAGGTACTTATCTCTATATTCCGAAAAAGGATGATTTTTCACAGGTTCCTGACACCTTAATGCAGATGTTCGGTAAGCCTATCGCTGTCATGACGATTAAACTTGATGGCCGTAAATTGGCACAAGTTGATATCGAAAAAGTGAAGGCTTCATTACAAAATGATGGCTTCTTTCTTCAGGTTCCACCGCCGCCGGAGAACCTATTAGAAAAGTACAAAGAACAAAAAGCCCAGCAGAAAGGCGAATAACGTCATCGTTTTTCATCTGGGATTTCTGCCTTGCTCAAGGAGGGCAATATGAAAAAGATACTGGCTACCATGCTTAGCGTTGGTATGTGTACCTCGGCTTTTGCAAGTAGCGAGGGTTTTGATGAATACTTGAATAAGCTGCGTGCTGAAGCTCGTGATAAAGGTATCTCAGAGCAGGTCATTAGTGCTGCTTTTGCTAATGTTGAGTACAAGCCCCGAGCAGTCAAAGCCGACCGAAACCAACCAGAAAAGAAACTGACATTGGATGAGTACATTCCTCGCGCGGTGCCTGAATGGAAGGTGAAGCAAGCCAGACAACTCTACAAAGAGCATTACACCGAGCTAAAGCGTATAGGCGATGAGTACGGTGTCCACCCGCGCTTTATTGTGGCACTTTGGGGAGTTGAAAGTAACTTTGGTAAGTTTACCGGCAACTTTAAAGTGATTGATGCACTATCCACAATGGCATTTGAAGGCCGTCGTGAAGAGTTTTTCCGTAAAGAGACTATGTCGGCACTTCAGATCCTCGATCAAGGCCATATTGAGCTAGAGAATTTTAAAGGCTCATGGGCTGGTGCGATGGGTCAATGCCAGTTTATGCCAAGCTCTTTCCTTCGTTTTGCTGCTGACGGCAACGGTGATGGTAAAAAAGACATATGGCAATCTGAAGCGGACGTGTTTGCATCAACCGCTAACTATTTGAGCAAGTCTGGTTGGGATGATAAATATACTTGGGGTCGCCAAGTTAAGGTTCCTAAAAATATTGATCGCAGCCTAGAAGGGCGCACGGCTGAAAAAGGCAAATACCTTCAAGAGTGGAGCCAATTAGGTATCACAAAATATGACGGTAGCCCGTTGCCAAAACTGGATGAAGACATCAAAGCATGGTTGATCATGCCGGACGACGAGAATGGTCGTACGTATCTGGTTTACAATAACTACAACGTATTGATGAAGTGGAACCGCTCTTACTACTTCGCACTTGCTGTGAGCCACTTGGCTGACCGCATTAAATACTGATCTGCCACAAACAATTCGGCATCCAGTCTTCAATACAAGGGCTCTTCGGAGCCCTTTGTTTTTTCTATAACCAAATCGAGGTAAAGCGTGTTATCTGAACGTGCCGCACAAATGGTGATTTTCTCCGCTCTTCTTAAACATAAAAGCTTCACAGCTGCTGCAAAGAGCTTAGGCGTGTCGGTGTCTCATGTGAGTAAACAGTTGAGTCAGTTAGAAGCGTCTCTTGGTATCAAGCTTGTTCAACGCACTACGCGAAGCTTTACGCCGACTGAGGCAGGGAAAACCTTTTTTCATCACTGTGAGCAAGTGGTACAAGCGGTGAGCAGCGCCACATTAGAGATGGAAACCCAGCGGGATGAAGTAGCAGGTTTGGTACGTCTTGGGTTGTCACAATCATTTGGTACCTTACACATTATTCCAGCGATTCAAGAGTTACGCGAACTGTATCCTCAACTTCAAGTGGAAGTACATCTGTTTGACTATAAGGTCGATATGTTGGCCGAAGGGCTCGATTTATGGGTAACCAACAACGAGCATTTGCCTGAAGGTTACATTGCGCAGCGTTTGACGGATTGCCAGTTTGTTGTTGCGGCATCGCCAGATTACTTATTGAAACATGACACGCCAACAGAACCGGATGACCTATCTGCTCACAACTGCCTCATATACAGAAGCTGGGAGCGTGACTATACGGGGTGGGCGTTTACCAAAGATCAGCAAGAATTGAATGTAAAAGTTTCGGGTAACTATTCAGTGGATCTGGCAGAAGCCGTTCGGGATGCGGCTATTGCAGGTTGGGGTATTGCCTACCTTGCCACTTACTTGCTGGGGGATGAGTTTAGAACGGGTAAGTTAATACAGCTGTTACCTGACTGGAAAGCCAGCCAGTCGATGCCGTTTTATGCGGTATACCCAAGCCGCCAGCATATGCCAAAAAAAATATCCGCGGTGATTAACTTTATCAAACAGAAGATCGGCAACCCTTGTCATTGGGACCAACGTTTGGCGCCTTACATCTCTATTCCTAAGTAACAGGATCAATGACGTTGTAGAACGACACATAAAGTGATTCACTTCACAAAAATTTTTCCTGAACCAGAAACATATTTTCCATATGGAAATAATTAAAATAAGCAAACGTTTATCTTCAATAAATTCAAGTGGTTATTTTATTGGTTAGTTATTGGTCGCTTAAACTTTTCACACTGTTAACATCCTCAACTTGCAGCATTTTGAGTCCGCTATACAATCCGGTGCCTTCCATATCCCCCTTCTGTCGGATTCATTTTATGAACTCAATTATTGGTATCGTAGCCATACTATTCCTAGCATGGCTACTTTCTACAAATAGAAAAAATATAAAGCTGAGAACGGTGTCGTTTGCGTTTGCTTTGCAGGTACTGTTTGCGTTGTTGGTTTTATATGTACCAGCAGGACGAGATGCGCTGAATTCAGTGAGCAGTGTTGTGTCGAATTTGATCAACTATGGTCAAGAGGGCATTGCGTTTTTATTCGGTAATTTGGCGACAGGGGGCTTCACCTTTGCGATCAATGTTCTGGGTATCATCGTTTTCTTCTCCTCTCTTATCTCAGGTCTTTATCACATTGGTGTGATGCCAAAAATCATTAACTTTATCGGTGGTGGTATTCAAAAGCTGCTAGGTATCGGTCGTGCTGAGTCTTTGTCTGCTACGGCGAATATCTTTGTTGGCACCATTGAAGCACCATTAATGGTAAAGCCTTACCTAAAACACATGACTGACTCGCAGTTCTTTGCAGTTATGACAGGTGGTTTAGCGTCAGTTGCTGGCGGAACGTTGGTTGGTTACGCATCACTGGGTGTCGACCTCAATTATCTTATTGCTGCTGCATTTATGTCGGCACCTGCCGGCTTGTTGATGGCAAAAATTTTAATGCCAGAAGATACGGATAAAGCAGCAGATATCGACATTAGCCAAGTTGAAATTCCACGTGCAACTAACGTGGTTGAAGCATTAGCCGATGGTGCCATGGCGGGTGTACGCATTGCTGTATCGGTCGGTGGTACGTTACTGGCGTTTATTAGTGTCATTGCAATGCTAAACGGCATGTTAGGCTGGATAGGTGATCTAATTGGGACACCATTAAGTTTTGAGCTCATCCTAGGTTTTGTGTTTGCGCCAGTCGCTTGGTTGTTGGGTATACCATGGCAAGAAGCAACCACAGCAGGCTCGCTGATTGGTAACAAGATTGTGGTGAATGAGTTCGTCGCTTTCATCCAGCTTGCAGAAGTGAAGTCTCAACTTAGTGAACACTCACAAGCAATCGTGACGTTTGCTTTGTGTGGCTTTGCAAATATCTCAAGCATGGCGATGCTGATTGGTGGGTTGGGCTCTTTGGTACCAGAAAAGCGTGCATTTGTTTCTAAGCATGGTTTCCGTGCGATTATCGCTGGTGTCATGGCGAACTTAATGAGCGCTTCTATTGCGGGCGTGATTTTAAGTCTGTAATTGAAATAGATATCAACAATTAGCAAAAAGGCTCCTCGCGGAGCCTTTTTCGTATCTGAAGTTTTACGTTATTTGTCTGTGTGGAACTGTTCGCAAGCGAGCATCGTGTTCTCAATTAAACTTGCGACGGTCATTGGGCCAACGCCACCAGGAACAGGAGTAATAAAGCTCGCACTTTCACGTGCTTTGTCGTATTCCACGTCGCCAACTAGTTTGCCTGAATCAAGACGGTTAATACCGACATCGACCACCACTGCGCCTTTTTTAATCCATTCACCAGGGATGAAGTTAGGCTTACCAACCGCAACCACGACAACGTCAGCTTGACGCACATGACTCTCTAGGTCTTTGGTAAAACGGTGACATGTTGTTGTTGTGCAGCCCGCAAGCAGCAGCTCAAGTGTCATTGGACGACCAACAATGTTTGATGCGCCAACCACAACCGCATGTTTACCACGCAGCTCAATGTTGTAACGGTCGAGTAGGGTAATGATGCCCTTTGGCGTGCAAGAGCGAAGCTTTGGAATACGCTGCGCAAGACGACCAACGTTGTAAGGATGGAAGCCATCCACGTCCTTCTCTGGGTGAATGCGCTCTAAAACATGTGTTGTGTCTATGCCCGCAGGAAGGGGTAATTGCACTAGAATGCCGTCAATTTCATCATCGTTGTTTAATTCATCAATCAGCGCTAGTAACTCTTCTTCTGAGCTAGACGCAGGAAGGTCAAAAGACTTAGAAACAAACCCAACTTCTTCACATGCGCGGCGTTTGCTACCGACATAAACCTGAGAAGCAGGATCTTCACCAACTAGAACCACTGCTAAACCAGGAGCACGTAGCCCAGCTTCAACACGTGCTTTAACACGTGCAGCCACTTCGGATCGAACAGTTTGGGAAATGAGAGTTCCGTCTATATTTTGAGCAGTCATGACTTTCCTTATAAATTAAGAAGGCAGATTATCTGCGGCGCATTGTCGCAGAATTTCTTATTAACATCCATACGCAAACGTTTGCTTTGTGGTGTTTTTGAACATTAAGCGTTTTAATGGACTTTTTTTAGGCATTCAGATCAGAATGTTATGAAAACCCGTTGATTTACCCGTTTGAACTCGTATAATCCTGTCCCTGTAGCGCG
The DNA here is from genome assembly GCF_000354175.2 of Vibrio alginolyticus NBRC 15630 = ATCC 17749. NCBI lineage: Bacteria > Pseudomonadati > Pseudomonadota > Gammaproteobacteria > Vibrionales > Vibrionaceae > Vibrio > Vibrio alginolyticus. Next base: position 3,284,714 of record NC_022349.1, read on the forward strand.
CCCTTAGCTCAGCTGGATAGAGCACGTCCCTTCTAAGGATGTGGTCATTGGTTCGAATCCAATAGGGCGTGCCATTTATTCAAAAGCCTCGATAACTCTTTGAGTTGTCGGGGCTTTGTCGTTTTTAGGTTTTTGGCTGTAATTGCCACTCTATCTACAACTTTTGAATGGCATTCTAGCCATTGCAATTTCTAGCAATCTGGATAGCCACCAACAAAAAAGCGCTGGTTAACCAGCGCTTTTGCATTTACTAAGGGCATTACATCTTTTTAAAGATGATGGAGGTGTTGATGCCGCCAAAGGCGAAGTTGTTACTCATCAAATATTTCACGTCCAGCTCTCGGCCTTGTCCGGCGATGTAGTCTAAATCACCACATTGCTCGTCGAGGTTTTTTAGGTTGAGCGTTGGGTTGAACCAGCCTGTGTGCATCATTTCTAAACCTAGCCACGCTTCAATCGCGCCACAGGCGCCTAGTGTGTGGCCAAAGTAGCTCTTGAGTGAACTGATTGGCACTTTGCCCAGAGCATTCGCTGTTGCGTTGCTTTCCGCAATATCGCCGCGGTCGGTGGCAGTGCCGTGAGCAGATACATAGTCGATCTTCTCAGAAGGAATGCCCGCGTTTTGCAAAGCCATTTCCATACAGATTTGCATGGTTTCCATCTGTGGTTGAGTGACGTGTGCGGCATCACAGTTGCTGGCAAAACCGATGATTTCTGCATAGATTTTCGCGCCACGAGCGACGGCGTGTTCGTACTCTTCCAGAACTAGCGTTCCCGCACCTTCACCAATCACCAAACCATCGCGATCGGAGTCATAAGGTCTTGGTGTGCTTTTCGGGTCTTCATTCTTCAGACTGGTGGCAAAAAGGGTATCGAAGACCGCGGATTCCGTTGGGCACAATTCTTCAGCGCCACCAGCAACCATGACCGTTTGGTAGCCGTGCTTGATCGCTTCGTAGGCGTAGCCGATTGCTTGGCTGCCAGAGGTACATGCACTGCTGGTTGGGATCACTCGGCCTTTCAAACCGAAAAATAGACCAACGTTCACTGCCGTGGTATGCGGCATCATTTGCACGTAAGTCGTTGCGGTGATCGCTTTGGTGGTTTTCTCATTCAGCATGACACCAAATGCACCGATTGCATCAGTACTGCCTGTTGATGAGCCGTATGCGATACCCGTTTGACCATTGGTGAGTACGTCGTTACCAATCAAACCTGCTTGGCTTAGTGCGTTTTCTGTTGCGACGGTCGCCAATTTGGAAACACGCCCCATGCCGCGTACTTGCTTGCGCTTGTAGTGCTTTGGCAGTTCAAAATCTAAAATTGGTGCCGCGAGCTTGGTGTTCAAACCATCATACTGTTCGTAAGAAGGCATGTATTGCGTCGCGTTCTGGCAGTCACGCAGTTTTGGTTCGACAGATTGCCAATCGTTACCAAACGCAGTCACGCCTGACATTCCGGTTACAACAACTCGACGGCTCATACTAGGCCTCCGTTTACCGAAATGACTTGGCGAGTTACATAGCCTGCGATGTCAGACATAAGGTAACTGACTAAACCAGCAACTTCTTCTGGCTCTCCCATGCGGCGCAAAGGAATTTGTGGCATCGCATGTTCTTTCACGTGTTCGTCTACCATGCCTGTGTCGATAAGTCCTGGAGCAACGCAGTTGACGGTGATTTTGCGTTTTGCCAGTTCAAGCGCGAGTGATTTTGTTGCACCAATTACGCCCGCTTTCGCTGCGCTGTAGTTAGTTTGACCACGATTCCCCATTAGGCCAGAGACTGATGCAAGCGTAACAATTCGGCCGCCTTTGCGCTTTTGCACCATTGGCATAACACAAGGGTGAAGAACGTTGTAGAAGCTGTCTAAGTTGGTATGAATCACACCATCCCATTCTTCTTCGGTCATCGCAGGGAAAGCGGTATCTTTTGTGATGCCAGCGTTGTTCACGACGCCATAGTAAGCGCCGTGTTCGGCGATATCGGCTTCTAGCTTCTCACGACAATCTGCACGATCACTGATGTCGAATTGGATAAGACGACAGCTACCACCATGTTGTTCGATGGTGTCTAGGGTATTTTGTGCGCCTTGTTGATCGCCCATGTAATGGACGATGATTTGGAAACCATCTTTGGCTAATTGAACGGCAATGGCTTTACCGATGCCTTTGCTGGCACCTGTAACGAGGACTTGTCGGGTCATTGTTGACTCCTGATTTTCATTTCTTGTAATTTTTCTTCTGATGGAACGTAAACGTTCAATTGGCAAGTCGCTACAACAGTTCCTTGTAGCTCAATACGGGCTGAAAAAACCGCCATACCGTTATCTTCCATAACTTTTTCAGCATACACATCGAGCACCTGTCCGCGAGAAAACGTATCGCATTCAGACGTGTATCGACGGCTACCAAGCAAAAAGCCAATCGGTGGCGCTTGTTCTTTCATTAATGCGTGGTAACCAGACCACGCCGCGACAGATTGCGCCATAAACTCAATGCCAACGTAAGCTGGCACAGTTTGAGAGGCCGAGTCGAAGAACGGATTGTGTTCTGCGATATCAACCTGGCAGTGAATCGTATCTTGTTGAACATCCAAGGCACGATCGACCAAAATCATTGGTTTGTCGTGTGGCAAAAGTTGTTCGATGGGAGGAAGTTTAGTCATGAGCGTAACCAAAAATAAGACTAATATTATTGCCACCAAAAGCAAAAGAGTTGCTGAGAATCGCTTTGTTACCCAGTTTGGTTGGCGTCTCAACTAACGATATATGGATATCGTCTGCTTTGGTTTCGCAGTGTTGTATTGGCAAATCAAGGTTGTACTTGAGAATATGCCAAGCGATCGCGGCTTCCGTTGCACTTGCAGCGCCTAATGTGTGTCCGGTAAGTGGCTTTGTAGAGCTCACAGGGACGGAGTCACCAAAGCAGCGGTGAATGGCTTTGCTTTCCATCGCATCGTTTAACGGCGTTGCTGTGCCATGCGCGTTGATGTAACCAATGTCTTGTGCTGTTAGTCCTGCATTGGCCAACGCTTTCTTCATCGCTTCTTCTGCGCCTAACCCTTCTGGATGTGGTGCGGAAATGTGGTGCGCGTCTGAGCTATCGCCAGCTCCGAGAAGAGCAACGGGCGCGGGTGTTTTGCTTAGCAACATTAATGCTGCGGCTTCGCCGATATTGATGCCGTTACGATGTTGGTCAAACGGTTTACAAAGAGTATCGGATAGGGCTTCTAAACCGTTAAAGCCGTTTAGTGTGAGGCGACAAATGGTATCCACGCCACCCACAATGACGGCATCAACAATGCCCGAGCGAATCAGGCGTTGCGCGGTTAAAAAGACACGACCACTAGAAGAACAGGCGGTTGAAACTGAGTAATGTGGGCCGCTCAAATCAAAGTAGGCGGCAATAAAATCGCTGCAGTTGCCAAGCTCTTGTTTGGTGTAATGGTAATCGGCAGGAAACTCGCCGTTTGCCAGCTTATCTCCAAACGCGATTTCGCCATCTGAAATGCCAGATGTGCTGGTGCCGATCACGACCGCGATACGGTCACGACCATATTTAGCAATGGCGTCACGCACGTCGCCTTCGATTTGCTGCAAAGCCGAAAGTGCGAGGCGGTTGTTTCTCGTATCAAACTGGCTGAGTGCGGGTGGTAATTGCGGTAACGCCTGTGCGATTCGACCGATTACTGTTTGGCGGCCTGAATTTAAAATATCTTGGTCAACCACCATGTTGGATGGCTTCGCTCCTGATAAACACTGGTGGATGAGCGCATCATCTTGTCCCATGGCAGAGTGAAAGCCACAGGCCTGAATATACAAAGGTTGAGAAGAGCGAATAGGCATATTGTTATTCTAAATTGTTCTTAATTAATCTGATGTTGCAGTGTTTGAATAGAAATTGAAAACTGATGTTTGAGGTGGTGAAAATCAATCTTACCCTCTAATTTGTTAGAAGAACTGTATTGAATCTCAATGATCTTTTCACCGTCGCTATCAAAGATGGCGCGAGAATTATTTTTATCAATCATTTGCCACCTTACCTCATTTAACGATCCTTCCCAAGCGGAACTCGGCCAGAGCGTGATCATCAGGTTAAATAATACCTGTTCTGGCTGCGGTAGCGTACCTTGCAAACCGTTGAGTACTTCGGTTTGGATTTGTTCTCCATCGTAAGACAACGAGAGCACTCGCGTCCCCCAAGATGAGAAGCCTGCCAGTACCACTTCGTTGCTAGTCACTTGCAGTTGCACCGGAAGTTGCTCAGATGTGGGTTTGTCGTCAATTACCCAAGAGGCCGTAATCAATTGGCTGGCCGTCAACTGATAGCCCAAGCTGGCTGGAGTCGGTAAGTTAACTTGGGTGTTCTCAGCAATATCGACTTGAGGTGTCGATTGGTGAGGTACCAAGCTGCATGCACTTAAAAACAGACTCAGTACGATTAACGTCGCGCAGCGAAAAGCATGGTTAAAAATCATGACGTCGTTCCCTCTGTTTTAATCGCAATCGGAGAGAGCAGCCAAGCAACAAAAATACCACTTAACACCGTAATGCCGAAACTGTGAATCGCGTGAGTTTGGCTTAGTGACAGCAACCCAAATGACAGCAGAGTGGTTATTGCCGAAAGGGTGATCGCCAATAGTGTGCTCACGCTGCGCGCTTTCTCGGCAAAGAAAAGAGTGTAATCGATCCCGATACCAAGAATGAGTACTAAGCCAAGCAAGTTGAACAGGTTTAATGTTGTTCCCATCGCGACAGCAGTTGCCAGACCGCACGCGCAAGCAATCAATGATGGCAGTAAAACTCGCCAACTGTGTTGCAGACCGTACCGCTTGATTAACACCAGAAAGATCACAGTACTGGCGGCTGCCAATAGCTCCATGATTTTGATTCGGTATTCACCAAATAGGGCGGAAATTTCTTCTGCTTTGTTTAGGTAGACAACGTCAGGCTGCGATTTGGCAAAAGACTTAACAACGGCGGAGTCTTGCAATTGGTTTAACACCACTACCGTTGCCGATTTTCCTTTAATTTTACCCAAATGGAGAAAACGCACAGGCGCTGATACTGGGTTTTGCAAGTACTGATCAACCGTGACAGGGATAAAGTCGGCGTCCATTTTCGGCTTTTTATTTAAGCCCAGTCCGGATGCAAGTGGGCTGGATTGTGTTGCGTAAAGATCGCGAATCAATTGATAGTCTTGTTGCTGACGTTCCACTGAGCTCAAGTAGCGGCTCAGACTCTGGTAGCTTTCGATGGTGCTGTCCGCTTTCCACGCTTCTAATGTTGGCGTCAAAGACTCCAGTTTTTTCATTAGGTTTTCGTCATCGTCGGCGGTAACGACCAACATTTGCTGCGAAGATTGCATGCCACTGAGCGTCGTAATCAAGGTTTCTTGCTGCTTGAGATCTTTCGGCATCGTTTGCAGCAGACGAATGTCGTCATCGTAGTTCAATTGCAGCAAGAAAAAGCCACTCGCAACCACACATAACATCGGTAATCCGACTTTAATTCGAGGTTGATTCCAAAGCGTTAACCATTTCGCCAACAGTGATTGTCCCGGTAAATTCGAAATGGAGCGCGATGGGTTACGAGCCAGTATCGGATACCAAGCCACCACGGTGATGTAAGCGGCAATCAGACCAATGGATGAAAACAGCGCAAGCTGCTGCAAACCAGGAAACGGTGCCACTAACATGCCCAAATAGCCGATCAAACTGGTGATTAAGCCAAGTGTGATCGCTATGAAAATATGCTTTAACCCTTGCTCGCTATCCCATTCATTTCCCGCCGCAAGGCGTTCGGTTAGGTAGTGGAATGCGTAGTCGATAGACACGCCGATTAAACTTGCGCCAAACACTAAGCTGAACAGATGGACTTTTCCAAAAATCCACGTCGTAACGGACAACGCAACGAGCAAACCAATGGTGATGGAAAGCAGTGCCAGAGACAGTGGCATCACACTACGAAAGACCAACACGAACAATGCAATGATACCGAGCAGAGAGAACACACCTATGGTACTGATCTCCGATTTGGCACTTTGCGTACCAAAGTCGGCGTAAAATAGAACGCCAGTATGTGCCACTTTAGCGCCATATTTCTGCGCGACGCTTTGCTCTAGCGCTTGAATGTCAGGGACGGCAAGCTGCCCAGTTAGGCTATAAGGCGAGTCTTTTAGCTCAGCAGTAATAAGCAAGTATTGAGCACCGTCTTTTTCGACGGACAGATAGCCGTTATCCAATCGGAAAGAGGACGATTGCTGGGTAACTTGGCTTAAATAATCACGAAATAGCAAGAAAGGATCATTTTGTAACTCTTGCCCAGTCACTCCAGAAAAGGGGTTGTACAGAGATTGAATCACATGCTGCACTTGCTGTTCTGGATTTTTGCTTAAACGCTCTCGTTGTTCAGGCGTCAGCAATTGGAAACGGTGCTTAAAGTAGTAACTCGCCCAAGTTTGCTGCTCTTGAGGTGAGATTTTTCCCACCACATCGCGAAAATGATTACTTTGTCGTAACCCCTTATCAAATTCAGTGGCCGCTGCAAAAAGGGCATTTTTGTCCGGCGCTGTGATCACGAAAATGACTTTGTCGCTCATACTTGCCGAGACCGACTCAAAGGCTTGCTCAGCCACTGGGTTTTGTTGGTTCTTCGGCAACAGTTTTAAAATGTTGGTCTCAATCGGAGATTCTGCACTCCAAACCCACTGTTTGAGTAGCAACGCGCCCGCTAAAACAACGAGATTGAGCCAAACCAGAGCAAGGGTATGAGTGCCAAGACTGAGTTTAGAAACGGAATTGAGCGTCTTCGGCATCCGTGAGTTCCTGAGGTAGAGAGGTCTGGTTTGTAAACGTGATTTCGGTCTTATCGCCGCGCAGCTCTTGTAGGGTTAGGCGATCAATATGCGTTTTACCGGAAAGGGTGATGGCTTTAAACACCGCATTTAATGGTGACTGTTTGGGCACTAAAACGAGCTGCCACTGATTGTTCTCAACTGAAAAATCGAGTGTGAATTGTTCTTGCAGTGCAGAAGTATCCCCGTGGAACACGGATAAAAACACATGACTAAAGTAGAACGCCATTGGGTTTTCTTGTGCAGAGATCGTTTTCGGTGCTTGGTCGGCAAAAGTTTGACGAAGTTTGTTTTCCGTCAATACCAAATTGACTGCGAAAGGTTCTGTTTGTTGCCACAACAAGCCATGTGTTTTGCTCAGTGTGAACTGACCTTTAGAGGTTAGAGGTTGACTGAACATTTCCAGATGACGCTGCTGCGTAAAATCTCCGCGCACGATTTCATGCTGAGACAACTGCTGTTGAAGCGACGCCAAATCTGTTACGTTTGCTGTCGGTGTGGCCAGTGCTGGAACAGAAAATATCAACAAAAAAGAGAGTAACCACTTTTGCATTAGTTCAGGCTCCCATGGTTGTGCCATTGCTCTACTTTATCTAAAAAAACTGCTGGAGAAACAAAGCACATCTCTTGCTTTTCAATGGATACAGCGACTTGCGTTGTATGCGCTTTGCACATACGTTGATTCGTTTCGGCGTCGTAAATCACGTAATCCACACGCAAGCGGTTTTCCCACTCAGTGAGTTGCGCGGTAATACGAATGGTGTGATTAAACGGAATCGCCTTCACGTATTTAACGCGCGTATCGATGATCGGCCACATGTACCCAGAGTCTTGCATATCGCGATAGCTGTATTGAATCTTCTCCATCAGCACACGACGCGCTTCTTCAAAATACCGAAAGAAGTTGCCGTGATAAATCACGCCCATCGGGTCAGCATCTTGGAATGAGGTGACCATTGTCACCTCCGCTTCTAATGGGTAGAGAACCTGCTCTTGCATTATACCTCCGCGTAGAGTGGCCAATGACGTTGCTGAATGCGTTCAATGAAATGACGCAAATCTTGTTCCAATGGGCGATCTTCAATCACAAATTCAAACTCGCTCAGTACGGCGTCACGAATTACTCGCAAACTCTGACTCATGTGGTGTTCGTCCAATTCGTTATGACGGCGACGAATCTCAACCGCTTGAACGCTTGCTAGGAGTGAAGCCGCAGCAACTTGCTCTGTTAACTCAAGTACGCGTAAGCAATCACGAGCCGCAATGGTGCCCATGCTCACTTTGTCTTGGTTGTGACATTCGGTTGAGCGAGAAAAAACGCTCGCTGGCATGGTGTTTTTCAACGCTTCTGCCGTCCAAGCTGAGATACCAATCTGAACCGCTTTAAAGCCGTGGTTGATCGGTTTACGCTCGCCTTCTGCACCGGTTAAGTTAAACGGCAGGCCGTTATTGAACTTGTAATCCATCAGTTGCGCCATCTGACGGTCCAGCAAGTCAGCTAAGTTGGCAATGTTCACTTTCAACGTATCCATCGCCATTGCGATATGACCACCGTAGAAGTGACCGCCGTGCAGAACGCGCTCGTTGTCGCCATCGATAATTGGATTGTCGTTGGCACTATTTAGTTCATTCTCAATCAATTGACGTAGCCAAGGCAGTGAGTCTTGCACCATGCCAATTACGTGTGGCGCACAACGCAGCGAGTAACGATCTTGCAGTCGGTCGCTATTGCGTGGCGGACGTTCAGCATTGAGATCATCACGCAGCCAAGCTGCAACTTGCTGTTGACCAGGGTGAGGTTTTACCGCAAACAACGCTTCATCAAAGTGGAAATCGTTACCTTGCATACCTACAGAGACCATTGCGGTAATCTTGGTGCAAAGCTGCGCTAGGTATTCTGCACGTTTGTAGGCAAGACAGGCGAGGGCCGTCATCACGGATGTACCGTTCATTAACGCCAAACCTTCTTTTGGTTTTAGGCGAATTGGCTCAATGCCCAGCTCTGCGAACACTTCTTGTGTTGGTCGCACATCGCCTTTGTAAAGCACTTCACGCTCGCCAATCAAGGTCGCCGCTAGGTAAGAAAGAGGCGTTAAATCGCCGCTTGCGCCCACCGAGCCTTCTTGTGGAATACGCGGCGCAATGTCGTGGTTGATAAGCGTAACGATTTGGGTCAACAGATCGTGAGACACGCCAGATACGCCCTGCGACAATGAACATAAACGTGTTGCCAACACCGCACGAGCTTGCTCATGAGAAAGGATTTGACCTAAGCCACAGCCATGGAAGCGCGTAAGGTGCAACGGAAGTTCATCCACAAGAGCGGGTGGAATCGCCACTGTACATGAATCGCCGTAACCCGTGGTCACGCCGTAAATAACGCCTTCTTCTTTCAGTAACCGTTCCAGAAACGCCACGCCACGATCGATTTTCGCGGTAAATTCTGGCGAGGTGTTCATGCTTGCCTTTGCACCTTGAGCAATGGCAACGACATCTTCGATGGTTAAAGATTGGGCACCAAAAGTGATGTTGTGATTATTGTTGTTTGTCATGTGGCTGATTACTTAAAGTCCAGAAGTTAAAAAAGTTGTACCACTGTAACGGCGCTTGCAGTGTGTGGTGTTCTAATCTGTGTGCGTACTGTTGAACAACGCGTTCTAGTGCCTGCTGACGCTCCTTGCGCGGTAGCGTGATTTGGTCACTAAAGTGTTCAAAGTACACATTAAAATGCGGAGTGTTCGCTTCATCGTCGCGTAGGCCGAAGAGTAGATAGACCGGCGCTTTTAATACCGAGGCTAGCATGAATGGGCCTTGCGGGAATGGGGCAGGTTTACCAAGAAAATCTGCCCAAACGACACGATTTTCTTTGCTGGTGGAAGTGCGATCGCCAACGATCACCACCCATTCGCCTTGCTCGATTTTTTGTTGAAGCAAAATCGCGGTGTCTGGTCCCATTGAGCTGACTTGAATCAGATTCAGTTCCGAATTTGGGTTTACCGCCTTCATTACCGCATTAAATTGTTCAGCGTGTTGGGTAAATACCAAGGCATTGATTTTGACATGAGAGTGTCGACGACCAAGCGCACGGCAGAGTTCGATATTGCCAAGGTGCGAGCCTAAAATGAGCACGCCTTGTTTTTTCTGCGCCATCTCTTCGAAATGATGCTGGCCGTGAATGGTTAGGTTAGCGACGTTAAAGTCACCTTGCCAGGCAGCCAGTTTATCGAGCATGGTACGCCCAAAGGAAAGCAGATGATGATAGCTGTCCAACTGCTTTGGCAGTGCGATGTTCTGCTGCGCTGCGTAGTGCTGTAAGTTGTTCAGGTAAACCTCAGACGCTTCACGGGCAGATTTACCCGTGAAGTGGTAGTAGCGCATGACTAGCTTTAAAATCAGGTCGAACGCTTTTCTACCGAACAAGCGGTAAACCGCGAGCAAGGTTTTGATGCCTAAAATCGTGCCTTGTTCTTTTCGTTTCGACCAGTGGGCATTGCTGTCGTCTGTGTGACTGTGCTTTCTGGCGAGTAGCGAAGGAATGCGCGGCAACATGCCAAAAAATAGGCGAGTGTGCATCCAGCTTATCTTGACGTTATCCCACAATGCGTCGAAGTGGGAAATGCCACCTTCAGGGTAGATCACGCGCGTTGGAACAAAATCAATATCGACGCCTTCCCAGTACATTCGCACCAGAATTTCGATATCAAAATCCATGCGTTTGCCGATGCTGTACTTGTTCAACACGGCGACCGTTTTCGCCACTGGGTAGGCGCGAAAACCGCACATGCTGTCTTTGATAGACAGTGACAAGGTTTCTATCCACACCCACACGTGCGTAGCGTAGCGACCATACAAACGGGATTTAGGTACGCTCTCGTCGTATATCGGTTGGCCCGAAATCAGGTTATCTGGTTTTGTTTCGCTGGCGCTGAGCAATTTCGGCAATGCTTCTAGGTCGTGCTGACCATCTGCGTCGATTTGAATGGTGTGCGTAAAACCAAGTTGGTGAGCTTGATGTAGGCCTGCCATCACCGCGCCACCTTTGCCTTGGTTTTCACTCAAACTAATCAGTTTTATCAGCCCTTGTTCACTCAAAGCAGAAAGCGCTTGTTTGGTGTCTTCATTGCTGCCGTCGTCCACGACCAGCACTGGCAAAGCGAAAGAGGATAACGATGCCACCACGTCTGCAATTGTGCTGCCGTGGTTGTAGCAAGGAATTAAAAAGCAGGGACGGTAATCACTCACGTGACTCACCCAGTTTCATTTTGCCTGAAGAGTGAGTCACCAAGGTTTCACCGTTTTTCGATGTGTACTTAAAGGTCAATTTCTCGCGCTCATTGTCCCAAGAGAGTGAGAGACAAACGTCGGCGTTTGGCAGAATCGGCTCTTGAAATTTGATGACTTCCATTCCTTTAAATACCTTGGGAGTGTTCAAATATTGAACGGCGTAGAACAACGCCCAATCAATTTGAGTGACGCCGGGTAAAAGAGGGAAGTGATTGAAATGACCTTGGAAATCTAAGATGTCAGCATCCACTCGCAGCGACAGCTCCGCGGTATGGTCACTCACTTCAATATTCTGAATAGTTGGTTTTCTTTTATCCATGTTACTAGCTTTATTGGAATAGTTTTTCAATTTCAGCAACTTGGCGTTTGCCTTGGCTGTTCAATGGAATTTCGTCGACCACTCGGAATTTTCTCGGGATAGCGATCGGTTCTAGCCAATTGCGCAGTGCCTTGCGAAGCTCAAGCCAAAATTTGCCTTTACCAAGTTCATTAAGCACATCGCTGCCTTGATCGTTAAGTACGATGATCGAGACTAATGTGAGGCGACCAGATTCTTCCATTGGGATCACCACGCTTTCTTGAATCCACGGCAATTGCTCTAAACGTTTTTCCACTTCGACAAGGGAAATACGCTTTTCTTCGACTTTGACGATTCGGTCAGTGCGTCCACGCAATTCAAAAGAAATGCTATCATGGAAATAGCATTCATCCGCAGTTTGGTACCAAGTGTTTTCATCAATGTGTGGCGAGCGGAGCTTTAAACAATTTTCATGGTTAAGCTCGGCTTCAACACCAGGGAATAACGTCCAGGGAGTGCTAGCTACGTGCTGCTGACGGTAAGCGATGCCGCCGGTTTCTGTGCTGCCAAACACTTCAATAGGAAGTGACCCAAACAACTCCTGGCTGTGCTGCGCCGCTTGGTTTGGCAAGGGGCCACCAGAAGAAAATACACACCGAATCGCAACCGGATCGTGCTCTTCACTGAGTCGTTTTAGTAACGCAGGGCTGCTTACTAGCGTGGTGTCAGCGTCAGCGTGATGGACAATTTGCTCTGGGAACTCAAGGTTGTGTGCTGAAAATGGACGTGCGGAGCACAAAGGCCACAATACGCGGAACAGCAAGCCGTAAATGTGTTGATGAGAAACGGTGCTTTCAACGCGTGTGCTGGCAATCGTGTCGCCCCATAGGTTATCTAGAATAGCAACTTCGATATCGAGCTGTTTCAGCGTTTTTGCAATGGCTTTTGGTGTGCCGCTTGAACCCGAAGTAAATAGCGTTACTGGTATTTCTGCCAGGTTTAATTCACGCCAAAAATAAGGTTGTTTGGCCTCTGGCTCGCTAATCACGGTGGTTTCTAGCAATGATTGAGCTTCGATCAAAAGCGAGCTCACGAGTTCTGGAGCCGAGACATCGGCATCATGCAGCAACAAATCGTAGTGCTCACTGAGCTCTTTGAGTGCTTCTGGTTGGTAATTACCAGGTAATACAATGGATTTTCCTGCATAACAACAAGCAAAAAAGCCAACGGCAAACAGGTAGCTGTTGCCAAAACACAACGCAATGTTTTGCGTTGGTTGGGTTTCTAGCTGTTGAGTAAGTGTTGCGACGTGCTGTTGGAAATCACCCCACGTGATAACCGTATCGCGATCGTAAGAGACTGGGGATTGCTCAGACCTCTCTGCGATGAACAAGGTCGCAAGGGAGGTAAAGCTCGAATACGTTGTATTCATACGATTAGTGTTCCTTTCGAACAAATTGACGCACGATCCATTCTCCAGCGAACAAGCCACCAGCAAGTAAGTAGCTGATGAGGCCGTTATAAAGCGTCCATATTTTTACTGGTAGGAAACAGGTATAGAGTGCAACGGCAGCGTTGAGCGTAAAAAAGGCGCACCAAACCACCGTCACTTTGCGAGTGTAAGCCACGCCACTAGCCGGAAGGTCGGGTTCTTGCAAGCGAGCAAGCCTCTCTATGATCGATTGCGGCTGTTTTAAGCTCAGTCCAAATACACACAGCATACATAAATTGACAACGACAGGGTAAAACTGAAGCCACCCGTGTTGTTTAAACACCATGCCAAGTGTAATTAGAACAATGCCAACAGCGCCCGTAGCGAGCGCCAAGAATTTAAACTCTTTTAGTGGGGTCTTATTTGCGACGAAAACACGCAAAAGTAACGCAGCAATTAACAAGCCCCCAACTAAGTTCAAGCCATATTTATCTATACCGAAATAGACGGCGAAGGGGTAGGCAAGCAGTACAATTGCAGACAGACCAGTCAGCAATTGGCGCATTAACTTTCCTTCAATAACTCAGTAACAGCGTTAACCACATCGTCAACGGTTCTTACTGCACTAAACTCTGCTGGCTTGATTTTTTTGCCAGTGACATTCTGTAGGTGTACGACCAAATCAACGGCGTCAATGCTATCAAGATCGAGATCTTGGTATAAGTGCGCATCTGATTGAATGTCGGCTGCGTCAATTTCGAACAGCTCAACAAGCGCATCTTTAACTTGTTCAAATACTTGATCTTTATTTACATCAGTCATGAATATACCTACAACTTATTCATTAGTTTGAGAAGAAACGTATTTCGCTAGATTTGCTACAGACGCAAAGTGTTCGCGCGTATTTGAGTCGTCGGCATCAATAACGATGTTGTATTGTTTTTTTATTGCGAGTCCAAGCTCAAGCGCGTCGATAGAATCTAAGCCAAGTCCATCACCAAAAAGTGGTGCATCCGTTTCAATATCATCTACGGTTAAATCTTCAAGGTTTAAAGCATCAATAATAAGTTGCTTAATGTCGTTGTGTAACTGTTCCACTGGGACCTGCTTATTAATAAAAGTTTTCTGGAAAAATGTTTTCAGCTAGGTGCTGTTGTAAGCGTCGCGCCGCTATTGTCGGCGACGTAGTTTGCTTTATAAAGGGGGTAATCTCAACTTTATCCTTAACTTCAACCCTGAAAAAGGGCTTTGTTGCCGGTACTTGATACCATTTTTTCTCTTTTGTGAGGAAACTTGGCGTTACCGTAATATGGACAACTCTTAAATCTCGTTCTGTTCTTACCGCAATTTGTGCTGCACCGCGTTGTAATTTCGGCTCTACACCTGGTGTTGTTCTTGTTCCTTCAGGAAATATAAGCAACACGTTGCCTTTGTTAAATCGTTCATCACAAAGTGCTAATAAATCATCCGGTGCTTCATTGGGAATATATCCGGCTGCTTTTACGATGTGCTTCATAAAAGGATTCGACCATATTGCCGATTTTACTAAACAGTCGCAGCGATTTAATTGTGAAGCAATGAGAACGTAATCGATTAAACTAGGGTGGTTGGCAACAATTAAACAATTACGATCTTGTTGAAGAATATCGGCACCAATAATTTGATAATCGATTGCGCCACTCAACTTCATCAATTTACAAAATGTGTTGAATGAATATCGAATCGCACCCTGAACTTTATATTCGCGTTCCGTTTGGTCTGAAACAAAAATACGAATGGTCGGAATAACAATGAAACTCAGTACTAAACCACCTAACCCAAATACTGAAAAACAAAAGCCTGTTGCTAGCACACGCCAATACTGATTTAAGCGAGTCATTTTTTGTGCCATTCCCAAGCTTGTTGCGGAGCGAAAATAGTCCACTGGCTTTTATCTAACAAGTATTGTTGCAAAAATACTAAACCTTGAGGAAGAGGATGACCGGAACGTTCTGCGTTTATGGAGCTTTGTATCGCGAACTTGTCTCCATGAGAAAGTATTAAGCCAAGTCCAAACCCTTGGTATTGTTGGTTTTCATATTCTAAATAAGAGTCAGGCATAGGCTCATCAAAATCAACAAGCAGTACTTTTTTGTCAGGATTGTCGGACAAAAACAGCCATGCTTCTAATATTGCGCTTTGGAATGTGTTTTCTGCCGCAGCGATAGAAGTTAGGGGAATGGGTTGTTTAGTTGCGATAGTGGCAAGCCCTGCGGCGGTATTGTGCACCGATTGAGAAAAAGCCATCGGAGACGCCTCTTCTCCATTAATTATATCTTCAACTAGTGCGACGCTGCGATGCAGTTCACCATGACGGCTTGAAAATACAAGGTAATCAACTTGATGTTGATTAAGCATTTCGATTGCAGTTTGTACCGCCAGTTTACTGAGTGGGCTCATTCTTCTGCGCATCATCGCAGGAATATTTGCAACATTGATTTTGCCATCTTCTGGCCATTTTATCTCTGTTGCCCATTGTTTCCATTCATTGGATTCGGATAAACCGAATGAATTCGCTGTCCACGCATCAATATTGAACGAAATGTTGATCTTCGAGTTTGGCATATTGGGTTAAATTGTTTATTTTACAGCTCGATACAAATTGGGGTTGACCCAAATTCACAATAAAAAGGAAATTATCATGTCGCGTTTTAAGCTGTATGTCTCGTTATTATTAACTTTGCTTCTTGTTGGTTGTGGACGAGTACAACCTGTAATGAATGTGGAGGATACTCCAGTTGCTTATGATCTTCAAAATAAACAAGTAAAAATGGCCATAGTGCAATCAGCAACTAACCGAGGCTGGACGATCGAAGAAGTAAGCCCTGGTGTTCTTATTGCAAAAATCCACGTTCGTAAACACTCTGCAGAAGTAAAAATCCCATACAATAATAAATATTACTCAATTATTTATCTCAACTCAGTAAATCTCAAAGCAAGTGATGGCAAAATCCACCGCAATTACAATCGTTGGGTAAACAACTTGAATGTTGATATTCAGCGAGCTATTGCATTGTTGGGCAATCAATCTCAACAATAAAACTATTAATTGCAGTTAGGTTTTTCCGTGTTAAATCAAAATAATGACCCTTTTAATGCTTTTGAAGCGAAGACAGAAGCTCAGAAGTTATCTTTTGCACCAATCGTGTTCCAGACCGCCAAAACGCTTCGAGATTTAGGTATTTTAGCCGTTTTAGACAGCGCTGGCGCTCAAGGCATGAGTGCCACAGATATTGCCGAGAAAACGGGAGTATCAGAATATGGTGTTAAAGTACTGTTGGATATGGCGATTAGTGCGCATATTGTTTTATGGGAACGACCTAACTATTCGCTTGCAAACCTTGGTTTTTACCTTCTTCATGATGGTATGACGAATGCAAACATGGATTTTACGGCAGATGTTTGTTACGCCGCGATGATGCATTTGACGGAAGCAATTCAAGAAGGTAAACCGTCAGGTTTGAAAGAGTTGGGCAATTGGGAGACCATTTATCAAGGTCTATCGACGTTACCAGAACAAGCCAAACAGAGCTGGTTTAAGTTCGATCATTTCTATTCGGATCGCTCGTTCCCACTTCTGCTTAAAGAAGTATTTGCAAGCAAGCCAAAGCATCTTGTGGATATTGGCGGAAATACGGGAAAATGGGCGATTCAGTGTTGTAAACATGACCCTGACGTTCAAGTGACGATTGTTGATTTACCACAGCAATTAGAAGTAGCGATGAAGAATGTTTCAGAAAACCAGTTCGTCGAGCGTGTACGTCCATACCCTGCAAACATGCTGGATAAAGCACAAACATTGCCTGGACACGCTGACGTATGGTGGATGAGCCAGTTCTTGGATTGCTTTTCCCCAATTGAGATCCTCAATATCCTTAAAAAAGTTAAAGCCCAGTTAACGAAGGGAGATACTATTTACGTATTGGAGCTGTTTTGGGATGCTCAAAAATACGCGGGAGCTTCCTATAGCCTTAATGCCACTTCTCTTTATTTTACCTGTTTAGCTAACGGTAATAGTCGCTTTTATCGCAGTGATGATTTCTTAGAAATTGTCGAAGCGGCAGGTTTATCTGTCGTTGAAAGAACCGACAATATTGGCCTTGGTCATACCTTATTAAAACTACAAGCAAACTAAATTCAGAATGAAAACAGAGCTCAAGCAAGTTGTTGTCGTAGGAGCGGGGCCATCAGGTTCAACCGTTTCTGCGTTATTAAAATCGCGTGGCATAGATGTTGTTGTCTTAGAAAAAGCGACTTTTCCACGCTTTTCCATAGGAGAAAGCCTGCTCCCTGCATGTATGGAAGTTGTTGAACAAGCAGGAATGACCAATGCAGTAAAGCAGTTTGGCTTCCAGTATAAAGATGGTGCTGCATTTCGTCGTAATGGCGTATACACCCAGTTCGACTTTACAAACAAATACACGCCAGGACCGGGCACGACGTTTCAGGTTCAACGTGCCAGCTTTGATAAAGTATTGGCAGATAGCGCTGAAGAGCAAGGCGTAGAGATTCGCTATCAGCATGAACTGCTCAATCTAGTGTTTGAAGGGAAAAAGTCTCGATTAGAAGTGCTCGACTCAAATAAGAAGGCTTATCAAATCGAAGCAGATTTTGTGTTGGATGCCAGTGGCTTTGGGCGTGTTTTGCCACGCTTGTTGGAGCTAGAAGAACCTTCTTGTCTTCCGCCTAGAAAAGCGATCTTTACCCATATCGAAGATCATATCTCTCCCCAAGAGCCGGAATACGATCGCAACAAAATTTTAATTTCAGTTCATCCTGAAAATCACGACGTATGGTACTGGCTAATCCCATTCTCTAATGGTACCTGTTCGTTTGGTGTGGTGGGTGAGCCAGAATTTTTCGAACAATACCCAGAAGATAAGATTGCAGCGTTGCAGCAGTTAGCCAATGAAGAGCCGGGTTTGGCTGCTTTATTGCGAAACGCGAATTACCCGAATCCAGCAGGCGAGTTGGGTGGCTATTCTGCTAACGTCAAACGTTTAGCGACAGAGCACTACGCGTTGCTTGGTAATGCTGGTGAGTTTCTTGATCCTGTATTTTCATCGGGTGTCACTATCGCCATGAAATCGGCAGAGTTTGCAGCGGACTGCTTGGTTCGTCAGCTGAATGGTGAAAAGGTTGATTGGCAAGAAGAGTACTCGCAACGCTTAATGGTGGGAGTGAACACATTCCGCACTTATGTGGAAGGCTGGTACAACGGCACGTTGCAAGATGTGATTTTCTATCAAAACCCGAACCCACGTATTAAACAGATGATTAGTGCGATTTTGGCTGGATATGCTTGGGATACGAATAATCCTTACGTTAAACAAAGTGAGCAGCGTTTGTCGACGCTTGCAGAACTGGTTCGGGAAGCTGAACTGTAAGAATATACATTCGCTTATCCGAGAATCAGTAAACTTAGGTCTTACCAAAAAATTGGTAAGACCTTTTTAATGCCTCTTTACTTTTACTTCTAGCGTGTTGGAGACACATTGACCACTTACATCGGCGTGTATCGAATTTGAGAATTTTTATGGTGACATTGATCACATCCAGGATTCCTGTTGCTGATATTTATATTAAATTTGTAGGAAATGGATTACATTCTGGGAGTGTTCCCTACATCCGGCTTCGTTGTGAAAACGGTTTATAAGCAACTGTATAAGTTAGTAAAGTTCCAAAAACTACATCAAAAAAAAGACAAGTTTCTTACCAAATCAATTCGCTTGGTGAGTTCGAGCCATCGACTACGCCAAACGCTTCCTCTACTTTCTAAAATTGTCGAAGAACATGACGCATCAACGGTCTCTTCGATTGCAGATCCCGAGAACGCGGTCGCGTGGGGAGGTAAAGTTTCTCCAGAGTTCAAATCTAAAGTCATTCGTATTAGTAAAGAGCTAAAGATCAATCCTAATCATCTTATGGCGTGCATGGCATTTGAAACTGCTGAAACTTTCAGTCCAAGCATCAAAAATGGTTCCGGAAGCGGGGCTACAGGGTTAATTCAATTTATGCCCTCTACCGCAGAATCATTAGGAGTGAACACAAAGACTCTTGCGAGAATGAGCGCGCTTGAACAACTTGACTATGTGAAAGCGTACTATTGGCCCTATCGAAATAAAATTAATAGCTTAGAAGATGCTTACATGGCCATTCTCTACCCTGCTGCGATTGGTAAACCGCTGTCTTTCGTTTTGTTCAGACAAGGCTCAATAGCCTATCGACAGAATGCAGGTATCGATCGCCACAACACGGGGAAAATCACGCTTAATGATGTTTCCTACAAAGTGAGGAAAAAATTAGAAAAAGGTTTGCAGCCCAATTTCATGGGCTAAGATTGTGTCATGTTCCTAGTTTTTCGCGCATGAATCCTTCTGTTACTTCACGGGGATTCTGATACACTACGCGCCCATTTCCTCTGTTGAGACCTTTCTATGCCATTTTCTAAGTTTGGTTTAAGCGCATCGATTGCTGATGCAGTAAAAGCGCTAGGTTATGAAAAACCCACTTCTATCCAACAAAAAGCCATTCCAATCGTATTGCGTGGCCGCAATTTAATTGCAGCAGCGCAAACGGGCACAGGTAAAACGGCCAGTTTTGTTCTGCCAATCTTAGAAAAGCTTAGTCGAGGCGAAACGCAACATAAAAAACGCGCTCGTGCGATTATCCTAACGCCAACACGCGAACTGGCGCTTCAGGTTCATCAAAGTATTGAAGCTTATGGTAAAAACTTACCATTACGCTCAATGGCGATGTTTGGTGGTGTGGATTATGCACCACAAAAACAAGCCTTGATCGAGGGTGTCGATATTGTGGTAAGCACGCCTGGGCGCTTGATTGATCTGTACGGTCAACGCGCGATTCACTTTGATGAAGTGGAAATGCTAGTGCTTGATGAAGCCGACAAAATGTTGGATATGGGATTCATCGATGCGATCGACAAAATCGTCGACTGTATGCCAGAACATGTGCAAAGTTTGCTGTTCTCAGCGACGTTATCTAACCCTGTTCGTGACTTGGCGAAAAATGCGATTATTGATCCTGAAGAGATCACGATTGCAAAGCACAGTGCCTCAAAATCAAATATTAAACAGTGGATCACGACCGTCGATAAAGATATGAAGTCGTCGCTGTTAAGTCACTTGCTTAAAGAAAATGACTGGTCGCAAGTACTGGTATTTATTGAAACTAAACACGGCGCAGCCAAACTGGTAAGCCAACTTGAGAAACGTGGCATTGTGGCAGAAGCATTCCACAGTGGCCGTAATCAGCGTGTTCGCCAGGAATTAATAGAAAAGTTTAAAGCGGGTGAAATCCAGTACTTAGTCGCAACCGGCGTTGCTGCGCGCGGTATTGATATTGATAATCTGCCAGTTGTCATCAACTACGATTTACCTTACCCAGCGGATGAGTATGTACATCGTATTGGTCGTACAGGTCGTGCTGGCGCGAAAGGTGAGGCGATATCACTGGTTTCAAAAGACGACTTTAAGAACCTCTGCATGATTGAAAGCCGTTTAGGGCACTTGCTAGAGCGAGTGGAAATTGAAGGTTTTGCGCCAAGAAAGCCAGTACCAATTTCAATTTTAAATTACGTGCCTAAGAATAAACGTAAACCGCACGATAAGCGCGAATCAAAATAGCCAGTTTATCCCATGATCTAAAAGCCGCATTCTTGCGGCTTTTTGCGTTTTTAGGCATCCAATAATGTAGCCATCGCGACGGTTTCTATTCGGTAATGAGGAAAAAAGTTAATCAGTGTCATACGCTTAACACGTAAAGTGAATCAAGGTGCGTTAAGCTTTTGTCAATTATCTGTCCGCAGGTTTGCACAAGGTAAGGAATGGGCGCAAACTTTTTTGCTTGCTAATGAATGCATAAGATGGGGCACAAATGAAAACAGGTGATAAGCAATTCGCCGTTATTGGTCTTGGCCGATTTGGTTTGGCAGTGTGTAAAGAGTTACAAGATTCAGGCGCTCAAGTTTTAGCCGTTGACATCAACGAAGACAGAGTTAAAGAAGCTGCCAGTTTTGTTAGTCAGGCGGTTGTGGCTAACTGTACTCACGAAGAGACGGTTGCTGAGCTCAAACTTGATGATTACGACATGGTGATGATTGCCATCGGAGCGGATGTCAATGCCAGTATTCTTGCGACATTGATTGCTAAAGAGGCGGGAGTAAAGTCAGTATGGGTTAAAGCCAACGACCGCTTCCAAGCTCGTGTTCTGCAAAAAATTGGCGCAGACCACATTATCATGCCTGAGCGTGACATGGGGATACGTGTCGCGCGTAAAATGCTCGATAAACGGGTTCTTGAGTTCCACCCATTAGGCAGTGGCTTAGCTATGACGGAGTTTGTGATTGGCTCTCGTTGGATGGGTAAGACACTAAGTGATTTGGCTCTGTGCAAAGTCGATGGCGTGCAAGTGCTAGGGTTTAAACGGGGCCCAGAAATTACCAAGGCACCTGACCTTAATACCACACTAGAAATTGGTGACCTAATTATTGTGGTCGGCCCTCAAGATGCGCTCGCAAATAAATTAAAATCGCTATGACGTATTTTCATCAGAAAGGTGTTTTTTACGCACCAGATGGTAAACAAGAGAAAGCGAAAGGCAACGAACCGCGAATTATATTGCTCAGTTTTCTCGGTGTTTTACTGCCTTCTGCGGTATTGCTAACCTTGCCAGTTTTTTCTGTTACGGGCCTGTCGATAACGGATGCTTTGTTTACTGCAACGTCCGCTATTAGTGTGACAGGGCTTGGTGTTGTCGATACTGGGCAACACTTTACGCTTGCGGGTAAAATCTTGCTGATGTTTTTAATGCAAATCGGTGGGTTGGGGCAGATGACTTTGTCGGCGGTCTTACTCTATATGTTCGGCGTGCGTTTGAGTTTGCGTCAACAAGCGCTGGCGAAAGAAGCATTAGGGCAAGATCGGCAAGTCAATCTAAACCGACTAGTAAAGCGGATTGTTGTTTTCGCGCTTGTTGCAGAAACGATCGGGTTTATTTTTCTCTCTATCCGCTGGGTCCCTGAAATGGGCTGGCAGACTGGTATGTTTTACGCCTTGTTTCATGCAATTTCTGCATTTAACAACGCTGGGTTCGCGCTGTTTTCTGACAGTATGATGAGCTTTGTGAATGATCCGTTGGTTATCTTTACACTGGCGGGGCTATTCATTTTTGGCGGGCTTGGTTTTACTGTTGTGGGTGACATCTGGCTAAACTGGCGCAAAGGTTTCCACTTTTTGCATCTTCACACCAAAATCATGCTGATTGCGACACCGATATTGCTCTTAGTCGGAACGATGATGTTTTGGTTACTTGAGCGAAGCAACCCAAACACAATGGCGTCTTTACCTGCAACAGGGCAATGGTTGGCGGCATTCTTTCAATCTGCGAGTGCTCGAACGGCAGGGTTTAATAGTGTTGACTTGGCGTTGTTTACCCAGCCAGCCTTACTGGTCATGATTGTTCTAATGTTAATTGGAGCGGGTTCCACCTCAACGGGGGGCGGTATTAAAGTTTCCACATTTGCTGTTGCGTTTATGGCTACGTGGACCTTTTTACGCCAAAAGAAACATGTGGTTATGTTTAAGCGAACCATAAATTGGCAAACTGTGACTAAGTCATTGGCAATTATCGTTGTGAGCGGAGCCATCCTGACAAGCGCAATGTTTTTATTGATGCTTACCGAGAAGGCCAGCTTTGATAAGGTTATGTTTGAAACCATTTCCGCATTTGCCACAGTGGGGCTCACCGCCGGTTTGACTGCGGAACTTTCTGAACCTGGTAAATACATTATGATCGTGGTGATGATCATTGGTCGTATTGGGCCGCTCACGCTTGCCTACATGTTGGCACGTCCTGAACCTACCTTGGTCAAATACCCAGAAGACGCCGTTCTTACAGGTTAATATAGCGTTAAACAATGGCCGCGCGACCATTACGAGCATTGATTAATAGCAGTGCTCGTACATTTATAGAATATGTGGAATGTTGCCCAGTTTTACCTACAAATTCGTAGAAGTTCATTTCTTCTTCCTTTCGTTTCGATACTATTCATTCACTCAATTTATATTCTCAGAAGCTACGCTCATAACAGCGTTTTGGAATCCGACGCTTTTGTAGTGTGACACCAAACTACGTCGTGTTATCTGAGCGAATTGATACCAGCCTTCGTCAATAGTCACTCAGTCTTACTCTATGCCCATAGGGTTACTTTGTGCTTGTTGTGCTTGGTATGAATGAACGAATCGAAAAGATGGAGTCGTACTTTGAAATTCAACACACTCGCCATGGCTATGCTAACTGCGCTTCTTGCAGGGAAGAGCATGGCAACTACTCCGCCATCACCGGTTTGGCATACTATTGCGTTGAGCGATGGTAGCTCCAGTGAGGCAATTCTACGTGGAACGGCAGATTTCCACTGGTTTGAAGATAAGCAGGGCAATGCCTTACTTCAGGAAGACGGCGTTTGGTTTTTCGCGCAGATTCAGCGCGAGTCAGACACGCCAATATTGATCTCGACAGGTGTGGTGAAAACGCAGTCGAGTGAGCCACCTGAGTCGGCGAGGTTTCGCCCGGATTTACAAGTTAAACCGCAATTATCTTCTCTAAAAACCATTGAACCGATGGCACGAAAAAACCTACTGCGTTCGGCGCAAGGTTACCAGGCGATGAGCAGTTCAACGGTGAAGCAGCAGCCCCTATTGGTTGTGCAAGTTTCGTTTGATGACCAAGCAATGGTGCATGATTTTGAGCAACGCGTATTTAATACCAATGGTCAAAGCGTTGTGGATTACTTTGATAAAAACTCTCAAGGTAAATTCAAAGTTGTTCCTGCACTTGAGAGTTACGGCACCGCCAATGACGGTGTGATAGATGTGACTGTGGCACAAAGCCACCCTAACTGTCACTCTAGTTCGACTGATAAAACATGCACCGCCAAGTTGAATGCGGTTTTCACCGAGGCTTATCAAAAACTGGATCCATACTTTAATCTTTCGGCCTACGACAGCAATCAAAATGGTACCGTAGAACCGTCAGAACTCTCTGTCATGTTTATTTTTGCGGGGGGCGATCGTTCAACAGGGGTTCTCAACCGTCCTGCTATTTGGCCGCACAAATTCTCTCACGATGATGTCACACTAGATGGTAAAAAGATCACAGACTATTGTGTGTTCGCTGACTATCAAGTTGATCATCAAGCGACCTTGGGCGTGATCGTACACGAGCTTGGCCACTTAATGCTTGGCTTACCGGATTTGTACGCAAGGAACAGTGATGCCTCGATCGGCTCTTGGGGCGTGATGGGTGGCGGTTCATGGGCGCAGAAACCGGGAGATTCATACGCTGGTGACACTCCGGTGAACATGAGTGCATGGAGCAAACACGCTGCTGGTTTTGTTGTACCAACGGTAACTCATGAAAGTCCAGCGCCTATTTCTGTGAACAACGACGATGTCAAGCTGGTGTATCTCGACCCGTACTTGAAAGAGTTTGGCCCACGTGTTTACTTGGAAAATCGCACCTTTAGCGGTTACGACCGAGCATTGGCGGCTGAAGGTATCCTGGCGACGTCGGTCAATGTCCAGAACCGCTTTAATGATGTTGGCGCGATGCAGGTTCAAATCATGCAGGCTGATGGTCTGAATGAGTTAGAAAATGATGGTAGGAGTGACGCTGACGATTTGTACCCTAATGGTGGCGATGTCATTTCAGATACATCGACCCCGGGTCTGAGAGCGATCACAGGGTTTGATACTGGGGTTCGTATTTCCAACATTGCCAGCAACACCAACGGCGGTAGCTTTTCTCTTGAGCATACAAACGAACCAAATAAATCAGCATGGCTGAACTCTCTTCATCAAGGTTATGTGTACGCGAGTGGGAGTAACACTCTGGCGGTGTCACTGGACTTGAATAGTGATACAGAGCTTGATGGCCTTCAACTTTACGCGCAAAGAGATAGCGCTCAAAGTGACATGATTTATCGAGTTTGGCGATTCCCATTTTCTGGAAACATTGGCTATCGATTAATATTGAATCAAAACAACGCTGAGCTTTTACAGCAAGGTAACTTCCAAAAGTCATCTCGAATTTTATTCCCTCAATCAAGCCAATTGAGTGCGGGTCAGCATTTATTGGTCGTTGAATTGGAAGGCGGTCAATTTGATGCAAACTTTGACTTCGGCCGCTTGCTAAAAACTGAAAAAGCCTCCCTACCTGTAATGTGGACTGGTGATTACAGTGAGATTGGCACGTTTGGTCTAGAAAAAGCCGGGTTCTCTTATATTCCGTTTGCAGCATTATTAAATGTGGATGCGAGCAACTTGGTTGAAGCGAAATCTGATTCGTTACAAACCAATAAAAATACGCCAATCAAACTGAACCTGATGGACAATGATTTCATGGCGGTAGGGTATCAGTTCAATGTGGACATTGTGCAGAAGCCTGAGCACGGCACCATCTCTGGCAACCAGTACCAACCTGAAGCTAACTTCGTTGGTCTGGACACTTTCCAATATCGTTTGTTGTCGGTTGATGGTGCGTACTCATCTTCAATCGTGAATGTGCAGGTGGAAGTGCTTGGCAGCAACGAAGCGCCAGTGGCCGTGATTGATGTTGATAATAAAGACATGACGGTTGGGCAGCGAGTCACGTTGTCTGCGTTAAATAGTACGGATGCTGATGGTGACGTGTTGAGTTATAAATGGGAGCAGTTGGCTGGCACTTCAGTTTCTCTTGGCAATGCAACCAGTGTTAGCACAAGCTTTACGGTGCCTCAAGGTGCAAAAGCGGGTGAGGTTCTGACATTCCGTTTAACCGTGACTGATCCTAGTAATGAAACGTCCAGTGCTACCGTCGATTTAACCATGAAAAACGCAGCGCCACTTACGCTTGCAGATACGGCGACCGTTGCCGTTGGTGAAAGTATTCTGATTGATGCAGCGAGCAATGATTCGGATGTGAACGGCGATAAACTGGTTGTAGAAAGCGTACAGAACGTAACGGGTGTGGGAAGTGCGAGTGTAGAGAATGGCAAAATCCGTTTTCAAGCACCGGATAGCCCTACTGACGGCATCAAGCTGCAATATACGGTTTCAGACGGTCATGGTGCCACTGCTACGGGGGAAGTTATCGTGACGGTTGTTGCTTCTTTGAAGACAACGACATTCAAGAACTCTGAAGGTAGCGGCAGTGTTTCTTATTGGGCTTTGATGTTACTTGCAACATTAGGCTGGCGACGTCGCGTCTAAAACGGTATTGAATTGCGGTATAAGCCACTCACATTGAGTGGCTTATTTTTTATCTGATCTATTTTGGTTTCGTTCTCATTGTCTTATGAGATGTGTTTCTCATTATTTTTAAAGCGATTTTTCTACTCTGCGGTTACCCTAGGGGCCGATTTTTATGAACTAAGGATGTTATATGTCTACCGAGGGCTTTTCTGTTTCGGAAATATGCCGAGAAGCGGCAGTGATGGTCAGAAGGAATCTACTCGCAATTGTTATTGCTTGTATTCCGTTGATTATCGTGCACTCAATTTTTGCTTTTATGTATCCTGAAATGACGGGGCAAGATCAAGCGAACGTTCAAGAAGGCAATGTCGCAGGATTTTATTTCGTCACAATTATTTTGTACCCACTTGTTGCCGCTATGGCGGCTGTGCGTGTGCATCGAATTTATTTAGCCGGCGATTACATGCACTCTGCGTTGGATGTATTTCGTTTGTCAGCTCGAGAATTCCGTTTCATAGGCTGGTGGATACTGTTTGGACTGATGATGATGCTCGTTATTGGTATCCCGATCTTTGTGTTGTCGTTTATCTACATTGCAGAAAGTGGTGAAGCCGACTTTGTTGCTATGGCTATTATCACAACGATTGCAAGCATTCCTGGCTATTGGGTAATGGCGCGATGGTCATTTGTGTTGCCAGCGACTGCAATGGATCATCAGCCGCGCAGTTTGCGTCGTTCGTGGAACCAGAGCAGAGCATACAACAAACAAGTATTCATTTTGATGGGACTAATTCCATTGGGTGCGGGCTTGCTCAGTCAGCTGATCTTTAGCCACTTTACGAATCTCTTTATGTTGAGCTTCGTCGGTGTGGCCTATGGTATTTTTGGCGCGTACCAGCTGGCATTGTTATCGTTGAGCTATAAAACGGTAGTGGATATCGAACGCGCTCGTTTTGATACGACATCACAGCCACCAAAAACGGGTGAAGAATTTTCCGCTTAACCCTTTGATCGTTTTTACATGCTACCTCTGTTTAGGAGACGGTCTGCGGCAGGTTGATACCTTCCTGCCGCCTTCGCGTTATTCACGCAAAATACCCATGCCCATTTCATGGCTGAATGACAGGGACATTCACACGTATACTCACAACAGTACTTCTTTTTATTAAGGAACCCTACATGTCCATTTGGCAACGGGTCAATTTCACCCATCGCTTTAGTCAATTACCGTCAGCGTTCTATACGTTGGTCGAGCCACAACCCTTGGACAACACTCGCTGGGTCGCTTGGAATGGTGAGTTTGCACAGCAGTTTGGTTTACCAGAAGAGCAAAACGATGAGTTATTGGCGGTTTTTTCTGGGCTTAGTGAATTCGAACAATTTCGTCCTCTTGCGATGAAGTATGCAGGCCATCAGTTTGGCGTTTACAACCCAGATTTGGGCGATGGACGTGGATTACTGTTGGCAGAAATTGAGCATCAGGATGGTACTTGGTTTGATCTTCACCTCAAAGGTGCAGGGCTAACGCCTTACTCGCGAATGGGAGATGGGCGAGCGGTATTACGCTCAACTATCCGTGAGTACCTGTGCAGTGAAGCCATGGCGGGCCTTGGGGTTCCCACGACACGTGCTCTCGGTATGATGGTCAGTGATACACCTGTTTATCGAGAAAAAACGGAATCGGGCGCTTTGTTACTTCGAATGGCTGAAACCCATGTTCGATTCGGTCACTTTGAGCATTTCTTTTACACCAACCAGTTAGCAGAGCAGAAGCTGTTGGCGGATAAGGTGATTGAGTGGCACTTTGCTGATTGTGCATCGGCGGAGAAACCATATGCCGCGATGTTTGACGCCATCGTGACTAAAACAGCCGAGATGATCGCATATTGGCAAGCTTTTGGTTTTGCGCATGGTGTGATGAATACCGATAACATGTCAATTCTTGGGCAAACTTTTGATTATGGTCCGTTTGGCTTTCTTGATGATTATGAGCCGGGATACATTTGTAATCATTCAGACTACCAGGGTCGTTACGCATTTGATCAACAGCCTAGAATTGCGCTTTGGAACCTGTCAGCACTGGCGCATGCGCTATCGTCACTCGTTGAACGAGAAGATTTAGAATCGTCGTTGAGTCAATTTGAAGTTCATTTAAGCCAGCAGTTCAGCCGCCTCATGCGTGAGAAGTTGGGCTTAAAAACTAAGATAGCGGAAGACGGGCGTTTGTTTGAAGCTATGTTTGAGCTTCTTCACCAGAACAAAACGGACTACACTCGCTTCTTCAGAACACTTTCAAACCTTGATAATGCGCCTTCCCAAGCCGTAATCGATTTATTTCTCGACCGAGAAGCAGCGCGAGCTTGGCTTGAGCTGTATTTAGCTCGGTGTGAGCTAGAGGTTGATGAACTAGGGGGCCTGATTTCAACCGAACAGCGTTGCAAACAGATGCGTCAAGCCAATCCCAAATACATCTTGCGTAACTACTTGGCTCAGTTGGCGATTGATAAAGCGGAAGAAGGGGACTTTAGCGAATTACACCGATTGTCCGAACTGTTAAAACGCCCATTTGATGAGCAACCCGAGTTTGATGATTACGCGAAATTGCCACCGGAATGGGGGAAGAAAATGGAGATAAGCTGTTCTTCATAAATGGGTCATTTCCCACCCATTTGTATCTTGTTCTTGGGTGGAATTCACTCGTTACACTTCTGATTCATGTTAATGGGCTTTGTTAATTTATTGAAATGAATATAAATTTTAACATGGTCCATTAATTGCTCTTTGTTGAACATCCGTACCCATCGCCTAACACCTAGTTACTCATGGACGGGATGGGATGTGATTCAACAAGGAGAATAATAATGTTTAAGCCTCTAACTCTACTATCTGTCTCTGCACTTGCTGTTACCAGTTTTAATGCTGCCGCAAATTGTGACCCGGGTGAAACGGTCATCAAGTTTAGCCATGTAACGAACGCGGACAAACACCCTAAAGGCATCGCGGCTTCGTTACTTGAAAAGCGCGTCAACGAAGAGATGAACGGTAAAGTCTGTATGCAGGTGTTTCCTAACTCAACACTTTATGATGATGACAAAGTGTTGGAAGCGCTACTGAATGGTGATGTTCAACTCGCTGCTCCTTCTCTTTCTAAGTTTGAGAAATTCACCAAGAAGTACCGCCTTTTCGATCTTCCTTTCTTGTTCGATGATGTCGACGCGGTTGACCGTTTCCAAAACTCGGAAGCGGGTGAAAAGCTGAAAAATTCAATGAAACGTCGTGGCCTACAAGGCATTGCGTTTTGGCATAACGGCATGAAGCAAATGTCAGCCAACAAGCCGCTCATTTCTCCAACTGATGCTGAAGGACTTAAGTTCCGTGTTCAAGCGTCTGATGTACTCGTTGCTCAGTTTGAGCAGCTAGGTGCTAACCCACAAAAAATGTCGTTCAAAGAAGTTTACGGCGGCTTGCAAACTAAGGTTATTGATGGTCAAGAAAATACTTGGTCAAACATTTACGGCAAAAAATTCT
This sequence comes from Vibrio alginolyticus NBRC 15630 = ATCC 17749, assembly GCF_000354175.2. Lineage (NCBI taxonomy): Bacteria > Pseudomonadati > Pseudomonadota > Gammaproteobacteria > Vibrionales > Vibrionaceae > Vibrio > Vibrio alginolyticus. Next base: position 3,314,401 of record NC_022349.1, read on the forward strand.
TCGAAGTTCAAGATGGCATTACGGAAACGAACCACGGAATTCTGGATTACTTAGTTGTGACGTCAAACGACTTCTGGAAAAACCTACCAGATGATCAGCGCGAGCAGTTAAATACCATTATTCAAGAGGTAACTGCGCAGCGTAATGCTGAGTCAACCAAAGTAAACCTTGCGAATAAGAACAATATCATCGAAGCCGGTGGTGTGGTTCGTACTCTAACGCCAGAACAGCGCCAAGAGTGGGTCACTGCACTTCAACCAGTATGGAAGAAGTTCGAAAAAGACATTGGTTCTGACCTAATCGAAGCCGCTTTGGCGTCTAACCAAAAATAATAACAGCTAGCACATTTAGCCCTCTCAAACTGAGGGGGCTCTTTCCCCCTACAGACGACGTGATGTAATTATGGAACAGACTTTTTTTGCCAAGGCTGGACGAATCACCGATGCCATTGAAGAGACTTTGATTGCTTTCTTCTTGGGTGCCATGACCTTGCTGACCTTTGCCAATGTCATCTTTCGTTATGTCTTTAACGACAATATTCTTTGGGCGCTTGAGCTCACCGTTTTCATGTTCGCATGGATGGTGTTGGTTGGCGCATCTTATGGTGTGAAAAAACACTTTCATATTGGTGTCGATGTCATTATTAACATCGTTCCGGAAGGTAAACGAAAAGCCCTGGCGCTTTTTGCAGCAATGTGTTGCTTAGCCTTCTCTATTTTGCTGTTAATTGGCGCTTGGAACTACTGGTATCCGTTCGCTACCGACCGAGCGTGGTATGAAACGGACGATATTCCGATGCCTGAAATACTCCAGTTCATGGCCGACTGGTTAAATGAGGGAGAGCGTTATGAAAAGCTGCCACGTTTTATTCCTTACTTCGCTTTGCCACTTGGAATGGCGCTACTAACGTTTAGATTTGTTCAAGTCACGTGGCAAATCGCTACTGGTAAGCTCGATCGCTTGATTGCAGGACATGAAGCGGAGGAAGAGCTCGAATCTCTTAAAGCTGAGATGAGTGACGCTGAAGACGTAATGGCTCCAAAGGCCTCGCAAGACGCTAAAAACAAGGAGCAATAAGCCATGGATATCTTATTTCTATTTTTGATGGTAATTGGCTTTATGCTGGTTGGCGTGCCAATTGCTATTTCGCTGGGCCTTTCCAGTGTTCTTTTCCTTTTAATGCATTCGGATGCCTCTTTAGCGTCAGTTGCTCAAACGCTGTTTAATGCATTCGCGGGCCACTACACGCTATTGGCTATTCCATTCTTTATATTGGCTTCAAGCTTTATGTCGACGGGTGGCGTAGCAAAGCGGATCATTCGTTTCGCCATTGCCATTGTAGGCTGGTTCCGCGGCGGTTTGGCGATGGCTTCGGTTGTAGCGTGTATGATGTTTGCCGCGTTGTCAGGTTCCTCACCTGCAACGGTTGTTGCCATAGGTAGTATTGTTATCGCAGGTATGATCAAAAACGGTTACTCAAAAGAGTTTGCCTCTGGGGTAATTTGTAACGCAGGTACGCTAGGGATTTTGATCCCACCTTCGATTGTGATGGTGGTGTATGCAGCCGCAACGGATGTGTCAGTTGGACGTATGTTCCTTGGTGGTGTGATTCCCGGTTTGCTGGCGGGTGTCATGTTGATGATCGCGATTTACATTGCCGCGAGAATCAAGAACCTTCCAAAGCAACCTTTTGTCGGTTGGAAAGAAACTTTTGATGCCGCCAAGGATGCAAGCTGGGGCTTGTTGTTGGTCGTCATCATTCTTGGTGGTATCTATGGCGGTATCTTTACGCCGACAGAAGCCGCTGCGGTTGCTGCTGTGTACTCATTCTTTATTGCTAACTTTGTATACAAAGACATGGGGCCATTTGCAGACAAGAAAAACACTAAACCTGCGCTCGTTAAAATCTTCCAAACCTTTGTTCATAAAGACACGAAACACACCCTGTATGAAGCGGGCAAACTCACCATCATGCTGCTGTTCATCATTGCTAATGCCTTAATTTTGAAGCATGTTTTAACGGAAGAACGCATCCCGCAAATGATCACCGAGTCGATGCTCTCGGCTGGTCTCGGACCAATCACTTTTTTGATTGTGGTGAACGTCTTGTTGCTGATTGGTGGTCAGTTCATGGAGCCATCAGGCTTGTTGATCATTGTTGCGCCGCTCGTGTTCCCAATTGCGATTGCATTAGGTATAGACCCAATTCATTTGGGCATAATGATGGTGGTGAATATGGAGATAGGAATGATAACGCCGCCCGTGGGTCTTAACTTATTTGTGACCGCTGGTGTTGCCAAAATGTCGATGATGAACGTAGTGAAGGCAGCATTACCCTGGGTTGGAGTGATGTTCTTGTTCCTAATTATCGTCACATATGTACCATGGGTTTCGACTTGGTTGCCTACTACCTTGATGGGGCCGGAGATCATTACCAAGTAATGGAAGCCAGAAAGTAGAAAGAGGTGTGAGAATTCACACCTCTTCGTCTATTGACTTGTAACAAGTTTTGCGCGGGTCTGAATTAATTCGACGTTCATAGTGTCGCCACCTCTTTTTATTTTTACGACGCTCTTCACCGAATCTTCTCTCTTCTTGATAGCAACCGTCTACGAGCACGGTATCTGTAACAATCGGTATTCTCACTTTTTCGTTCATATCTATAACAACCATGATAAACCCGTTGTTAAAAATTATGATTCAAGTTGAATATAATGCCAGCTATTTGAACGTGTTTTATTTGTAAAGGTCTTTATTTATTTGGTAGCGCTGCATCTTGTCGTAAAGGGTTTTTCTTGGCACATTCAATTGGCACATTGTCTGTTTAATACTACCGTTGTTTTCTAATAAAGCGCCTTCAATGGCTGCTCTCTCAAACTCCGCCACTTGCTCTGCAAGGCTTGAGGAAGACTTAGCGACTGGGTTTGATTCTCCCAACTGAATTAACTTACCCAATAGCACAAAACGCTCTGCAGCATTTCTGAGTTCTCGAACATTGCCAGGCCAGTCATGGCTCATCAGTTGCGCTAGATCTTGGGGTGACAAGCTAGGTGAGCTTTTGCCATAACGTGAAGCTGCTACCAACAGAAAGTGGTGAAAGAGGGCTGGAATGTCTTCTTTTCGTTCGCGTAGTGGCGGGAGATCCAAGGTCACGACATTGAGCCGATAATAGAGATCCTGACGGAAAGTACCTTCTTCAGCTGCGTGTTTTAAATCGACCTTTGTTGCGGCAATCACTCGAATATCTAAAGGCAATAATTCATTTGAACCGACACGCTCAATCACGCGCTCTTGTAATACCCTCAATAAACGAATTTGGGCTTGGATAGGCATCGACTCGATCTCATCCAAGAAAAGTGTGCCGCCTTGTGCAAACTCAAATTTACCGATACGACGGCTTTCGGCGCCAGTGAATGCGCCTTTTTCATGGCCGTAGAGTTCACTCTCAATTAAGTTCTCTGGAACCGCTCCACAATTTACGGCGACAAAGTTTTGGTTCCGGCGAGAGCTTTGCTCATGTAAAGAACGAGCGATTAACTCTTTCCCTGTACCGGTTTCACCAAACAATAAAATATCGGCGTCGGTATCGGCGATTTGGGTGATGGTCTCTCGTAATATTTGGATGCTAGAGGTTTCACCAATAACTCGTGGACCAAGGGTTTTACTGGCTTTAAGTGACAGGCGCAGTTTTTCATTTTCATTGGTTAGTTTGCGCTTCTCAATCGCCCGCTTAACCGTTTCAACCAAATGCTCTGGCGCAAAAGGTTTCTCAATAAAGTCGTAAGCGCCTTGATGAAGGGCTTGCACTGCCATGGAAATATCACCGTGTCCAGTGATCATGATGACGGGTAAGTTTGCATCGCGTTGAGTCAAAGTTGTTAGCATATCCATACCAGAAATGCCCGGTAAACAGATATCAGTGACCACGACGCCAGCTTCTTCTCCTTGCTGCATCGCTATTAAAGCCGATTCTGCATCCACAAAAAACTTGGCGTCGATATCCGCAAGTTCAAAGGTCTGTTCTATAGCGAGTCTGAGATCGGCCTCATCATCAATAAAAAACACCTGACACATGATCTTATCCTTTTGATGGTTCAGTGTTGTAAGAAGTGATAGGTAAACACAATGAGAATCGAGCGCCGCCTTGTTCTCGATTATGGGCACATAATTTTCCATTCATACTGGCTAAGATTTGTTGCGAGATAGAGAGACCCAAACCTAAACCGTTCAGTTTAGTGGTTAGAAACGGCTCACATAAATCAGAAAGTGAGAAAGAGCCAAGTCCTGGGCCATTATCATCAACATGAATCCAAACTAAATCAGTGTGCTCATCGTGTTCTACAGATAATTCTACCTGTTTGTCTTGTTGTTCTTTGAGTGCTTCTATCGCATTAGTCAGTAAATTGACCAACACTTGCTCCAGTTGAATAATATTGATCTGCACTTCAACATCATGCTCTGGCAAATTTGTTTCTAACGTGACGCGCCCTGATTTAAATGCGGGCTTCATCAGTTCTTTTACAGAGGCTATCACAGGGAACAATCGAGATTGAGCCAACTCGTCACCACTGGTTTTTTTGGCGAAAGAGCGAAGTTGCTGACTGATATTTGCCATACGGTCAGTGAGAGCAGAAATGCGAGTGAGATTATCTTCCACTCGCTCATATTTTTCTTTTTTTAGAAACAGCTTGCCGTTCTCCGCAAAGCTACGAATTGCTGCAAGTGGATTATTCAGTTCATGGCTGATACTGGCCGACATTTGTCCTAACACCGCGAGTTTCGCTGCTTGCACCAATTCATCTTGAGTAACGCGTAAAGTTTGCTCGGTATCGATACGCTGTGCGATCTCCGCTTGCAACTCGGCAGTCCGTGCCATGACTTGATATTCCAACTTTTGATTTGCTTCTTGTTGAATTCGTTCAAGTTGCAAGTGACGCTGTTGACGGTGATAGATAAGCTGACCAATTAAAAACAAAACCATGAATGCTAGAGTGAGTACAAAGATGTAACCCATGGTGAACCAAACGATCGACTGTTTAGGAGACAGCACACGAATTGTCAGTTTGAGTTCGGGAAGGGGCAGCGAAGAGACCACCAAGGTTCCTTTATTGTATGGGTAACCCTGTTTAAGCTCAGAATGCACCTCGTCCAAACTACCCACTAATCCAAGCGTTTCAATTGGCGCATCAAGATATTGTTGGCTTGCCCAAACTTGCTTTTTCTCTTTTTTTGTCAGTGGTTGTAAGCTTTTGAGTAGCCATTCACTTCGGCTACTCATGAAAACAATTCCGTATGGGTCGCTGGCGACAAAAACACTGTTTGGTTGCTGCCAGTTGTCCTCTATCTTACTTAGGTCCATCTTCACCACGACGACACCAAGTACACCGCCAGCGTATATGATGGGATAAGAATAGTAGTAGCCACGTTTACCAGATGTTGAGCCCAGTGCGTAGTATTGGCTTCTTTTGCCTACAATGGCTTGTTTGAAATAAGGGCGAAATGCAAAATTTCGCCCGATAAAGGAGCGCTGTTTACGCCAGTTGCTGGCCGCGATCGTTGTACCCCATTGATCGATTAAGTACGTATCCGCTGCTTCAATCACGCCATTAACGGATTCTAAATACCGATTAGTGATTTCCAGTTGCGCACTGTTGTTGGGGTGCAGAAGCGCTTGATAAAGTGGATCATCTTTAGCGAGAAGATTTGGGATATGGGCGTACTTATCGAGTTTATTTTTTATATGGCCAGAAAATTGCTCAAGCTGTGATTGGTGTTTATCAAGTAGAGATTGATAACTGGTCTGCCAAACCCAATGGCCACCGATAATTGCGCACAGGAAATAGAAAGCAAAAAATGTCAGCAGAATCCGTTTTTTTTGCGACATCCTTACACTCCTTACAACTTCCTTTGGTCACGTAAGAAAATGTTAATAGTTTGTAGGAAGGATTAGGGATTTAGTTTTCAACTCTGTGGAGTAAAACAAGAGCAAGATCTCTTTTTAGGCTTTTCGATAAAAAAACCGGTCGATTCTCTTGAAAAAGTCGCTATTGTCCCCATTCTAGATATGCTGGCGATGCTTAGACGGTGTCTGAATCGCATTTTTGAAGAAAAAATGGGTCAGCATTCGAGAATTTAGCGCAGACAATGTCCACATAGTGGCTATTGGCTCGACAGGGTTGCGACAGATCGCTAGAATGTCGCGTCTAAAAATTCTGTCCTGAGGCTAATAGGAGATACCTTTGGTTATTTTATCGAAGATATCACTGATTAGTCCGGTACTGACAACCAGTATCGATACTCGATTTTAAATTAGGTGTTCGGACAGAACACTACACAAGGATGAAGCGTAAGCTCCTCTGAGTTTCGCTCATACGCTCGGAAAACCGAGCCACTTTAGAGGTTTATATATAATGCAAGTTACTGTTGAAACGCTAGAGGGCCTAGAGCGCCGTCTAAACATTACTGTTCCAGCTGCAAACATCGAAGACGCTGTAACAGCTGAACTACGCAACATCGCTAAAAACCGTCGTTTCGATGGTTTCCGTAAGGGTAAAGTGCCTCTAAAAATGGTTGCTAAGATGTACGGCAAAGCAGTACGTCAAGACGTTCTTGGTGAAGTAATGCAACGCCACTTCATCGAAGCTATCGTTAAAGAGAAAATCAACCCAGCTGGCGCTCCAACTTTCGCTCCTGTAGAGAACAAAGAAGGTTCAGACCTAGTTTTCACTGCAACTTTTGAAGTTTACCCAGAAGTTGAGCTTAAAGGCCTAGAGAGCATCACTGTTGAAAAACCACTAACAGAAGTTAAAGATGCAGACGTAGAAGAGATGATCGATACTCTACGTAAGCAACAAGCAACTTGGGTTGAAGTTGAAGAAGCAGCAGAAGATGGCAAACGCGTAAGCATTGACTTCGTTGGCTCTATCGACGGTGAAGAGTTCGAAGGTGGTAAAGCTGAGAACTTCCCTCTAGAAATGGGTGCTGGTCGCATGATCCCTGGTTTCGAAGACGGTATCGCAGGTAAAACTGCTGGTATGGAATTCGACATCGACGTGACTTTCCCAGAAGATTACCACGCTGAAAACCTAAAAGGTAAAGCAGCTAAGTTCGCAATCAAAGTGAACAAAGTTGAAGCTCGTGAACTACCAGAACTAAACGACGAGTTCGTTGCTAAGTTCGGTGTTGTTGAAGGTGGTGTTGAAGCACTTAAAGCTGAAGTTCGTAAGAACATGGAACGCGAACTTAAGCAAGCTGTTAAGAACCGCATCAAAGAGCAAGCGATTGACGGTCTAGTTGAGCAAAACGACATCAACGTACCATCAGCGCTTATCGAGCAAGAAATCCAAGTTCTACGTCAACAAGCTGCACAACGCTTCGGTGGTAACCCAGAAGCTGCTGCTCAGCTTCCACGTGAACTGTTCGAAGAACAAGCTAAACGTCGCGTAGTTGTTGGTCTTCTACTAGGTGAAGTAATCAAATCTGAAGAGCTAAAAGCGGACGACGAGAAAGTTAAAGCGCTAATCGAAGAAATGGCTACTGCATACGAAGATCCATCAGAAGTTATTGCTTACTACGAGCAAAACGAAGAAATGATGAACAACATGCGCAACGTAGCTCTAGAAGAGCAAGCAATCGACGCGATCATCGCTAAAGCACAGGTTTCTGAGAAAGAAGTAGGCTTCAACGAGCTACTTAACCAACAACAACCTGCTGCTTAATAAGCAATATCTTGCGTAGAAGGTTGACTTAACGTTAACTATTCTGCTAACAATGGTCCGTATGATAGTCATCATCCGGGCCATTTATTTTAGGGACATAAGAATATGAGCTACCAAGAAAAAAATGCAATGTCGCCAATTATGGACGCGCTAGTACCAATGGTGGTTGAACAAACTTCCCGAGGCGAACGTTCTTACGACATCTACTCACGTCTGCTGAAAGAGCGCGTGATTTTTTTAACGGGTCAAGTGGAAGACCACATGGCAAACCTTGTCGTGGCTCAGCTACTTTTCCTAGAATCTGAAAATCCAGATAAAGATATTTTCCTATACATCAACTCACCAGGCGGCAGCGTAACAGCAGGTATGTCTATTTACGACACCATGCAGTTCATTAAGCCAAATGTGAGCACAGTATGTATGGGTCAAGCATGTTCAATGGGTGCCTTCCTGCTTGCAGGTGGTGCGCCAGGTAAGCGTTACGTACTGCCTAACTCTCGTGTAATGATCCACCAACCATTGGGTGGTTTCCAGGGTCAAGCTTCTGATATCCAAATCCATGCTCAGGAAATCCTGACGATTAAACAGAAGCTAAACAAGTTGTTAGCAGAACATACAGGCCAACCTCTTGAAGTCATTGAGCGCGATACTGATCGTGATAACTTCATGTCATCAGAGCAGGCTGTGGAATACGGTATCGTGGATGCAGTGTTAAGCCACCGTGGCGAGTAATTTGCCAGCGCATTTTGGCAAAAATTGATATACACTCATTCATGAAGAGTAAAGGCTAAGAGGTTAGCGAATGACAGATAAAAGCAAAGAAAGTGGCAGCGGTAAATTGCTGTACTGTTCTTTCTGCGGCAAAAGTCAGCACGAAGTTCGCAAGCTAATCGCAGGTCCGTCAGTGTACATTTGCGACGAGTGTGTCGACTTATGTAACGATATTATTCGCGAAGAAATCAAGGATGTTCTCCCTAAGAAAGAATCTGAAGCGTTACCAACGCCAAAACAGATCCGTGAACACCTTGATGACTATGTGATCGGGCAAGATTACGCGAAAAAAGTGCTCGCAGTTGCGGTATATAACCACTACAAGCGTTTACGCAATGGTGATACAACGAGCGAAGGTGTGGAGCTTGGTAAGAGTAACATCCTTCTAATTGGTCCTACAGGTAGCGGTAAAACACTACTTGCGGAGACATTAGCTCGATTCTTGGATGTGCCATTTACAATGGCAGACGCGACGACACTAACCGAAGCCGGTTACGTAGGTGAAGACGTTGAAAACATCATCCAAAAGCTTCTGCAAAAATGTGATTACGATGTAGCTAAAGCGGAACGCGGCATCGTTTACATTGATGAAATTGATAAGATTTCACGCAAAGCTGAAAACCCATCTATTACGCGTGACGTATCTGGTGAAGGTGTTCAGCAGGCGCTACTAAAACTTATCGAAGGTACGGTTGCATCGGTTCCACCTCAAGGTGGTCGTAAGCATCCTCAGCAAGAATTCCTACAAGTGGACACATCTAAGATCCTGTTCATCTGTGGTGGTGCTTTTGCTGGCTTAGACAAAGTGATTGAGCAGCGTGTTGCAACAGGTACAGGTATTGGCTTTGGTGCTGAAGTTCGTTCGAAGAATGAATCGAAGACGGTAGGTGAGCTATTTACTCAAGTTGAACCTGAAGACTTAGTGAAGTATGGCCTCATTCCAGAATTCATTGGTCGTCTACCTGTAACAACAACACTGACTGAGCTTGATGAAGAAGCGTTGATTCAGATCCTATGTGAACCGAAGAACGCACTGACCAAGCAATATGCAGCATTGTTTGAGCTAGAAAACGCTGAACTTGAATTCCGTGAAGATGCGCTGCGCGCTATCGCGAAAAAAGCAATGGAGCGTAAAACAGGTGCTCGTGGCTTACGCTCGATTCTTGAAGGCGTGCTACTTGAAACCATGTACGAATTACCATCTGCAACAGACGTTAGTAAAGTCGTGATTGATGAGTCCGTCATTAATGGCGAGTCAGAGCCACTGCTTATTTACAGTAACGCAGACAATCAGGCAGCTGGAGCAGAGTAAATTCAGCCATAATGAAAAAGGAGGTAAGTAATTACCTCCTTTTTTTATTTCTCTTATTGAATCCAAACAATTAGCCCCCATATACTGCCTTAAGTAATACGTTAAACGTGAAAGCGGAAGAGAGAATTATATGAACTTGGAACGTTCCGAGCGTATCGAGATCCCGGTACTACCTCTACGTGACGTAGTGGTCTACCCACACATGGTTATTCCATTGTTTGTTGGTCGTGAGAAATCGATTAGCTGTCTAGAAACGGCGATGGAAACCAACAAACAAGTTCTTCTTGTGGCACAAAAGCAAGCGGATACTGACGAGCCTACGGTTGACGACCTATTTGACGTAGGTACGGTAGCCACCATTCTCCAGCTCTTGAAGCTTCCGGATGGCACAGTAAAAGTATTGGTCGAAGGCCAGCAGCGAGCAAAAATCAATCACTTTAAAGAGAGTGACTTCTTCCTAGCGGAAGCTGAATTTGTTGTTACGCCAGAATTGGATGAGCGTGAGCAAGAAGTGATTGTTCGCAGCGCGATTAATCAGTTTGAAGGGTTCATTAAGCTAAACAAGAAGATTCCACCAGAAGTGCTAACGTCACTTAATGGTATCGACGAAGCCGCACGCTTAGCGGATACCATTGCGGCTCATATGCCGTTAAAGTTGGTAGATAAGCAGCAAGTACTTGAAATTGTTGACGTCACTGAGCGTCTGGAATTCCTGATGGGCCAGATGGAATCAGAGATCGACTTGCTGCAAGTTGAAAAACGAATTCGTGGTCGCGTTAAAAAGCAAATGGAAAAATCTCAGCGTGAGTACTATCTGAATGAGCAAATGAAAGCGATTCAGAAAGAACTTGGTGAGATGGAAGACGCACCAGACGAGTTCGAAACGCTACAGAAGAAGATTGACGAATCAAAAATGCCTCAAGAGGCACGTGAAAAGACAGAGCAAGAGCTGCAAAAGCTTAAGATGATGTCTCCAATGTCTGCTGAAGCAACAGTGGTTCGTAGCTACATCGATTGGATGGTCAGCGTTCCTTGGGCTAAGCGCTCAAAAGTTAAGAAAAACTTAGCGAAAGCAGAAGAGGTTCTTAATGAAGATCACTACGGTCTAGAACGCGTCAAAGAACGTATCCTTGAATACCTGGCTGTTCAAAACCGTATCAACAAGCTAAAAGGTCCTATCCTTTGTCTTGTTGGTCCTCCTGGTGTAGGTAAAACGTCTCTTGGTCGTTCAATTGCTTCAGCTACAGGCCGTAAGTATGTTCGTATGGCGTTGGGTGGTGTGCGTGATGAAGCGGAAATTCGTGGTCACCGTCGTACTTACATCGGCTCATTACCAGGCAAATTGATCCAGAAGATGTCGAAGGTTGGTGTGAAGAACCCGCTGTTCTTATTGGACGAAATCGACAAAATGTCTTCAGATATGCGTGGTGATCCGGCATCGGCTCTACTAGAAGTGCTTGATCCTGAACAGAATAACTCGTTCAACGATCACTACCTAGAAGTGGATTACGATCTCTCTGACGTTATGTTTGTTGCGACATCGAACTCGATGAACATCCCGGGCCCATTGTTAGACCGTATGGAAGTTATTCGTTTATCTGGTTACACCGAAGACGAGAAGCTGAACATTGCAAAACGTCACCTTGTTGATAAACAAGTGAAGCGTAATGGCTTGAAAGCGGATGAGATCGTCATTGAAGATTCTGCGATTATTGGCATCATTCGTTACTACACGCGTGAAGCGGGTGTCCGTAACTTAGAGCGTGAGATTTCTAAGATCTGCCGTAAAGCAGTGAAGAATATCTTGCTGGATAAGGACATCAAGTCAGTAACGGTAACGATGGACAACCTAAAAGAGTACTTAGGTGTTCAACGTTTCGATTACGGTAAAGCGGATGAAAGTAACCGAATTGGTCAAGTAACTGGTCTAGCTTGGACAGAGGTGGGTGGCGATCTATTAACGATTGAAACTCAATCAATGCCAGGTAAAGGTAAGCTGACACAAACGGGTTCTCTTGGTGATGTGATGCAAGAGTCTATCCAAGCAGCAATGACAGTGGTTCGCTCTCGTGCAGAAAAGCTAGGTATCAATACTGACTTCTACGAGAAGAAAGATATTCACGTACACGTACCGGAAGGCGCGACACCAAAAGATGGCCCAAGTGCGGGTACAGCAATGTGTACGGCATTGGTTTCTTCTCTGACAGGCAACCCTGTGAAAGCAGAAGTAGCGATGACGGGTGAAATCACACTGCGTGGTGAGGTTCTACCTATCGGCGGCCTAAAAGAGAAGTTACTTGCGGCACACCGTGGTGGCATTAAGACAGTGCTAATTCCAAAAGATAACGAGCGTGATTTGGAAGAGATTCCTGATAATGTTATCGCTGATCTGAAAGTTATCCCTGTACAGTGGATTGATGAAGTACTGAAAGTCGCACTAGAGCGAGACCCGACGGGCGTTGAGTTTGAGTCTCAAAAATAGTGATGTGTAGCAAAAATAAGTAAAAGTTTACGCTGATAAGCCCAAAAAGGCTTGTCAGCGTTTTTTTTGGGCGCTAAGTTAGTTTCGATAGCTGCCAGCCCTTGATGAATAAGGGGTGGAGCATATTTTCTTAACAATGGAACGAAAGTCATCACAAAAATAATCACAGATGACACAAAGGGGAAATTACAGTGAATAAAACTCAGTTAGTAGAACAAATCGCAGAAAATGCAGATATTTCTAAAGCGTCAGCGGGTCGTGCTCTAGATGCATTCATCGAAGCAGTAAGCGGAACTCTTCAATCTGGTGATCAAGTCGCTCTAGTTGGCTTTGGTACATTCAGCGTTCGCACTCGTGCTGCACGTACTGGTCGTAACCCAAAAACTGGTGAAGAAATCCAAATCGCAGAAGCAAAAGTACCAGCTTTCAAAGCTGGTAAAGCACTGAAAGACGCTTGTAACTAATCACGGCGTTTTTTCTGTAACCGGCCATTTGCTTAACTTTTGCTCAAACAATAAGTTTCGAACAAAAATTTACAAACTTCGAGCCGAACTTTCTTAAATTATGCGCATCATACTGATGCGCATTTCTTTTTCTGATATTATTGCGCCATTATTTCTATTAGATAGAAGCAGTAGGCTTCAATTGTGGAGAGCAGTTAAATTATGATGGATCGACTACGCGAAGGCGTGAATAGCATCGCGGTCAAAATTATCCTTGGACTTATCATCCTGTCTTTCGTATTTGCAGGTGTAGGTAGCTACATCGTTGGTGGTAGCAACAACTCTGCAGCGAAAGTCGGTAACACTGAGATTCCTCGTGGTGAGTTCGAGATGGCATACCAAAATGAGCGTAACCGTATGCAAGCTCAGTTGGGTGACTACTTCTCTCAAATGCTGGCTGACCCTGCATATGTTGAATCTTTCCGCAAATCCGTTTTAGATCGAATGATCAATGACGTGTTGCTTGACCAACAAGCTGAAGCTTTGGGTCTGCGAATCAGCGACACTCAAGTGCGTAGCATGATTCTAGACATGCCTCAGTTCCAATCTAATGGTCAGTTTGATCAAGAGATCTATCAAGCCTCTTTGCGTCGTGCAGGCTTTTCGCCAGACTCTTTTGCTGAGTACATGCGTCGTGAATTGGTTCGTGAGCAACTGCTGAATGCGCTACAAAACAGTGAATTTATTCTGCCGGGTGAAGTACAAGCAGAAGGCAAGCTGTTCACTCAAACTCGTGATATTCGCACGATTCAGATCGACTTAGCGGAGTTTGCGAAAAATATTGAATTGACCGACGAAGAAATTCAAGAGTACTACAAAGCAAACCCAGACAACTTTACACGCCCAGAGCAGGTTAAAGTCTCTTACATCGAACTGTCAGCTGAAGCGCTAAAGGAACAAGTTAATGTTTCTGATGCTGAGGTGAAAAAGTACTACGACGAGCACTTAAACAAATACTCTTCAGAAGAGCAACGCCGTGTCGCTCACATTCTTGTAGAAGGGGACGATGAAGCAAAAGCGCAAGCTATCCTAGGTGAGCTAAACGCGGGTGCAGATTTTGCGACGCTTGCTCAAGAGAAATCTGACGATTTTGGCAGCGCTGAAAACGGTGGTGACCTAGGTTGGATTGAGCGTGATGTGATGGACCCTGCTTTTGAAGAAGCGGCATTCGCACTGAAGAATCCTGGCGATACGTCGGGTCTAGTAAAGTCGGACTTTGGCTATCACATTATCAAGCTTGAAGAGCTAAAAGATTCTGTGGCGAAGCCATTTGAAGAAGTCGCTGCTGAAATCAAACAAGAGATGGTTGACCAACAAGCGATCGATCAATTCTACGAGTTGCAAAATGAGCTTGAGCGCGTAGCGTTTGAATACCCAGACTCATTGTATGATGCTTCTCAAGCGGTTAACCAAGAAGTGAAGACAACGGACTTTATTTCTCAGGTTGATGCACCTGAAGTGCTTCGTAGCCCTGCGGTAATGCAAGCTATCCTAAGTCCTGAAGTTAAAGAAGATGGCCTAAACTCTGAAGCTATCGAAGTTGCGCCTGAGCATATTATCGTTGTTCGTGTTGAAGATGCGCGTGACGAGACAGTTCTTCCATTAGAAGAAGTGAAAGATCAGGTTGTTGCAGAGCTATCTCGTGTTAAAGGTGAGCAAGAAGCGATGGAACTTGGAACACAAGTCGTTGCGGCATTGAAAGAAGGTAAGACGAACGTGCTTGCTGAAAACAATCTTGCCTTTGGTGAACAAGAGACAGTAGATCGTCGTTCTCCGTTGGCAACAACGGTATTCGCGATGTCAAAACCAGTCGATGGTAAACCAGTATACGGTCAGTCTAAAGATCTTGAAGGTAACATCATTATCATCGAGCTTGATGCTGTAAACGCAGAGCTAGATAGTGAGTTAGAAGATCAAGTTGCGATGCAAATGCAGCGTGCATCTTCTCAGCAAGATTTATCATCTGTACTAGCCGTACTGCGTGCAAATACTGACATTGAGTACTTTGTTGTGAGCAACTAAGCACAATTAGTGTAATTTGTATGTTGAATAAAACGGACCGCATAAGCGGTCCGTTTTATTTTTGTCTTTATGAACTTCAATCATCAATAGGCATTACTTAAATTAGTGCGCGTTTAAGTGATAGCGGCCGTTGTGAATTCCGGGTCATCTCAGTTTGTTAAATGCATAACCATATTGCTTTCCATTGCAAACTTGATAGTGACTCGCTCTCGACGACTGTTTTTAGCCTACTATTTTGGAGATTGTATGTTCAATATGAAATGGATTTTGACATTGTGCTTATTTGTTTTTGCACCTTTTAGCATGGCTGCGGATTCAGCCACTGACAAATATGAAGGAATTGAAATTACTGTAAATATCAACACGGCCACTGCTGAAGAAATTGCGACCATGTTGAAAGGTATAGGTGAGAAGAAAGCGCAGAGTATAGTGGACTACCGCGAGGAACATGGCCCTTTTAAAACGGCAGCAGATTTGAAGAGCGTAAAAGGCATAGGTGAAGCGACAGTTAAGAAAAACGAAGACCGCATTTTACTGTAGCTTGATGTATTGCAGATATTGAGTCTGAATTCAGAACAATATCTGTTTCCCTATTACTGCTTTCCCGAACCAGCCCCTCTTTCGTGGTTCGGGATTTTTTATCCGAATAAACGACGGCGAAGGCCTTTTTCCAGTAAAGCCATTACTAACCCACCGAGTGCGCCAAACATATGAGCATCAATAGCAACGTTTGCACCGATAAGCTCAGCAGTACTGCTGGATGGGCCATAGACCTGCTCCCATGCTACTTTGGCGATTAGCCCTCCGACTAACAACACACTGCTTCTTCTGCTTTCAAAGACTTCTCTGAGCGCCCAAAATCCAAACAATCCGTGTAATACGCCGGATAAACCCACGTATACCGACATGTTGGTAAACAAATTCAGCGCACCAACACATGCACATAAGATTGAAAAAACGATAAGGAAGTTACGAGTGCTTGGGCGAAAAATAAAAGTAATGATCCACAATCCGGCGAGGTTCATTCCTAAGTGCGCAAAGTTGGTATGTGTGAGATTTCCTGTTACGATTCGCCACCATTCACCATGGCGTATATTGTAGCTGTGCCACTCGGTTAGGCTTGCCATTGGTTCAAATTGAAGTATCAAACAGATCACGCTGATAATACTCAGCAAGGTATAAAGGTTCACTCTATGTCTCGTTATTGTTCTCGTTGTGGAAAATCGCAAAAAGCGTGTATTTGCCAATGGATTGTACCGCTGGCAAGCGAGGTAGAACTTATCATTCTTCAGCACACGAGTGAAGAACATCGTCCGCTTGGTACGGCACGGATTCTCAATTTGAGTTTAGATAACTGTATTTGTTTGATAGGAGAGGACTTTTCTTGTGATGATGTCTTAAATCACTTATTAGCGGATAAGTCATATCAACATTTTGTTCTTTACCCATCAGAAGAGTCACGATGCATTTCTGAAATCACTCAAGCGAGTCATAGTGTATCTAAGAAAATACGTTTGATTTTGCTCGATGGTACGTGGAAAAAAGCGTACAAAATGTGGCAACTCTCAAGCAACTTACATTCATTCCCAACCGTGCAGTTGCCTAAGCAACTACAAGGGCACTACACCATTCGTAAGGCGCCCTCTGAGAATAGCTTATCGACAGTCGAGGCTGGTTATCATTCGCTTCGCTTGCTTGAACCCGAGCGAGACTTTACACCGCTGATGCGTGCCTTTGAAAAGATGATCGAATTCCAAATCGCCCAGATGCCTCCGGGCGTTTTTGAAAAGAATTACTTGAAAGGTTGAGTGTTACTAAAGAACGATGGAAGAGAAAAGTTGGCGGTGTAGCTTTTGCGCGTGACCATCGGTCATTGCAGAAATATAATCGGCGATGACCCTCATCTTATTGCTCTCGCTCTTCGCCTGACACCACAGATCTTTTGTATGAACGGGTAGTAATCGCTCTGGGTCTGCTGTTAACGCTTCAAAAATATCCATAATAATTTGCTGACCCTTATACTCAACGATCTGGACCTGCGGGACTTGGATAACGAAGGTGCTGACAAAGTGCTTGAGTACGTCAAGTGCACGTGCCATCTGTGGTTCTAAACACGCATTCCAAGACAGTAACGGGTTATTAAACGGCTCATCCACCGCTTTGATTGAAATGCTGGTCAGTAGCGCGTTAACCATACCACCGATGGCATCTTTCCGCTCATGGTGCTTACCGCTAAATAGCATCTGTCCGATGGAATCGATATGAGCTTCAAACCACGGGTCGCCACAGTCCACTAATTGACTTGCTGCGCCTTCTTGCCATTGCTGACGTGTCACCATACCAAGTACGATTGCATCTTCTAAATCATGAACACCGTAGGCGATATCATCTGCTAACTCCATGATTGAGCAATCGAGTGATTTAAAACGCGTTTTACTGTGCTCAAACTCCGATTCTGGCGTTGAACGCATCAGACTAAGCAATGCCTTGTCGTTGTCAGAAAGCGGTGCAATTACCCAATCAAATAAGTCTTTATCACAATCATAAATGCCTTTAGCTGGGCTCCAATCTTTTGCTTTTAGTTTACGTTGATGCTCGGCTGGTTGAGGCAACTTGACGGAGCGTGTTTGACTAATGAGGGCAGGGTACTTAATCAAACCAAGCAGTGTGCGGCGTGATAAATTCATTCCGAAATGCTCGGTATAAGGCTCTAACTTAGTGACGATACGAAAGGTTTGGGCGTTCCCCTCGAAGCCGCCATGTTCGCGCATTACGTAGTTTAGAGCGACTTCTCCCCCATGACCGTATGGAGGATGCCCGATGTCGTGAGCCAAACATAATGAATCAATTAAGCTGTCTGATGGTAATAGTTCACGGAACTCTGGTTGTTTTTTCTTTAACTGGGCGACGATACCGGTCCCGAGTTGCGACGCTTCTAAGGAGTGCGTTAACCGACTGCGGTGAAAGTCTTCCAAGCTATTGCCGTGTACTTGGGTTTTTGCTTGTAGGCGTCGAAATGCAGCCGAGTGAAGAATGCGCGCTCGGTCTCGTTGGTACGGGCTCCGATGGTCGTCTCGACGGATTTTATGCTCATCATCATGGCGCTCTTGCCATTGCGGGTGTAATTCAAACGACACGATTATCTCCGTAAGCTAACTGATTTCATCTAACGATAATTCGAAACTTGGGGCAAAGGTATTGAGAAAGTAATCCATTTCAGGCGTTCTGCGTTCTTGCAAAGTGACGTCTAAGCGTTTTTTTGCCAGAGCGAACTCATGGTTGCCGGCGCTTAGTTCTTCGAGACATTTTAAATAGGCACAGATGGAATCGGCTTGCTTAACGATTTTTGCGTCCTCTTCATGTGCAGAGTGAGAAAGAAGATAGGGGGCAAAATCATCTCGGAACTCTTCCGGTAACATTGAGAGTAATTTTTGCTCCGCTGCCGATTCTATCTTCTTATATTCTTTGGCAATTTCAGGGTTGTAATACTTCACTGGAGTCGGAAGATCACCCGTTAATACTTCACTGGAGTCATGGTACATGGCAAGAATCGCGATGCGTTCTGGATTAAGGTTGCCGCCGAACTTTTTGTTTTTAATGAGGGCAAGGGCATGAGCGACAAAAGCAACTTGTAAGCTATGCTCTGAAACGTTTTCTGGTGAGACGGACCGCATTAAAGGCCAGCGTTGGATCAGCTTCATTCGAGCCAGGTGGGCGAAAAAATGGCTTTCTTTCATGGCTTTCTCCGTTTCTGGTGTAAAAAAGGAACTCACTAGGAGTTCCTCTAAGCATATGAGAGATCAGCACTAATTACTACCAGTGATTCATTACTGGCTGTAGGTTGATAGGAATCTTTCAAAACGTCCAATGGCGATTTCTAGATCTTCAACGTGCGGTAGTGTCACGATGCGGAAGTGGTCTGGTTTTGGCCAGTTAAAGCCGGAACCTTGCACCAGTAAGACTTTCTCTTGTTTTAAGAAATCTAAAACCATCTGTTGATCGTTCTTGATGTTGTACATTTTAGTGTCGATTTTCGGGAAGAGGTACATCGCACCCTTAGGTTTGACACAAGAAACGCCAGGAATCTGATTGATCAGTTCATACGCTCGGTTGCGCTGCTCTAACAAGCGTCCGCCAGGTAAAATCAGTTCATTGATACTCTGGTATCCACCTAACGCGGTTTGAATGGCATGTTGCATTGGTACGTTTGCACATAAACGCATCGATGAAAGCAGCTCCAAGCCATTCACGTACCCTTGAGCCAGATGTTTAGGCCCCGTTAAGAACATCCAGCCACCACGGAAACCACAAACACGGTAGGCTTTTGAAAGGCCATTGAATGTCATGACTAGCACGTCTTCAGTGAGTGTGGCGACTGAGGTATGTGTTGCACCGTCGTACAACACTTTGTCGTAGATCTCATCTGCGAAAATGATCAGTTTGTGCTGGCGTGCTATCTCAATCACTTCAAGTAGGAAGTCACGGCTGTATACCGCACCTGTCGGGTTGTTCGGGTTGATCAGAACAATGCCACGTGTCTTTGGTGTGATTTTCTTTTTGATGTCTTCAAGGTCTGGGTACCAGTCAGCTTCTTCATCACATAGATAATGAACCGGCTTACCACCAGATAGTGCAACTGAAGCTGTCCATAACGGATAGTCTGGTGCTGGGATCAGCATTTCGTCGCCATTGTTTAATAGCGCTTGCATGGCCATTACGATCAACTCAGACACGCCGTTACCTACATACACATCTTCGACATCTAGCGAGCGTATACCTTTACGCTGATAGTGTTGGACCACAGCTTTACGAGCAGAGTAAATACCTTTGGAATCACAATAGCCTTGAGAAGTCGGCAGATTACGAATCACGTCGACTAAAATCTCATCAGGGGCGTCAAAACCAAATGGGGCAGGGTTACCAATGTTTAGCTTTAGGATTTTATGCCCTTCTTCCTCCATGCGCTTAGCATGTTTGAGTACAGGACCCCTAATGTCGTAGCAGACATTGTCGAGTTTTGACGACATCCCGATATTTTGCATTGTTTAATTCCTAAAAATTCGTTAATTTCTTTATTAAAATACAATAATTTGTTTTTTATTAGAATATATATCTGTAAATAATCTGTCTGCTGGTTAGGTTTTGCTCGCTTGCTATCACAGGATTTTGCAAAAGATCGCATACGACCTTGATTTGCTTTGGGTCTAAACTTAGAGTAGCCGTCAGTTACCATTTATCCTCACATACAACGAGGTTGAT